>CBFGPX010000130.1:0-11665 GCA_965650725.1 uncultured Comamonadaceae bacterium | reverse complement strand
CAGGTCGGCCACGTTCCAGGCGCTGACGATGATGCGGCGGCTGTCGGGGTTGGTCTTGAGCTGCTTCACCACCTCGGCGATCTGGTCGATATGGCCGCCGTCGGGCGTGGGCCAGCTGCGCCACTGCACGCCGTAGACCGGGCCCAGGTCGCCATCCGGCCGCGCCCATTCGTCCCAGATCGTCACGCCGCGCTCCTGCAGCCACTTGACGTTGCTGTCACCGCGCAGGAACCACAGCAGCTCCAGGATGATGGACTTCAGGTGCACCTTCTTGGTGGTCACCAGCGGGAAGCCTTGGCCTAAGTCGAAGCGCATCTGGTGACCGAACACGCTGCGCGTGCCGGTGCCGGTGCGGTCGCTTTTCTGCACGCCATGCTCGAACACATGGCGCATGAAATCTTCGTACTGGTGCGGAGGGCGGATGCTCATGCCCGCCATTGTCTACGGCGCCAGCAGCACCTGCAGCACGCGCCGCATGACGGGCGCGATGGCCGGCGTCTGCTGGCCCAGCGCGGGGTCGCGCACGCTCAGCACCATCAGCCCGTTGAACAGCGCGCCCAGCAGCAGCGCACGGCCCTGGATCTCCTGCGGCGTCAGCGCCGCCGCGTGTTCGCCCAAGCCCTGGCGCACCAGTGCCTGGGCCTGTTCGTTGACCAGCGCCTGGCTCTGCCGCACGACGGCGGCCAGCTTGGGGTTGCGGCCGGCCTCGGCCAGCACTTCCAGTTGCAGCGCCGACTTGGCCACCTGGCTGTGCTCGTCGATGGCCTGCTCGGTGCCGGCCAGCATCTTCTGCAGCAGGTCGCCTTCCTGCTGGAACTCGGCAATGCGCGCCAGCACCTCCTCGCAGTCCCGCTCGACGATGGCCGCGATGATGTCGTCCTTGTTCTCGAACAGGTTGTAGATGTGGCCCGGGCTCATGCCCGCCGTCTTGGCGATCTCGGCCATGCTGGCGGCGTGGAAGCCGCGGCGGCGAAAGCATTCGGCCGCGGCGTCCAGCACCTGCTGGCGGCGCGCCAGCGTGCGGTCGGAGGGGTGGATGGAGGCAGTCACGACGCGGATTGTGGCGCTGCTGTGCCGGTGGTGGATCCGCCACCCAAGGCCTTGTACAGCGTCACGCGGTTGACCTGCTGCGCCAGCCGCGCGTTGATCAGCCCCTGCTCGGCGGCGTAGAGCGAGCGCTGCGCATCCAGCGTCGCGAGGCGGTCGTCCAGGCCCTGCCGGAAGCGGGCCTCGGCCAGCCGCAGCGCGTCCCGCGTCTGGCCCACCAGGCGCTGCTGCGACGCGACCTGTTGCCCCAGCGTGGCGCGTGCGGCGAGCGCATCGGCCACATCGCGGAAGGCGGCCTGGATGCTCTTCTCGTACTGCGCCACGGCGATGTCGCGGTCCACCTGGGCGATCTTCAGGTTGGCGTTGTTGCGGCCGGCGTCGAAGATCGGCAGCGATACCTGCGGCACGAAGCTCCAGATGCCGGAGCCCGAGCGGAACAGCCCGTCCAGCTCGCCGCTGGCCGTGCCGGCGCTGGCGGTCAGGCTGATGCGCGGGAAGAAGGCCGCGCGCGCCGCGCCGATGTTGGCGTTGGCGGCCTGCAGCGTGCGCTCGGCCTGCTGCACGTCGGGGCGGGTCAGCAGCACATCGCTGGGCAGGCCGGCCGACAGCTCGGCGAGCTGCGTGACGGGGGCATCGGTGCCGGCGGCGGGCCACTGCGCGGCGGTCAGCGGCTGGCCCACCAGCAGCTCCAGCGCGTTGCGGTCCTGCGCGACCTGCGCGGTCAGGCTGGCCAGGTCGCTCTGCGCCTGCTCGGCGGCGATCTCGGCCTGGCGCAGATCCAGCGTGGACGACACACCCGCGCCCTGCAGCCGCTGCGTCAGACGCAGGCTGTCCTGCCGGGCCTGCAGCGTCTGCTCGGCGAGAGCCAGCCGCTCCTGGTCGGCCGCCAGCGTCAGCCAGCCGCCGGCCACCTGGGCGACGAGGCTGATCTGCGCGCTGCGGCGCGCGTCGTCTGTGGCAAGGTACTGCTGCAGTGCCGCGTCGTTCAGGCTCCTGACCCGGCCGAACAGGTCCAGCTCCCAGGCGCTGACGCCCAGCGTGGCCGTGTACTGGCGCGTGATGGTGCCGCCAGGGGCGCGGTTGGCCGTCTGCCCGGCGCCTGCGGCCACCGTGGGCAGACGGTCGGCCTGCTGCACGCCGTACTGCGCCTGGGCGCGGGTCACGTTCAGCACCGCCACGCGCAGGTCGCGGTTGTTGGCCAGGGCTTGCTCGATCAGCGTCTGCAGCCTGGCATCGGTGAAGAACTCGCGCCAGCCGAGGTCGGCGGCCTTGGCGTCAGCCGTGGTTGTTTGTGGGACGGGCCATTGCGCGGCGACGGGGGCAGCGGGGCGCTCGTAGGTGGGCGCCAGGCTGGCGCAGCCGGCGAGCGTCAGGCTCGCGGCGAGGATGGTCAGGAACTTGGTCATGTCACAGGCCCTCCAGGGCTTGAGGCGCGGCCACGGGGGCGGGCGCCGGGGATGTCTTCTTCGGGAACCAGCGCTGCACGGCGATGAAGAACACCGGCACGAAGAAGATGCCCAGCACCGTCGCGCTCAGCATGCCGCCCAGCACGCCGGTGCCGATGGCGTTCTGGCTGCCGGAGCCGGCGCCGGTGGCGATGGCCAGCGGCAGCACGCCCAGGGCAAAGGCCAGCGAGGTCATCAGGATGGGGCGCAGGCGCAGGCGCACGGCTTCCAGCGTGGCGGTGATCGCGTCCTTGCCGTGCTCCATCTGCTCCTTGGCGAACTCCACGATCAGGATCGCGTTCTTCGCCGACAGGCCGATGGTGGTCAGCAGGCCGACCTGGAAATACACGTCGTTGGACAGGCCACGCATCGACGCCGCCAGCAGCGCGCCGATGACGCCCAGCGGCACCACCAGCATCACCGAGAACGGGATGCTCCAGCTCTCGTACAGCGCGGCCAGGCACAGGAAGACCACCAGCAGCGAGATCGCGTACAGCATGGGCGCCTGGTCGCCGGTCAGGCGTTCCTGGTAGGACAGGCCGGTCCAGCTGACGCCGATGCCGGGCGGCAGCTGGGCCACGATGGCCTCCACCGACTTCATCGCCGCGCCCGAGCTCTGGCCCGGTGCCGGCTGGCCCAGCACTTCCAGCGCGGGCAGGCCGTTGTAGCGCTCCAGGCGGGGCGAGCCCAGCTCCCAGTGCGCCGTGCCGAAGGCCGAGAACGGCACCATCTGGCCCGACGCGTTGCGCACGCGCCAGTTGTTCAGGTCCTCGGGCTGCATGCGGTAGGCGGCGTCGGCCTGCAGGTAGACCTTCTTCACGCGGCCGCGGTCGATGAAGTCGTTGACGTAGCTGCCACCCCAGGCGGTGGACAGCAGCGCATTGATGTCGGCCACCGAGATGCCGAGCGCACCTGCCTTGGCCGTGTCCACGTCCAGGCGAAGCTGGGGCGCGTCTTCCAGGCCGTTGGGGCGCACGGCCACCAGCGTCGGGTCCTTGGCCGCCATGCCCAGGAACTGGTTGCGTGCGGCCACCAGCGCCTCGCGGCCCACGCCGCCCTGGTCCTGCAGGTAGATGTCGAAGCCGCTGGCATTGCCCAGCTCCAGCACCGCCGGCGGCGCGAAGGCGAAGACCGAGGCGTCGCGGTACTGCATGAACGCGCCCATCGCGCGGCCGGCGATGGCCTGCACCTTTTGCGCGGCGGCCTTGCGCAGGCTCCAGTCCTTCAGCTTCACGAAGCCGATGGCCATGTTCTCGCCGCGGCCGGCGAAGCTGAAGCCGGTGACGGCGAACACGGATTCGACGTTGTCCTTCTCGTTCGTCAGGAAGTGGTTCTCGACGCGCTGCACCACGTCCAGCGTGCGGGCCTGCGTGGCGCCGGCGGGCAGCTGGATCTGCGAGAACAGGATGCCCTGGTCTTCCTCCGGCAGGAAGGACGTGGGCAGGCGCAGGAACAGCCAGGCCATGCCCAGCACCAGCGCGCCGTAGACCACCAGGTGGCGGCCCCAGCGGCGGATCATGCGGGCGACCACGCCTTGGTAGCCGTTGGTGGCGCTGTCAAAGCGGCGGTTGAAGGCGCCGAAGAAGCCGCGCGTGGCGGGGCCGTGGCCGGGCTTGAGCAGCGTGGCGCACAGCGCCGGCGTCAGCACCAGCGCGACGAACACCGACAGCACCATGGCCGACACGATGGTGATCGAGAACTGGCGGTAGATGACGCCGGTCGATCCACCGAAGAAGGCCATGGGCACGAACACGGCCGACAGCACCAGCGCGATACCCACCAGCGCGCCGGTGATCTGGCCCATGGACTTGCGCGTCGCCTCCTTGGGCGACAGGCCCTCCTCGGTCATCACGCGCTCGACGTTCTCGACCACGACGATGGCGTCGTCCACCAGCAGGCCGATGGCCAGCACCAGGCCGAACATCGTCAGCGTGTTGATCGAGAAGCCCGCCGCGGCCATGACGCCGAAAGTGCCCAGCAGCACCACCGGCACGGCGATCGTCGGGATCAGCGTCGCGCGGAAGTTCTGCAGGAACAGATACATCACGAGGAACACGAGGATCACGGCCTCGATCAGCGTCTTCACCACCTCGTGGATGGACACCTCGACGAAGGGCGTGCTGTCGTAGGGGATGACGGCCTTCACGCCGGCGGGCATGAAGGGTTCCATGCGCTTCAGTTCCGCCTCCACGGCCTTGGCGGTGGACAAGGCGTTGGCGCCGGTGGCCAGCTTGACGGCCAGGCCCGCGGCGGGCTTGCCGTTGTAGCGCGACAGCGTGGCGTAGCTCTCGGCGCCCAGCTCCACGCGGGCCACGTCGCGCAGGTGCACGGTGGCGCCGTCGGCGGCCGTCTTCAGCACGATGTTGCGGAACTGCTCCGGCGTCTGCAGCCGGCTCTGCGCCGTGACCGTGGCGTTGAGTTGCTGGCCCACGTTGGCGGGCGCGGCGCCCAGCTGGCCGGCGGAGACTTGCGCGTTCTGCGCCTGGATGGCGGCCGTCACGTCGGCCGGGGTCAGGCCGTGCTGGTTGAGCTGGTTGGGGTTCAGCCAGATGCGCATCGCGTACTGGGCGCCGAACAGCTGCACCTCACCCACGCCTTCCACGCGGCTCAGCGGGTCCAGCACCTGGGTGGAGACGTAGTCCGACAGGTCCACCTGGGACTGCTTGCCGTCCTCGGACACGAAGCCCACCACCATCAGGAAGTTGATGGTGGACTTGACCACCTGCACGCCCTGGCGCTGCACTTCCTGCGGCAGCAGCGGCGTGGCGGCGGCCAACTTGTTCTGCACCTGCACCTGGGCGGTGTCGGGGTTGGTGCCGGCGGCGAAGGTCAGCGTGATGCTGGCATTGCCCTGCGAGTCCGACGTGGACGACATATAGGTCAGGCCGTCTATGCCCTTGAGCTTTTGCTCGATGACCTGGGTGACGGTGTCTTCTAGCGTCTTGGCGGAGGCGCCGGGGTAGCTGGCGTTGATGGAGACCTGCGGCGGCGCGATGCTGGGGTATTGCGAGACCGGCAGCGTCTCGATGGAGAGCGCGCCGGCCAGCATGACGACGATGGCCAGCACCCACGCGAAGATGGGGCGGTCGATGAAGAAGCGGGACATGGTGGTGGGCTCCCGTTCAGCGCGCCAGCGTGGCCGACGCGGCGATGGCGGCAGCCGCAGGCGCCACGGCCTGCACCGGCGCACCCGGGCGCAGGCGCTGCAGGCCGTCCACGATGAGGTGGTCGCCGGCCTTCAGGCCTGCCGTCACCAGCCACTGGCCGCGGATGACCGGGCCGGTCTGCAGCTGACGCGCCTCGGCGCGGCCGTCCTTGTCGACCACCATGGCCGTCGCGTTGCCCTTGGCGTCACGCGACACGGCGGCCTGCGGCGCCAGCAGCGCCTCGGCCTGCACGCCGCTCTGCACCTGGGCGCGCACATACATGCCCGGCAGCAGCTGGCGCTTGGAGTTGGGGAATTGGGCGCGCAGCGTGACGCTGCCGCTGGCCGGGTCCACCTGCAGCTCGCTGAACTGCAGCTTGCCTTCCTGCGCGTAGGTGCTGCCGTCCTCCAGCACCAGCTTCACGCGGGCCTGGCCGGCGGCGTCACGCTGCAGCCGGCCTTCGGCCAGGTCGCGCTGCAGGCGCAGCAGCTCGGCGCTGGTTTGCGTGACGTCCACGTAGATCGGGTCCAGCTGCTGCAGCGTGGCCATGGCGGCGGCCTGGTTGGCCGTGACCAGCGCACCGGGCGTCACCGCCGAGCGGCCGATGCGGCCGGCGATGGGCGCGGTCACGCGGGTGCGGTCCAGGTCGATCTGCGCGGCGCGCACGGCGGCGGTGGCGGCGGCCACGTCGGCCTGGGCCTGCTTCAGCGCGGCCTGGGTGTCGTCGCGCAGCTGCTTGCTGACGGCATCGATGCCGGCCAGCTCGTCATAGCGGGCGGCCTTCAGCTTGGCGGTGGTGGCATTGGCCTCGGCCTTGGCCAGGGCCGCCTTGGCGCTGTCCAGCGCGGCCTGGTAGCTGGCGGGGTCGATCTGGTAGAGCAGCTGGCCCGACTTCACATCGCTGCCCTCGGTGAAGGCGCGCGTCTTGACGATGCCGGTCACCTGCGGGCGCACCTCGGCGTTCTGGAAGGCGACGGTGCGTCCGGCCAGCTCGGCGGTGAGTTCCACGCGCTGCGGCTGCAGCGTGACGACGCCGACCTTGGCGGCCGGTGCGGCGCCCGGCTGGGCGCCGGACTGGGACTGGGCCGGACTGCAGGCGCTCAGCGTGAACGCCGCCAGGACGGCGACCGCCACGGTCAGCAGCGTGAATGCCGGCATGCCGAGGGAGGAGCGGGACGGGAGCTTGGGCATGGGAGGCCTCTGTTTTAGAACTGAATGATCGTTCATTCTATTTTTGGATCGACCGAAGGCAAGTGAAATCTGAATGACCGTTCAGTCCCGTGGGGTCATTCGGGCTAGACCGTGACAAGCGCCACGAATCGCAAGGTCCACCAGCGTCCGCGGGCGACCGAGCGCGTATTTCCCTGCCTTTATGAGAATGATTCGCAAATAAAAGTAATTCTCATCTATAGTGCAGCGCCGATGCCAGCCAGCCGCCACATCACGCCCCGATGAACCTAGCCAACCTCCACCCATGTCCCTCCTACGGCCCCCAAGACTCGCCTTCTGGCTGACCCCGCTGCTGCTCAGCGCTGGCGCCCAGGCCCATTCGCCCTACCTCAAGCCCAACGCCTTCAACACCGAGGAGCAGCGCAAGCATGTGACGGTGGAGGCCTCGTTTGCCGAGGGCGACCTGCGCCCCGACGTGGCGATGAAGTCCGATGCCTTCCACCTGATCGGCCCCGATGGCAAGAAGCTGCCGCTGGCGCCGGCCGCCGTGCTGAAGGACGCCAGCTACCTGGAGGTGCCGCTGGCCGCCGGCAGCGGCACCTACCTGGTGTCGTCCGGTGTGCGCAAGGGCCGCCTGGCCAAGGGCGTGCTGCGTGGCGGCAAGGTGCACTTCGCCGAGCGCAAGGACGACGTGCAGCCCGGCGACCAGCCCATCGAGGTGCAGAGCCTCACCCGCGCCGACGTCTACGTGACCCGCGGCAAGCCCAGCGCGTCGCTGGACTTCGACACCGAGGGCGTCGAGATCCATCCGGTCACCAAGCCCTACGACCTCTACGCCGGCGAGACCGTCACCGTGCGCGTGCGCGAGAACCGCAAGCCGCTGGTCGGCGAGACGCTGATCGTCATTGCCGACGGCCAGAACTACGCCCGCCAGAAGCAGGCCGAGCAGGACTTCAGCACCAACGCCGCCGGCGAGGTCAGCTTCAAGCCCAGGACCGCGGGCCTGTACCTGCTGCAGGTGCGCGTGCGCCGCGCGTCGCCCGACAACCCCGCGCTGTGGCTCAGCAACACCGCCACGCTCACGATCGAAGTCCAGCCCCAGCCATGAAGCCCTGCACCATGAAGCACCACCTTGTCGCAACCCTGCTGGGCCTGGCCGCGCTGCCGGCCCTGGCCGCCTCGCATTCCTCCACCACGTTCATGACCGAGCAGGACATCAACGGCGACGGCAAGGTCTCGCTGGCCGAGTTCAGGCTGGGCCGCCAGGTCGAGTTCGTGCGCATCGACTTCAACGCCGACGGCCAGCTCAGCGAAGCCGAGTACCTGGGCGAGTTCGAGGGCCGGCTGATGGCGCGCATCAGCAAGACCGCCGACCCCGAGAAACGCAAGGAAGAGCTGCAGCGCCAGATGCGCCAGGCCAAGGTGCGCTTCGGCGTGTTGGACGCCGACAAGAACGGCAGCATCAGCCTGGAAGAGTTCCAGGCCACCGGCCTGCGCATGTTCAAGCTGCACGACCGCAACGAGGACGGCAGCGTCGACGAGGTGGACGTGAAGCTCGCCGAGGACGAGCGCAAGGCTGGCAAGACGGGCTTCGTGTCGCCCTGAGTCCCCGTTAGCCGCGGCGGCCGCCCGAGGGTGCGGCCGCCCACACGCAGAACGGATCGCAGCGCACTATGGGTGCCGCGGCTTCGCACTGCCCAAACGATTTCCTCCCAGCCAGCCATCGCGAACCTTGCGAAGCCAGCCAACAGGCCACTCCCAAAGGTTTCGCATGAACAAGAACAAGCGCATCCGCGCGCTCGCCCGCGCGCCTCGATCCACCCCGCTCGCGCAGGCCTTGCTGGCCCTGGCGCTGGCCGGCGCCGCCGCCGGGCTGACGCCCGCCCAGGCCCAGACCGCCGCCGTCGCCTACAGCGTGCCAGCCGGCCCGCTCGGCGAGGCACTGACCCGCTTCGCCGTCGCGGCCGGCGTGACGCTGCAACTGGACGCCGCCCTGGTCACCGGCCTGCGCAGCCCGGGGCTGCAGGGCCGCTATGACGTGAGCGAGGGCTTTGCACGCCTGCTGGCCGGCACCGACCTGGACGCGCAGCAGCGCGGCGTCGGTGTCTGGGTGCTGCGCCCGGCCGACGCGTTGCCGGTCGTCCGCGTGAAGGCCGCCACCGAGCGCGCCGAGGCCGGCACGCGCACGGTGCTGACGCAGGACGACATCGAGCGCAACGGCGGCACCGGCATCGCCGATCTCATCCGCTACCAGCCGCTCGTGGAAGCGCCCGGCACGGTGACGGGCTCGACCCGTGGCGCCAGCCGCTACGACCGCGGCGGCACCACCAACTACAACATCCGCGGCGTCGAGGGCAACCGCGTGGGCCTGGACGTGGACGGCATCGAGATGCCCGACGCCATCAGCCGCGCGCCGCTGACCGCGCGCTCCGAGGACGGCACCTTCGGCATGGGCCGCGACTTCATCGACCCCGACCTGTACGCGTCGGTGGACATCCAGTCCGGCACCACCAGCTCGCAGCGCTCGGCGGGCGGCATCGGCGGTGCGGTGAGCTTTCGCAGCAAGTCGCCGGAAGACTTCGTCAACGCCGGCAAGCCTTTCTTCGCCGGCGCCAAGCTCGGCTACAGCGAGGCCAACCGCACCTGGAGCAAGGGCGCCACGCTGGCCGCGCAGAGCGGCGATCTG
This sequence comes from uncultured Comamonadaceae bacterium, assembly GCA_965650725.1. GTDB lineage: Bacteria > Pseudomonadota > Gammaproteobacteria > Burkholderiales > Burkholderiaceae_C > Pelomonas. Next base: position 2,171 of record CBFGPX010000130.1, on the reverse strand, counting down.
GGCCTGCTGCTGAGCTACACGCGCCGCGACGGCCAGCAGACCGAGAACAACAGCACCACCGTGCCCACCTACCCGGAGGACTGGCACTCCGACGCGCTGCTGCTGAAGGGCGTGCTGCGCGTGACCCCGGCCCACCGGCTGGAGCTGGCCGCCGACCTTTACCGCAAGCGCAGCGACTCGTCCTTCGACGCCTGGGACACCAACGCCACCGCCATCACCGGCAGGTCGGTGCAGGACGCGCGCACCCAGCGCGACACCGTCTCGCTGGCCCACACCTGGACACCCGGTGCCGACGGCCTGGTCGACAAGCTCAGCACGCGGGTCTACGTGCAGAGCACCGACATGGACGACGTGACCCACACCGTCACGCTGGTCACCAACGCCAAGGTCCGCGAGGCCTCGCGCAACACCACGCAGCAGATCGGCTTCTCCACGCTGGCCGAGAAGCGCATCGCCAACCACGGCCTCAAGTTCGGTCTGAACCACTCGCGCACGGAGAACGAACACCCGTTCACGACCAGCGAGACCGGCCTGGGCGCGGTCGGCCAGCCCTTCCCCGACACGCTGACCGTGCGCACCGGCGTCTTTGCCGAAGACACGATGGACTTCCAGCTCGCCGGCAAGCGCCTGTCCGTCGTGCCGGGCCTGCGCGTGGACCGCGTGGACCCCAGCATTCGCAACACCGGCAGCTTCAACAACCCGCGCATCACCCAGGCCGAGCTGGAGGCGATGTACGGCAAGGCGCCGGCGACCACCATCGCCAGCCCCAGCCTGGCGCTGCTGGTCGAAGTGCAGCCCAGCCTGACCGCGTATGCGCAATGGAAGCGCAGCGGCCGTGCGCCCTCCAACAGCGAGATCTTCGGCTACTGGAACAGCGGCGGCGGCAGCTATGCGCTGCTGGGCAACCGCGACCTGAAGGAAGAGACCAGCAACGCCTTCGACATCGGCCTGAAGGGCGCGCCCACGCCGGGCGTCACCTTCGCCGGCTCGCTGTTCTACACGCAGTACGACGACTTCATCTCCTACACCCGCTTCACGCGCGCCAACAACCCGGAGAAGTTCGTCAACATCCAGCCCAGCCTGAGCATCCTGTACCAGGCCGAGAACCGCGACGAGGCCACCATCTACGGCGGCGAGCTGAGCCTGCGGCTGGACCACGGCACCTGGGCGCCGGCCGTCAAGGGGTTGTACAGCACCTGGGCGCTGGGCTACAGCAAGGGCACGTCCAAGTCCCACTACGCGGGCGACAAGGACGTGGACCTCGACACCGTGCAGCCCGCCAAGGCCGTTGCCGCCCTGGGTTTTGATGCGGCGCAGCGCGCCTGGGGCCTGCACCTGACCGGCACCCTCGTGCGCGGCAAGCAGGCCACCGCCACGGCGCGCCAGTCCTTCACCAACAACCCCGGCGCCCAGCTGCCTGATTCCACCGTCGTGCTCTACCGCGTGCCAGGTTTTGCCCGCTTCGATTTGGGCAGCTACTGGCGCCTCGGCAAGAACCTGCGCCTGAACGCCGCGGTGCTGAACCTTGCCGACAAGCGCTACTGGAGCTACGCCGGCACGCGCAGCCTGCAGCCCGCCAACGCGCGCGACCGCCAGCAGATCGAGCTGTCCACCGCGCCGGGCCGCACCTTCGCGGTCAGCTTGAACGCGGAGTTCTAAGGCCGGCTGCCCGTGTGCCGCTCGTGCTGGGCTTGCGGCGCAAGCCCAGCATCCGCCTCAGGGTTTCATCCCTGTCGATCAGGTGGTGCTTCAGCGCACCCAGCACGTGCAGTGCGATCACGCCGATCAGCAGATAACCCAGCGAACTGTGAGTCGCCTGGGCAATCTCCGCTCCTTGCATCGAGTACGGAAGCACTTCTGCGGGATTTGCCGAGTTGTGGTTGCCGTGCACGAGCACCCAGCCGAATATGCCGAAACCGTGGCCGCTGAGCGTGGAATAAAGCATGCCGGAAACAGGCATCGCCAGCGTGGCGCCGAGCAAGGTCCAATGGGTTGCCTTCGACAGCAGATGCTCGATATTCGAATATTGTCCCACCGGCTGCGGCCACCCCAGTTTCAGCCGGCGAACCGTTCGCCACAGCGCCACACCGAGAATCAGAACGCCCACGGACTTGTGAATGGGATACAAGGCCCAGGTTTGCGAGGACGCCATATAGAGCCCGGAAGCAAGC
>CBFGPX010000129.1:0-11675 GCA_965650725.1 uncultured Comamonadaceae bacterium | reverse complement strand
CGCCTGGCTGCGCATGGACACCGAGGCCAACCTGATGATGATCGTCGGGGTCTGGTCCATACGGCCGGGCATCACGCTGGACGCGCTGCGCACGCGCGTGGCCGAGCGGCTGCTGCAGTACCCGCGCTTCCGGCAGCGGGTCGTCGAGGATGCGCTGATGGGCGCCCAGTGGGTGCAGGACAAGGACTTCGACATCGCCAACCATGTCGTCGGCGAGGTGCCGCTGCCGCTGCGTGGCGAAAGCAACGACGAGGTGCTGCGCAAGCGCGTGGCCGCCCTGTGCAGCCAGCCGCTGGACCCTGCGCGGCCGCTGTGGCAGATGCAGCTCATCGAGGACATGGGCGACGGCACGAGCGCGCTGATCTGCCGCATCCACCATTGCATCGCGGACGGCATTGCGCTGATCGCGGTGATGTTGTCCATCACCGACGGCGGCAAGGCGCCGCCCCGGCGTGCGCCGCTTGCCGAACCCGACGAAGCCCAGGAGATGGACTGGCTGCTGGACGCCTTCCTGCGCCCCATGAGCAACATGACGGTGAAGGCCATCGGCCTGGCGGGCAAGGGCATGTCCAAGGGCGTGGATGTGGTGATGAGCGGCAGCACGCCGGTGGACTCGTCGCTGGAGATGGCCCGCATGGGCTACCAGGCGGTGTCCGACGTGGCGGCCTTCGCGTTGATGCCGGACGACTCGCCCACGCGGCTGAAGGGCAAGCCCGGCGCGCGCAAGACCGTGGCCTGGGACGACAGCCTGGCGCTGGACGACGTGAAGGCCGTCGGCAAGGCGCTGGGGGCGTCCATCAACGACGTGCTGCTGGCCTGCGCGGCCGGCGCCATCGGCAAGTACCTGGCTGACAGGGGCGAGGACCCCGCGGGCAAGGAGATCCGCGCCATGGTGCCGGTCAACCTGCGTCCGCTGGAGCAGGCATGGCAGCTGGGCAACCGCTTCGGCCTGGTGCCTCTGGTGCTGCCCATCGGCATTGCCAACCCGGTGGAGCGGTTGTTCGCGGTGCGCGCGCGCATGAGCGAGTTGAAGGGCAGCTTTCAGCCGGTGATGGCCTTTGGCCTGCTGTCGGTGGCGGGCCTGCTGATCAAGCCGGTGCAGCACGCGATGCTGAACCTCTTCGCCAAGAAGGCCACGGCCGTGATGACCAATGTGCCCGGCCCCGCCGAGGCGCTGAAGTTCTGCGGCTCGACGGTGGAGAAGGTGATGTTCTGGGTGCCGCAGTCGGGCGACATCGGCATGGGCGTGAGCATCCTGACCTATGCAGGCCGGGTGCAGTTCGGTCTCATCACGGATGCGGGGCTGTGCCCCGACCCCGAGGCCATCATCGAGAACTTCGCGCCCGAGTTCGAGAAGCTCTTGATGCTGGCGCTGATGATGCCCTGGGCCCGCGATCAGTGAGGCCCCCCGCCCAGTCGCGCCGCGCTGAACGCGGGGCGCGCCTGATCGGCCCCCCGAGGGGGCGGCGATGCTCGCGGGGTGTGCCCCGCTCACACATCGCCAAGCGGGCCTGCTTGGGAGCGGCCCGGCGCTCGGCCCGAGAAGTCCGCCGCGTCACGCGGCGTTCACATCACTTCGGCTTGACGGCGGCAGCAGGCGTCGGCCTGGTGGCCGGCGCCTTCTTGACCTTGGCGAGGCCGGCGGCCGTCGGGTAGGCCGCCATCACCGTGGCCGGGTCGGCCTTGTCCAGGTAGACGGCGTAGTGCTCGGCTTCGCAGGGCTTGGCGTCGTTGTAGTAGCGGTTGTCGCCCTTGTAGCGCTCGCCGCTGAACGCCGGGGCCTGGCTGCCGGGTGGGTAGTAGTAGAGGTAGCTGGCATAGCTCTGTGCGCAGCCATCGCGCAAAACAGCCTGGGCCAGGGTGGCGGGCGTTTCGGCGGCGTAGGTGGGCAGCGTGCTGACCAGGGCCGTCAAAGCAATTGCGAGGTGTCTCATGGCAAGACCTCCGCTCATCAGGGTGATCCCTAGATTACGCCTGTCGCACCGCAATTGCACGTGCCCGCTGTCATGTCGTCGCCAAGACAAAGGGCGCCCCTTGGGGCGCCCTTGTGGTGGCCGAGAGGCCGCAGATCAGAGGCGGAAGGGCTCGGCCTTCTTCTTGGTCGTCGGGCGGCCGGCGGCGGTGGGGTAGGCGGCCATCACCTTGGCGGGGTCGGCCTTGTTGTCCAGGTAGGCGGCGTATTGGTGTTCGGTGCAGGCCAGCAGCTTGCCGGGCTTGGCTTCGCCCTTGTACTTGCCGTTGGAGTAAACGAACTGGTATTCGTTGGCGGCCACGGGCGTTGCGACGCTGCTGGTGTCGCTGTAGCTCTTGGCGCACTCCGCGCGCAGTTCGGCTTGCTCAGGCGTGGCCTTGTTGCCGGCTTGGGCGGCGAGGGCGGTGACGGCGGCCAGGGCGGGGATCAGGAACTTCATGAGCTTGTCTCGCGAGAGTGATTGGAATGCGGAGCGAAGCTTACGCCGCGTCCACCCGCAATGCACCGGGGGCACATCCCGTAAGCGAGGGTAGGGGAAGCGTGAACTCCGTCACGCTTCATTCCTTCACTCCTCCAGCTCGGCCTTGGCCAGCTCGATGTCCAGCAGCTCCATGGCGTCCATGGCCTCGCAGGCGGCGGCGTCGGTGTAGAGCTGCTCGGCCACGTCCATGCGCTTGTCGCCTTCCAGCATGACCAGGCCGTTGGCGCGCTCGATCATCGCGATGGCGCTGGTGGGGTTGAGCTTGAGGGCCTGCTCGAACATCTTCAGCCCCGTGGCCGTGTCGGCGCCCTGAGTCTTGCCCAGCAGCTTGCCGACCTTGTCGATGACCTCGGCATGGAAGGCGCCCAGCGCGATGTGCGCGTCGGCATGCTTGGGTGCCAGCTTGATGGTGGTCTCCAGCGCCGTTTTGACCTTGGTGCCCAGGCCTTGCGCCAGTGCCTTGGCCACGCTGATACCCTGTCCATAACGCCCCAGTGCGTAGGCTTGCCAGTACCAGGCGTTGGCGTTCTTGGGGTCTTCGGCCTGCTGCGCTTCGGCCCGCTCGGCGATCTCCAGGAACATCTCCAGCTTCACCGCCTCCTTTTTCTCCAGGTAGTTGGCGTAGATGCCCTGCGCCTTGTTGGCGACCGTCAGGCCTGCGCCACCGGCGGCGAGGCCGGCGTCGTAGGCGGCCTTGAAGTCGCCCGCATGGAATTGGATCCAGGCCTGCACCACGTCGGCGTCCTTGGGGAAGGGCTCGGCGTCGCCCGCGTGCAGGCGGGCCCAGTGCTTCTTCAGCGTGGCCGGGGTGTACACGAACGCACTGTTGTCGTGAGGGAAGGCGGTCCACTTGGCCATGGCTTGTCTCCTATTGGTATTGACCGGCGAGCTTGAACAGGTGTTCCTTGGAGGCGGGCTCCAGATAGGGTAGCAGCAGGCTCAGCGCATGGAAGGCGCCGCGCAGCAGTGCGGCGCCGGCACGGTCGGGCTCCAGCGCGTGGCGCGGGTCGCGCACGTATTCGTAGCTGAGCCAGTAGCTGACGACCACGACCATCGCGTTGGCCGTGGGGGCGGCCTCGCGCAGGTCCATCTTCAGCGCGCCGCCCAGGTGCAGGCCCGACAGCACATGGCGCATGGCCTGCTCCTTGGCGGCCAGCAGGGCCTGGAAATGCGTCTCCAGCTTGCGGTTCTTGAACAGCAGGTCGTTCAGGTCGCGGTACAGGAAGCGGTGCTTCCAGATCAGCTCGTACAGCATGTGGAGGAACAGCCAGGCGTCCTCCACGTGGCGCACGTTGTCGGCGGCGGCCAGCAGCTCGTTCAGCTCGGCTTCGTAGCGGCCGAACAGCGCATTGACCAGTTCGTCCTTGGCCGGGTAGTGGTAATACAGATTGCCCGGGCTGATTTTCAGTTCGGCCGAGATCAGCGTCGTCGACACATTGGGCTCGCCGAAACGGTTGAAAAGGTCCAGCGTGACCTCCAGGATGCGTTCGGCGGTGCGGCGGGGGCGTTTGGCAGTCGGCATTGCGGGGCATTCTGGCAGTGATCGGCATCGAAACAGGGCCAACTTTTAGAATCGCGCCCCATGCCAAATCAGACCTCCCCGCCGGCCATCTCGTTCGAGAACGTCAAGAAAACCTACCGGGGAGGCCAGCTGAAGGCGTTGGACGGGGTCAGCTTCGACATCCAGCCCGGCGAGTTCTTCGGCCTGCTGGGCCCCAACGGCGCCGGCAAGACAACGCTGATCAGCGTGCTGGCCGGCCTGGCCCGTGCCACCGAGGGTCGCGTGCGCGTGATGGGCCACGACGTCGTCGACGACTACGCCGCCGCCCGCAAGGCGCTGGGCGTGGTGCCGCAGGAGCTGGTGTTCGACCCCTTCTTCAGCGTGCGCGAGACGCTGCGCATCCAGAGCGGCTACTTCGGCGTCAAGAACAACGACGCCTGGATCGACGAGTTGCTGGAGAACCTGGGCCTGGCCGACAAGGCGCACGCCAACATGCGCCAGCTGTCCGGCGGCATGAAGCGCCGTGTGCTGGTGGCGCAGGCGCTGGTGCACCGCCCGCCGGTCATCGTGCTGGACGAGCCGACCGCCGGCGTCGACGTGGAACTGCGCCAGACGCTGTGGCAGTTCATCGCCCGGCTGAACCGCGAGGGCCACACGGTGCTGCTGACCACGCACTACCTGGAAGAAGCCGAGGCGCTGTGCCAGCGCATCGCGATGCTGAAGCTGGGCCGCATCGTCGCGCTGGATCGCACCTCGCAACTGCTGGCCGGCACGGCCTCGACCATGCTGCGCTTCAAGACCGACGCGGTGCTGCCGCCGGACATTGCCGCGCGAGCCCGCGTGACCGGGCGCATCGTGCAGGTGACGGCGCATGACGCCGCGGAGGTGGAGACCACGCTGGCCGCGCTGCGCGCCGCCGGCGTGCCCGTGGAAGACCTGGAGATCGGCCGCGCAGACCTGGAAGACGTGTTCATCGAAATCATGCAGGGAGCGCACGCATGAACGGCGCCGGGACTTTGTTCTACAAGGAAGTGCTGCGCTTCTGGAAGGTCGGCGCACAGACGGTCGGCGCGCCGGTGCTGACGGCGCTGATGTACCTGCTGGTGTTCGGCCACACGCTGGAAGACCACGTGAAGGTCTACGACACGGTGGGCTACACGCAGTTCCTGATTCCCGGTCTGGTGATGATGAGCGTGCTGCAGAACGCGTTCGCGAACAGCTCGTCCAGCCTGATCCAGAGCAAGATCACCGGCAATCTGGTGTTCCTGCTGCTGACGCCGCTGTCGCCCCTGGCCTGGTTCGCCGCCTACGTCGGTGCGGCCATCGTTCGCGGCCTGGCGGTGGGCGCGGGCGTGCTGGCGGTGACGTCGTGGTTCGCGCCGCCCGGGCTGCACAACATAGTCTGGGTGCTTGCCTTCACGGTGCTGGGCGCGGGGTTGATGGGCTCCCTGGGCCTCATCGCCGGGCTGTGGGCCGAGAAGTTCGACCAGATGGCGGCGTTCCAGAACTTCATCATCATGCCGATGACCTTCCTGTCGGGGGTCTTCTACTCGGTGCACTCGCTGCCGGCCTTTTGGCAGGGCGTCAGCCACCTGAACCCGTTCTTCTACATGATCGACGGCTTCCGTCGCGGCTTCTTCGGCGTCAGTGATGTGTCGCCGTGGCTGAGCCTGGCGATCGTGGCCGGCGCCTTCGTGCTGACGGCCGGAGTCGCTTTGTCGCTGTTGAAGCGCGGCTACAAGATCCGCTCCTAAAAGCGTGGTTTGCGCAGCGCCGAAAGGGCGATCCGCCAAGCCTCTCTAAAATGCCGGGTTTTCCAGAAGGACCCGTGATGGCCGACCCGACCCCGCAACAAGTGCGCGATTTCATTGCCGCAGGCCTGCCCTGCGCGCATCTGGAAGTCGAGGGCGACGGCCGCCATTTCTTTGCCACCATCGTGTCGGCGGAGTTCTCGGGCCTCACGCGCATCAAGCGCCACCAGCGCGTCTATGCGGCGCTGGGCGAGCGCATGAAGGAGCAGATCCATGCGCTGTCCATGAAGACGCTGACGCCCGAGGAGTGGCAGCAATGAGCGGCCTGACCCTGGCCCTGTCCAAGGGCCGCATCTTCGAGGAGACGCTGCCGTTGCTGCGCGCCGCAGGCATCGAGGTGCTGGAAGACCCCGAGACCTCGCGCAAGCTCATCCTGCCGACCAATCGCGACGGCGTGCGCATCGTCATGGTGCGCGCCAGCGACGTACCCACCTACGTGCAGTACGGCGGCGCCGACCTGGGCGTGGCCGGCCGCGACGTGCTGCACGAGCAGGCGCTGGCCGAGGGCGGCTCGCACGGCCTGTACCAGCCGCTGGACCTGAAGATCGCCCGCTGCCGCATGAGCGTGGCCACGCGCGCCGACTTCGACTACGCCGCCGCCGTGAAGCAGGGCTCGCGCATCCGCGTGGCCACCAAGTACACCGAGATCGCCCGCCAGCATTTCGCCGACAAGGGCGTGCACGTGGACCTCATCAAGCTCTACGGTTCCATGGAGCTGGCGCCGCTGACCGGCCTGGCCGAGGCCATCGTCGACCTGGTGTCCACCGGCGGCACGCTGCGCGCCAACAAGCTGGTCGAGGTGGAGCAGATCATGGACATCTCGTCCCGCCTGGTCGTCAACCAGGCCGCGCTGAAGCTCAAGCGCGACACGCTGCGCCCGCTCATCGACGCCTTCGCCGGCGCCGTCAACGCATGATCCGCCAACTCTCGACCGCCGCCGCCGACTTCGCTGCCGAGTTCGAGCGCCTGCGCCACTGGTCGGCTGCAGACGATGCGGCCATCGAAGGGCGTGTTGCCGAGATCCTGGCCGATGTGCGCACACGCGGTGACGCCGCAGTGCTCGACTACACCGCGCGCTTCGACCGCATGACGGTCGACAGCGTCGCTGCGCTGGAGATTGGCCAAGCCGAGCTGCAGGCCGCGCTGGCCTCCATCTCGCCCGTCCAGCGGGACGGGCTCCAGGCTGCCGCCAAGCGCGTGCGGGCCTATCACGAGCGCCAGCTTCAAGCCTGCGGCCTCTCTTGGAGCTACCGCGACGAAGACGGCAACCTGCTGGGCCAGAAGGTCACGCCGCTGGACCGCGTGGGCATCTACGTGCCCGGCGGCAAGGCGGCCTACCCGAGCAGCGTGCTGATGAATGCCATCCCGGCCCACGTGGCTGGCGTGCAGGACATCATCATGGTCGTGCCCACGCCGGACGGCGCTCGCAACCCGCTGGTGCTGGCCGCCGCGGCGGTGGCCGGCGTGCACCGCGTCTTCACCATCGGTGGCGCGCAGGCCGTGGCCGCGCTGGCCTACGGCACGGCGACGATCCCGCGCGTCGACAAGATCACCGGCCCCGGCAACGCCTACGTGGCCTCGGCCAAGAAGCATGTGTTCGGCCAGGTCGGCATCGACATGATTGCCGGCCCCAGCGAGATCCTGGTCATCGCCGACGGCACGACGCCGCCGGACTGGGTGGCGATGGACCTCTTCAGCCAGGCCGAGCACGACGAGTTGGCGCAGAGCATCCTGCTCAGCCCGGATGCCGCCTTCCTGGACGCCGTGCGCGCCAGCATGGAGCGCCTGCTGCCCGAACTGCCGCGCGCCGACATCGTGCGCGCCTCGCTGCGGGGCAGAGGGGCGCTCATCCACACGCGCTCGATGGAAGAGGCCTGCGAGATCAGCAACAGCATCGCGCCCGAGCACCTGGAGATCAGCGCCGCGGACCCGCAGCGCTGGGAGCCGCTGCTGCGCCATGCCGGCGCCATCTTCATGGGCGCCTACACGAGCGAAAGCCTGGGCGACTACTGCGCCGGCCCCAACCACGTGCTGCCCACGGCCGGCACGGCGCGCTTCTCGTCGCCGCTGGGCGTGTATGACTTCCAGAAGCGCACCAGCCTCATCGAGGTCAGCGAGGCCGGCGCGCAGCAACTGGGCCGCGTCGCCAGCGTGCTGGCGCACGGCGAAGGCCTGCAAGCCCACGCGCGTGCGGCAGAACTCCGATTGAAGCCCCAGGGCTGAATCGACTAGGCTGCGGCGATGCCTCTGAGTCGCCGCCATCTCCTGCTGTCCTCGGCAACTGCCCCGCTGGCCGCCCATGCCGCGGGGCGCACGCTGCGCATTCCGCACGTCTCGGCCCGCGCCGACCTGGCGAACAACTACGCGGCCGTGCTGCTGGACCAGGCGCTGGCCGCCGCGGAGGTGCCCGCCACGCTGGAGCCGACGCCGGAACTGATCCCTCAGAACCGGGCGATGCAGGAACTGGGCTGGCGCCGCGGCCGCGGCCGGCTGGACGTGGTCTGGACCATGACCTCGGTCGAGCGCGAAAAGCAGGCCCTGCCCGTGCGCGTGCCCATCTTCAAGGGCCTGTACGGCTGGCGGCTGCTGCTGGCCTTGCCGGAAGTTGCCGAGCGCCTGCGCGGCGTCAGCAACCTGGCCGAGCTGAAGCGCTTCTCCATGGTGCAGGGGCTGGATTGGCCGGACACCGGCATCCTGCAGGGCAACGGCCTCCCCGTCGTCGTCTCGCCCACCTATGAGGCCATGTTCAAGCAGGTCCGCCTGGGCCGAGCGGATGCCTTTCCGCGCTCGGTCGAGGAGGTGTGGTGGGAGCTGGAGCGCTACGGTCAGGGCCTGGTCGTCGTGCCCGACATCTGCCTGCACTACCCGGCGCCGGTCTATTACTTCGTGGCGCCGGACGATGCCGTGCTGGCCGCCGCCATCCACGTAGGCCTGCAGCGGCTGCGCGCCAGCGGCGCCTTCGACCGCCTGTTCCTGAAGCACCACGGCGAGGACCTGGCGCGCGCCAAGCTGGCGTCGCGCCGCATCATCAAGCTCAACAACCCGCTGCTGCCGCCGGACGCGCCGCTGGACAAGCCGGAACTCTGGTATCGGCCATAAAGGGTTCTTGCAACACGAAGTTCGTGCAACACGAACTTCGTGTAATCTTCGACCCATGAAGAACGTGACCGTCTCGATGGACGATGCGGTGGCCGAGTGGTCCCGGCTGGAGGCGGCGCGGCGCAACACCAGCGTCTCGCGCCTGCTGGGTGAGCTGCTGGCCGAGAAGATGCAGCACGACGACGCCTACGAGCGCGCGCTGCAGGACTGGCTGCACCGCGAGCGCAGCTGGTCGTCGGACGGCCAGCCCTATCCGGGACGGAGCACGCTTTGATGGCCGCCGATCCCGTCTTTGTCGATACCTCCGTGCTGCTGTTCAGCGAGGACGGCGCCCGCCCGGCCGAGCGCGAGCGGGTGCTGGCCTGGCTGCGCGAGCTGTGGGCCGCGCGCACGGGGCGAGTGTCGGTTCAGGTGCTGAACGACTTCTACCTGCTGGCCACGCAGCGAGTGAGCCCGCCCATGCCGCAGGGCGACGTGCGCGCCGAGGTGCGCCGCTACCAGCACTGGCGACCCTGGGCCGCTGACCAGGCCACGGTGGAGTCCGCCTGGTCGCTGGAGAGCCGCTTCGGCCTGGCCTTCGCCGACGCCCTGGTCGTGGCCAGTGCCAAGGCGCAGGGCTGCACCCGGCTGCTCAGCCTGGCCTTGCCGCACGACGCCGTCTACGACAGCGTGCAGATCCTCAACCCTCTCGTCTCCGTGCCATGACCGCACCGCTTGCCCGCGCTCTTGACCAGATCCGCCCCGACGTGCGTGCGGCCCATGCCTACGTCGTGCAGCCCAGCCACGGCCTGCTGAAGCTGGACGCGATGGAGAACCCCTACCGCCTGCCGGCCGAGCTGCAGCGCAAGCTCGGCGAGCGCCTGGCCGCCGTCGCGCTGAACCGCTACCCGGCCGAGCGAACGGCCCAGCTGGCTCGCGCGCTGGCCCGCCATGCCGGCGTGGGCGACGACGTGGGCGTCACGCTCGGCAATGGCTCGGACGAGCTGATCGGCCTGCTGACCATCGCCGTAGCCCGGCCCGGCGCCTGTGTGCTGGCGCCCGTGCCCGGCTTCGTCATGTACGAGGCGCTGGCGCGCCAGCAGCAGCTGGGCTTCATCGGCGTGCCGCTGCGCGCCGACGACTTCGAGCTGGACGAGGCGGCCATGCTGGCAGCCATCGAGAAGCACCAGCCCGCGCTGATCTACCTGGCCTACCCCAACAACCCCACCGCAACGCTGTGGGACGCCGCCGTCATCGAGCGCATCGCGCGGGCCGCGCCGGGCCTGGTGGTCATGGACGAGGCCTACCAGCCCTTCGCCAGCGCCGACAGCCTCGCGCTGATGGCCCGCCAGCCCAATGTCCTGGTCATGCGGACGATGAGCAAGTTCGGCCTGGCCGGCGTGCGCATCGGCTACCTGCTGGGGGCGGCCGAGCTGGTCGACCAGATCGAGAAGCTGCGCCCGCCCTACAACATCAGCGTGCTGAACGCCGAGGCCGCCTTCTTTGCGCTGGAGCATGCCGATGTCTACGCTGCCCAGGCCGCCGAGCTGCGCGCGCAGCGCGAGCGGCTGTTCGCGGCCTTGCAGGCGCTGCCCGGCGTCAGCCCCTGGCCCAGCCAGGGCAATATGATTCTGGCGAGGGTGCAGGACGCGGCCGCCACCTTCGCGGCGCTGAAGTCGCGCGGCGTGCTCATCAAGAACGTCTCGGCCATGCACCCGCTGCTCGCCAACTGCCTGCGCTTCACGGTCGGAACGCCCGACGAAAACACCCGCCTGCTGGCCGAACTCACGAGCTGTCTGGAATGAGCTCACCCCCTACCGGCTTCGCCGGCCCCCTTCGAGGGGGCGCTGCCAGTGGCCCGGCAAAGCCGGTTCCACGGCAGCCACTCGGAAAGACATCTGCTCAGCAAAATGACGTCCTTCTCGGATGCTTGAAATGACTGCACCTCGTATCGCCGAAGTCACCCGCAACACCCGCGAGACGCGCATCACCGTGCGCGTCAACCTGGACGGCACCGGCCAGTCCAAGCTGCACACCGGCATCGGTTTCTTCGACCACATGCTGGACCAGATCGCCCGCCACGGCCTCATCGACCTGGACATCCACTGCGAAGGCGACCTGCACATCGACGGCCATCACACCGTGGAAGACGTCGGCATCACGCTGGGCATGGCCATCGCGAAGGCCGTGGGCGACAAGGCCGGCCTGACGCGCTACGGCCACAGCTATGTGCCGCTGGACGAGGCGCTGTCGCGCGTCGTCATCGACCTGTCGGGCCGCCCGGGCCTGCACATGGACGTGAAGTTCACGGCCGGCAGCATCGGCGCCTTCGACACGCAGCTGACCTTCGAGTTCTTCCAGGGCTTTGCCAACCTGGCGCTGGCCACCGTGCACATCGACAACCTGAAGGGCCACAACGCCCACCATCAGGCCGAGACCATGTTCAAGGCCTTCGGCCGTGCGCTGCGCATGGCGACGACGCCGGACCCGCGCTCGGCCGGCGTGATCCCCTCCACCAAAGGCTCGCTCTGACATGACCAGAACCGTTGCCGTGGTGGATTACGGCATGGGCAACCTGCGCTCCGTGTCGCAGGCCGTCATCCATGCCGCCGAGGGGCAGGGCTTCGAAGTCGCCATCACCTGCGACCCCGAGGTCATCCGCGCCGCCGAGCGCGTCGTGCTGCCGGGCCAGGGCGCCATGCGCGACTGCATGGCCGAGCTGGCCGCCTCCGGCGCCAAGGAGGCCGTGCTCGAAGCCGCCGCCACCAAGCCGCTGCTGGGCGTGTGCGTCGGCATGCAGATGCTGCTGGACCACAGCGAGGAGCAGGACAC
>CBFGPX010000128.1:0-11689 GCA_965650725.1 uncultured Comamonadaceae bacterium | reverse complement strand
GGCCGGAGCGCGTGGGCCAGCAGTCCTCGGCGGCGCCGTTGCGCCTGGTCGTCAAGCCCGGCGAGGGCTGGGCGCTGGCCGTGCACATGCTCAAGCGCCGCGGGCCGGCGCACGAGGGCTGGCTGACGCTGCCGGCCGTGCCGGGCGCCATCGAGCCGTTGCTGACGAACGCCAGGCGCCAGCCCGCGCCGGCTCCGCAACCCGACCCCATCCCGGTCAGCCCGCCAACGGAGCGCGCCTATGCGCTGGCTCGCGCTGTGCAGCACGCCTGATGCGCCAGGCGGCGACGTCGATGCCCTGGGCTGGCTGGCGCTGAGCTTCACGCCACGCGTCGCCCGGCTGGAGGAGGCGGTCGTGGCGGAAGTGTCGGCCAGCCTGCGGCTGTTCGGCGGTGCGCGGGCGCTGCGCCACAAGCTGCAGGCCGAGGCGACGCAGCTGGGCATGGCCCTGGGCAGCACGGCCTGGGCCCCGTCCGCGCTGGCCGCGCTGGCGCTGGCACGCTGCCCCGACATGCCCCACACCGGGCGCCTGGGCGAGCGTCTCGACGCGCTGCCTCTGCCCGCCCTCAGCGCCGCCCACGCCCACCACGCCATGCTGGCCCGCCTGGGCTGCACTCGCCTGGGTGAGCTGCGCCGGCTGCCACGCCCGGCGCTGGCCCGGCGCTTCGGCCCTGCGCTGCTGACCGCGCTGGACCAGGCCTACGGCGACCTGCCCGAGGTGCACGACTGGCTGACGCTGCCCGACCGCTTCGACGCGCGCCTGGAGCTGCCCTGGCGCGTGGAGCACGCCCCCGTGCTGCTGGGCTTTGCCGAGGTGCTGCTGCGCCAGCTGTGCGCCTTCCTCGCGGCGCGCCACGCCGGCGTGCGTGCGCTGCGCCTGGCCTGGCAGCACGACGCGATGCGGCCGCGCGACGTGGCCGACAGCGGCGAGCTGACCGTCGCCACGGCCGACACCACGCGCGACCTGCGGCGCCTCACGCGCCTGCTGGGCGAACATCTGGCCCGCACCACGCTGGCCGCGCCCGCCGGCGAACTGCGCCTCAGCGCAGACAACGTGTTGCCGCTGCAGGAAGGCAGTGACAGCCTGCTGCCCGGCCCCGGCGATCCGCAGGAGCGCACCACCACGAACGCGCTGCTGGAACGGCTGTCCGTGCGCCTGGGCGCCAACCAAGTGCGCGAGGGCCGGCTGCACGAGGACCACCGGCTGGACCGCATGCAGCGCTGGCAGGCCTGGCCGGCTCCGCCAGCCGCCCCGGTACGCCAGCCGCCCGGCCCTCAGCCGACCTGGCTGGTCGAGCCGCCGCTGCCGTTGCGCTGCGACACGCAGGAACAGCCGGTCTACGCCGGGCCGCTGGCGCGCGTCAGCGGCCCGCACCGCATCGAGGCCGGCTGGTGGCAGGGCGGCGGCCTGCAGACGCGCGACTACTTCGTCTACCGCAGCGCCGCACGCGGACTGCTGTGGATCTATCACGAGCGCCTGCCTGAACCGGCCTCCGCGGCGTCCGCGACGTCCGGCTGGTTCCTGCACGGGGTGTTTGCATGAGCCCGCCCCAGTCCGACCGCGACGAGCGCCTGGCCGCGCTGCGCCAGCAAGGCATCGCCTCGGACGCCGCGCTACGGCGGGCCGCCGACGGGCCGCGCCGTGCCGGCGGCGGCGGTCCGGCCGTGCCGCGCTACGCCGAGCTGCACTGCCTGTCGGCCTTCAGCTTCCTGCGCGGCGCCTCGGAGCCCGCCGAGCTGGTGGAGCGCGCCTGCGAGATGGGCTACGACGCGCTGGCCCTCACCGACGAATGCTCGCTGGCCGGCGTGGTGCGTGCGCACAAGCAGTTGCGCGAGCTGCGCGAGGCCGCTGCCCAGGAAGGCAGTGCCCCCGTGACGCTGAAGCTGCTGATCGGCAGCGAGTTCCTCGTGCGCGACGACGCCGGCACGCCGCGCTTCAAGCTCGTGCTGATCGCGCAGAACCTCAACGGCTACGGCAACCTCAGCCAGTTCATCACGCAGCTGCGGCGTGCCAGCCCGGTGAAGGGCGAGTACACGCTGCACTGGCACCGCATCGCGCCCGAGAAGCTGACCGACTGCCTGGCGCTGCTGGTGCTGCCGCGGGACGCGACCGACGCCGAACTGCTGCCGCCCGCGCACTGGCTGCTGCAGCACTTCACCGGCCGGGCCTGGGTCGCCGTCGAACTGCTGCGCGAGGCCGGCGACGCGCGGTGGCTGCAGCGGCTGCAGGCGGTGTCGGAAGCGACGGCGCTGCCGCTGGTGGCCGCCGGTGACGTGCACTTCCACGTTCGCTCGCGCAAGGCGCTGCAGGACGTGATGACCGCCACGCGGCTGGGCCGCACGGTGGCCGGCTGCGGCTTCGACCTGCAGCCCAACGCCGAGCGGCATCTGCGCAGCCGCTACCGCATCTCGCAGCTGTGCCCGCCGGAACTGATGCGCGAGACGCTGCAGGTGGCCGCGCGGTGCACGTTCAGCCTCGACGAGATCAGCTACCAGTACCCGAGCGAGGTCGTGCCCGCCGGCGTGACACCGCGCCAGCACTTGCGCAAGCTCACCTACGAGGGCGCCCGCAAACGCTGGCCTCAAGGCACCCCCGACAAATGGCATGCCCGCATCGAGCATGAGCTGACGCTGATCGAAGACCTGGGCTACGAGCACTACTTCCTGACGGTGGCCGACGTCGTCGCGTTCGCGCGCGGCATCGGCATCCTCTGCCAGGGGCGCGGCTCCGCCGCCAACAGCATCGTCTGCTACTGCCTGCACGTCACGTCGGTGGACCCCGACCGCAGCACGCTGCTGTTCGAGCGCTTCATCAGCCGCGAGCGCAATGAGCCGCCGGACATCGACGTCGACTTCGAGCACGAGCGCCGCGAGGAGGTGATCCAGCACCTCTACGAGAAGTACGGCCGCGACCGCGCCGCGCTCACCGCCGTCGTCATCTGCTATCGACCCAAGAGCGCCATTCGCGATGTAGGCAAGGCGCTGGGCTTCAGCGAAGAACAGCTGGAGGTGATGAGCAATGACCACAGCGGCTGGTCCACCCAGGTACTGCCCGAGGAGCATCGTGCTGCACTGCTGCAGAAGCTGCACATGACCGAGGACGACCCGCGCCTGCAACAACTCATCACGCTGGGCCGCCAGCTCAACGGGCTGCCCCGGCACCTGTCGCAGCATGTCGGCGGCTTCGTGCTGACGCAGGGGCCGCTGGAGCGGCTCGTGCCCATCGAGAACGCGACGATGAAGGACCGCAGCGTCATCGAGTGGGACAAGGACGACATCGACGAACTAAAACTGATGAAGGTCGACGTGCTGGCGCTGGGCATGCTCACGGCGATCAGGAAGTGCTTCGATCTCGTCAACCCGCTGCGCGGCACGTCCATCGACCTGACCATCCCCGACAACGACACGGCCACCTACGACATGATCTGCAAGGCCGACACCATCGGCGTGTTCCAGATCGAAAGCCGCGCGCAGATGTCCATGCTGCCGCGGCTGCGGCCCCGCACCTACTACGACCTGGTGGTCGAAGTCGCCATCGTCCGCCCCGGCCCCATCGAGGGCGGCATGGTGCATCCCTACCTGAAGAACCGGGCCCTGCCGGAAGACCAGGTCGAGTACCCCAGCGATGCCCTGAAGGAAGCCCTCTGGCGCACCCGCGGCGTGCCCATCTTCCAGGAGCAGGTCATGCAGGTCGCCATGATCGCGGCCGGCTTCAGCGCCGGCGAGGCCGATCAGCTGCGCCGCGCGATGGCTGCCTGGAAACGCCCCGGCGTGCTGGAGAAGTACTACGACAAAGTGGTCAACGGCATGCGGGAGCGCGGCTACACCGACGACTTCGCCAAACGCATCTTCGATCAGATCAAAGGCTTCTCCAGCTACGGCTTCCCGGAGAGCCACGCAGCCAGCTTCGCGCTGCTGACTTATGTCAGCTCCTGGCTGAAGTGCCACGAACCCGCGGCTTTTCTGTGCGCGCTGCTGAACTCGCAGCCGCTGGGCTTCTACACGCCCAGCCAGCTGGTGCAGGACGCGCGGCGGCACGACGTGGACGTGCGCGCCGTCGACGTGAACCACAGTGATCGCGACAGCAGGCTGGAACTGCGCGAGGGCCACCGCCAGCCTGCCGTGCGCCTGGGCCTGCGCCTGGTCAGCGGGCTGGGCGACGACGCGGCCGGGCGCATAGCCCTGGCCCGCGCCCGCGACGGCGACTTCACCCACCCGCAAGACCTGGCCCAGCGCGCCCGCCTCACGCAGCGCGACATGCAGCAACTGGCTGCCGCCGACGCGCTGACATCACTGGCCGGCCACCGCCGCCAGCAGGTCTGGCAGGCCTCGGCGCTGCATGCGATGCCGGCGCTGCTGCAAGGCAGCCTGCTGCCCGAGGACGACCTGGAGCTGCCCGCTGCCGCCGAAGGCGAAGAGGTGCTGTGGGACTACGCCGCCACCGGCCTCACACTGCGCCGCCACCCACTGGCCCTGCTGCGCCCGCGGCTGGCGCGGGCCGGCTGCCTGACGGCCCGCCAGCTCGACGCCGTCAAGAGCGGCCGCCGCACCAAGGCCTGCGGCATCGTCACCGGCCGCCAGAAACCGCAGACCGCCAAGGGCACGCTGTTCGTCACGCTGGAAGACGAGACCGGCAACGTGCAGGTCATCGTCTGGCCCAAGGTCTACGAGGAACACCGCGGCACCATCCTCGGCGCCCGGCTGCTGGCGGTGCGGGGCGTGTGGCAGCGCGGCGATGGCGACGTGCGCCACCTGCTGGCGCAAGGCTTTACAAATCTCAACCCGCTGCTGGGCCGCTTGCCGACGGAAAGTCGGGATTTCCGTTGACGCCGCACCCGAAATCCCGGGGCGGTGTAAGTTGCGCCCCGTCTGCCGCGACGCAACACCATCCGCTGCCGAGAACACCCATGCTGATCCGTACGCCCTTCGCCCACGAGCCCCTGCCCAGCGAGATCACGCCCCGCTCGGCCTACCTGAACCGCCGCACGCTGATCGCCGGCCTGGGCGCCGCCGCGACCTCGCCGCTGGCGCTGGCGCAGTCCGCCCCCGGTGGCGGCAAGCTGGCCAAGCTGCCCGGCACCCGCTCGGCCGTGGCCGGCGCGATGGTGTTGGACAAGCCCACCAGCTACGCCGACGCCACCTCGTACAACAACTTCTACGAATTCGGCACCGACAAGTCCGACCCCGCCGAGCGCGCCCACACGCTGAAGCCGCGGCCATGGACCGTGTCCGTCGAAGGCGAATGCGCCAAGCCCGGCCGCTACGACCTCGACGCGCTGCTCAAGCTCAGCGCCATGGAGGAGCGCATCTACCGGCTGCGCTGCGTGGAAGGCTGGAGCATGGTGATCCCGTGGGTGGGCTATTCGCTGTCCGAGCTGATCAAGCGCGCCGAGCCCACCGGCAAGGCCAAGTTCGTCGAGTTCACGTCGCTGGCCGACCGCGCTCAGATGCCCGGCCTGCGCTCGCCGGTGCTGGACTGGCCCTATGTCGAGGCGCTGCGCATGGACGAGGCCATGCACCCGCTGGCGCTGCTGACCTTCGGCATGTACGGCGAGGTGCTGCCCAACCAGAACGGTGCACCGCTGCGCATCGTGCTGCCCTGGAAGTACGGCTTCAAGTCGGCCAAGAGCATCGTCAAGATCCGCTTTGTCGAGAAGCAGCCGCGCAGCAGCTGGGAGCAGAGTGCGCCGCAGGAATACGGCTTCTATTCCAACGTGAATCCCGGCGTGGCCCACCCACGCTGGAGCCAGGCCACCGAGCGCCGCATCGGCGAGGACGGCCTGTTCGCGAAGAAGCGGCCCACGCTGATGTTCAACGGCTATGAGGCCCAGGTGGGGCAGCTCTACGCGGGCATGGATCTCAAGAAGTTCTACTGATGAAGCGAGCGATCTCCGCCGCGCTGCTGCATCCCGTCGCCAAGCCCCTGCTCTTTCTGCTGTGCCTGCTGCCGCTGGGCTGGTTGGTCTATGGCGCCATCGCCAACCAGTTGGGCGCGAACCCGGCGGAGGCCATCATCCGCGGGCTGGGCGATTGGACGCTGCGCGGCCTGTGGCTCACCTTGGCCATCACGCCCTTGCGCGAGCTGACCGGCGTCGCGGCGCTGGCGCGCTTTCGCCGCATGCTGGGCGTGTTCAGCTTCGTCTACGCGTCGCTGCACCTGCTGGCCTATGGCTGGCTGGACCAGGGGCTGGACCTGGCCGAGATCGCCACCGACATCGTCAAGCGGCCCTTCATCCTGATGGGCTTCGTGGCCTGGGCGCTGATGCTGCCGCTGGCGGCCACCAGCTTCAACAAGGTCATCAAGACCCTGGGCGCGAAGCGCTGGCAGGCGCTGCACAGGGCGGTCTACGCAGTGGGCATCGTCGCGCTGATGCACTTCATCTGGATGCGCGCCGGCAAGAGCAACTTCGCCGAGCCGGCCGTCTACGGCGTGATCCTTGCCGCGCTGCTGGGGTGGCGGGTCTACCGGCGGGTAACCCGGAAATAGCCCCCGGCTGGGATAATCCGCCGCTTTGCCCGGCTGCTCCCATGCCCGACTCCACCTCCATCGACGTTGCCATCCTCGGCGGCGGCCCCGCGGGCTGCAGCGCCGCGTCGTGGCTCGCGCAGCTGGGGTTGAGCACGCTGCTGGTCGAGCGCGAGCCGCAGCTGTGCGCCGCTTTGCGCGGCCTGGACTTCCGCCAGGACTGGGTGCTGGGCCAGCCCGCCTCGGCTCTGGCCGACCTGGCACTGAGCTATGCCCGGCAGGTTGAAACCATGCCCGGCATCACGTTGCGCCTGGGCAGCACGGCCGAAGCGGCCCGCCACGCGGCCGGCGCCTGGACGCTGCAACTGGCCAGCGGCGAACATGTGCACGCCCGCGCGCTGCTGGTCGCGACCGGTCTGCGGCTGCTGCGGCCGGCGCGCTATTTCGCCGTGCCTCACCCGCGCGTGCTGGACGCCACCGTGCTGACCACGCGCCGCGACACGCTGACGCCCGGCCGTGCACTGCTGCTCGGCGCCGGCGACAACGCGGCCGAGAACGCGCTGTTCCTGGCCGATCGCGGCTTTGACGTGACGCTGTGGGCGCGCGGCAGCTGGCGCGCGCAGGTCCACCTCATCAACCGCGTCGAGGCCCATCCGCGCATCCAGCTGCGCCTTGCCACGCCGCTGCCCGACGGGCTGCGGCCCGACGACACGGGCGTGACCGTCGGCGACGAGCGCTTCGACGTCGTTGCCGCGCTGCTGGGCTTCGAGCCCGAGCCCTCCGCCTTCCGACTGCTCAGCGAGCACGACCGCCCGCACGCCTTCGTCGCCGGCGACGCCAGCGCACGCTGGCACCCGTGCGTGCAGACGGCGCTGGCCGACGGCGTGCAGGCCGCCAAGCTCATCGAGCAGGCGCTGCGCCCCGAAGCCGCCTCCGCCGCGCCGCAGCGCTTCAACAACCGCCAGGTCATCCACCTGCAGGGCCTGCGCTTCAAGGCCAACCTGGGCATCCTGGACTTCGAGCGCACCGGCCCGCAGCCCATCCAGGTGGACGCCGAGGTCAACCTCGGCGCGCTGCCCATCGTCGCGCGCGACGCCGACATCGGCCGCGTGCTGGACTACCGCCGCATCCGCGCCGCCATCATCGACGAGTGCACCACCGAGCACACCGACCTCGTCGAGGCGCTGGTGGGCAAGCTCAGCAACCGCCTGATGAGCCTGGCCGGCGTCGTCGGCGTGCGCGTGAAGCTGACCAAGCTCGAAATCTTCCCGGACTGCGAAGTCGCAGTCAGCTCCGAAACCGGAATCTGGTGAACACCATGTCTGAAGTGCTGGACCTCGACCAAGCCGCCGCCGACAAGAAGGCCGCGCACGAAATCAACAAGCTGTCCAAGCGCCTGCATCGCCAGGTGGGCCAGGCCATCACCGACTTCAACATGATCGAAGACGGCGACAAGGTCATGGTCTGCCTGTCCGGCGGCAAGGACAGCTACGCGATGCTGGACATCCTGCTGAACCTGCAGCAGCGCGCGCCCATCAAGTTCAGCCTCGTGGCCGTCAACCTCGACCAGAAGCAGCCCGGCTTCCCGGAAGAGGTTCTGCCCGCCTACCTGAAGAGCCGCGGCGTCGACTTCCACATCGAGAACCAGGACACCTATTCCATCGTCAAGAAGCTCATTCCCGAGGGCAAGACGACCTGCAGCCTGTGCTCGCGGCTGCGCCGCGGCATCCTGTACCGCGTGGCGGGCGACCTGGGCTGCACCAAGATCGCGCTGGGCCACCACCGCGACGACATCGTCACGACGCTGTTCCTGAACATGTTCTTCGGCAGCCGCATGAAGGGCATGCCGCCCAAGCTGGTCAGCGACGACGGCAAGAACGTCGTCATCCGCCCGCTGGCCTACGTGAAGGAACCCGACCTGGTGCGCTGGGCCGAGCACCGCGAGTTCCCCATCATTCCGTGCAACCTGTGCGGCAGCCAGGAGAACCTGCAGCGCGTGCAGGTCAAGGCCATGATCAACGAGTGGGAGAAGCGCTACCCCGGCCGCATCGACAACATCTTCACGGCCATGACCAACATCGTGCCCTCGCACATGATGGACAAGAAGCTGTTCCCGTTCGAGACGGCGCGCGCCACGGGCCAGGCCGAGCCCGACGGCGACATCGCCTTCGACGACGACGAGAGCTGCGCCCCGCCCGCCACGGCCGCGGTCATCCGCCTGACGCGCGACGACGCCTGATTCGTCGCGCCCCGCTGCCGCCTGGGCCCGCCAGGCTGCAACCGGTCACTTGCCGGGCCTGAGCACGGCGCGCCGTCCATAGACTGCACGCCGTCTTCATTTCCAGCCGGCTCCATGCGCGCTTTCCTCGGCCTTCTGCTGCTGGCCCTGCTGGCGGGCTGCCAGCCGCACCGCACTCAGACGCGCTGCAAGCCCATCGTCGCGGTCTACCCGAGCTGGCAGCAGCAGGTGCT
The DNA here is from genome assembly GCA_965650725.1 of uncultured Comamonadaceae bacterium. Taxonomy (GTDB): domain Bacteria; phylum Pseudomonadota; class Gammaproteobacteria; order Burkholderiales; family Burkholderiaceae_C; genus Pelomonas. Next base: position 2,752 of record CBFGPX010000128.1, on the reverse strand, counting down.
GCCGCCCGAGCGCATCCCGTGGGATCGCTTCACGCATCTGGCGCTGGTGTTCGCGCTGCCCACACCCGAGGGCGGGCTGGACACGCGGGCGCTGGACGACCTGATCGGCCCGCTGGTGGCCGAGGCGCATCGCCGGCACCGACGCGTGGTGGTCTCCATCGGTGGGGCACGGGGTTATGGCGATGCGTTCCAACGCATCGCCGCGTCGCCCGAGCGGCTGCGCAGCTTCGCCACCGCCGTGCGCGACTACGTCGCCCGCCACCGGCTGGACGGCGTGGACATCGACTGGGAGTACTGGACCCGCCAGGCCCGCGACAAGCTGGGCGGCAACGACCCGGTCGAAAGCCGCATGCTGGTGGACCTGCTGGCCGAGCTGCGCCGCCAGCTGCCCCAGGGCACGTTGCTGACGACGTCGGTCTTCGCCGGTCACTGGGTGGGCGAGCAATACCTGCCCGAACTGCAGCAGCACGTGGACCTGGTGGCGCTGATGTCCTTCGACTTCACCGGCCGCTGGGACTCGTCGCCGGTGGGCCACCACGCCGACTGGTCCACCTTCCAGCAGAGCGTGCAGTTCCTCGTCGACCGCGGCTTCCAGCGCGACAAGATCCTGGCCGGTGTTCCCTTCTACGGCAAGCAGTTCGCAGGCGGTGCCAACCGCGACGTGATCGACATCGCCTGGCACGACCACCATCCCGGGCAGCCGCACGCGTTCTTCGAGACCCCGGAACTGGTCGCCCGCAAGGCCCAGCACGTGCTGGATGAGGGCCTGGCCGGCGTATTCCTGTTCGAGCTGTCCATGGACCGGCCGCCGGACTCGCCCGACAGCCTGCTCGCCGCCGTCAACCGCCACCTGTCTCCTGCGTTTTGCACGCCCAAAGACTGACATTTGGATGCGCCCGCACACACTGCGGCAAACTGTCTGTCTGACGATCATCGGTACCGCCCAATCCAGGAGGCTCGCATGTTCACCCCCAACCGTCGCCTCGTCCTCACCGTCATCGGCGCCGCCTCCGTGCTGGCGCTGGCCGGCTGTGCCGGCCCCTACACCGTGTCCGCCGACGTGTCCAGTTATGGCAACTGGCCCGCCGACCGCAAGCCCGGCACCTACGCCTTCGACCGCCTGCCCTCGCAGCAGCAGAACGAGGAAGCCGCCAAGCGCCAGGCCACGCTGGAGGACGCCGCCAAGGGCGCGCTGGAAAAGGCCGGCTTCAAGCCCGCCGCCGACCTGAAGAGTGCCGACGTGCTGGTCACGCTGGGTGCCCGCGTCACCGCCTACGACCCCGTGCCCTGGGACGACCCGCTGTGGTGGCGCTGGCGCGGCCGGCTGTACTCGCCGCGCTACGGCTACGTGGGCCCCGGCCCCTGGGGCTGGAGGCAAGACCCCTTCTTCGACCGCCGCTACGACCGCGCCGTGGCCGTGCTGCTGCGCGACCGCGCCAGCGGCGAGGCGCTGTTCGAGACGCACTCCAGCAACGAGGGCGTCACCATGGGCAGCGACGCGCTGCTACAGCCGCTGTTCGACGCGGCGCTGGCCGAGTTCCCCAAGGTCAACCCGAAGTCGCACCGCGTCAGCGTGCAAGCCGTCCGCTGACGGCAACACCAGGCCGGCGGCACCCGCCGGCCTGACCATAATCGCGCCTTTGCAAAAGAAGTCGGCAAGGCAGGCATGGCGCTCAACATCGTGATCATGGCGGCGGGCAAAGGCACCCGCATGAAGTCCGCAACGCCCAAGGTGTTGCACAAGCTCGCGGGCCGCTCGCTGCTGGCGCATGTGCTGAAGAGCTGCGAGTCCCTCGCCGCCGACACCCGCATCGTCATCACCGGCCATGGCGCCGAACAGGTCGAGGCCGCCGTCGCCGCCCCTGGCATCTCCTTCGTGCGCCAGATGCCCCAGTTGGGCACCGGCCACGCCATCCAGCAGGTCGTGCCCAGCCTCGTCGGCGAGGGCACGACGCTGATCCTGAACGGCGACGTGCCGCTCATCGAGACCACCACCGCCAAGGCCCTCATCGACGCCTGCGCCGGCCACGCGCTGGTACTGCTGACCGTGGACCTGGCCGACCCCACCGGCTATGGCCGCATCATCCGCGACAAGGACGACGGCGGCGTGCTGGCCATCGTGGAGCACAAGGACGCCACGCCGGCCCAGCGCCTCATCCACGAGGGCTACAGCGGCATGATGGCCGCGCCCACGACCGCGCTGAAGCGCTGGGTGGGCCAGCTCACGAACAACAACGCCCAGGGCGAGTACTACCTGACCGACATCGTCGCCATGGCCGTCGCCGAGGGCCTGCCGGTGCTGGGCATCAAGGCCCACAGCGAGATCGAGGTGCTGGGCGTCAACGACCCGGTGCAGCTGTCGCAGCTGGAGCGCGCCTTCCAGGCCCGCCAGGCCGAAAGCCTGATGCGCGCCGGCCTGCGGCTGGCCGACCCGGCCCGCTTCGACCTGCGCGGCACGCTCACGCACGGCCAGGACTGCGAGGTCGACGTGAACTGCGTGTTCGAGGGCAATGTGTCGCTGGGCGACGGCGTGCGCGTGGGCGCCAATTGCGTGATCCGCAACGCCAGCATCGCGTCCGGTGTGCGCATCCACGAGTTCACGCACATCGACGGCGAGAAGCCCGGCGGCGCCAGCGTCGGCGAGGGCGCGCTGATCGGCCCCTTCGCCCGCCTGCGCCCCGGTGCGCAACTCGGCGCCGAGGTGCACATCGGCAACTTCGTCGAGGTCAAGAACTCCACGCTGGCCAAGGGC
>CBFGPX010000127.1:0-11778 GCA_965650725.1 uncultured Comamonadaceae bacterium | reverse complement strand
CCCGGCCTGGTGCCGCCCGACGAGCTGGACGCGCTGGTCGATCGCATCCACGCGGCCAGCCAGGGCCAGAGCCGCCAGGCCACCGGCGCCGCGGCCAGCAACCTCGATCTCTACCAGGTCAATTGCACCTTCTTCGACGCGATGGGCCGCGACGAGACGGCCTATCTGCTGGCCCGCGCGCTGCAGTTCTTCCTGCCCGGCGTGCCGCAGGTCTACTACGTGGGCCTGCTTGCGGGCCACAACGACATGGACCTGCTGGCGCGCACGCAGGTCGGCCGCGACATCAACCGCCACTACTACGACGCCGCCGAGATCGCCCGCGACTGCGAGCGGCCGTTGGTGCGCCGCCTCATCGAGCTGATCCGGCTGCGCAACACGCATCCGGCCTTCGGCGGCCAGTTCAGCGTCCTGCCGGGGCCCGACGACGAACTGCACCTGCGCTGGCAGCACGGCACGGAGTGGGCGGCGCTGCGGGTGAACTTCGCCAGCGGCAGCCATGAGCTCGGCTACAGCCACCAGGGTGGCAGCGAGGCCTTTGCCTTCAGTTGAGCGTCAGGCTCGACCTCCACAATCGCGGTCTTCTAGATACGGAGACCCCGAGCATGTGGAAATTGATCGTCGGCTTCATCGCCTTTGCCGCCCTGGCGCTTTACATCCTGACCAAGAGCGGCGGCAACATCGACCTGAGCGGTGAATCGCACGGCATCAGCGTTCCGCATGAGCCGGCATCGGCCGCGTCCGAGGCCGCCTCCGCTGCGACCGCAGCGCCCGTCGAGGCGGCGTCGGCACCGGCCTCGGGCGCTTCGCAGTAAGCCTTCAGCGCGGGCCGGTTTCCCCGGCCCGCTGCGGCGCCACCAGCGGCAGCCGCATCAGCATCTGCGTGCCCTGGCCGGGCGTCGAGCGCACCTCGATCTGCCCGCCCAGCACGTTGGTCACGATGCTGTGCACGATGTGCATGCCCAGGCCCGAGCCGCCGGTGCCGAGCTTGGTCGTGAAGAAGGGGTCGAAGATGCGCCGCCGCACCGACTCGTCCATGCCGCGGCCGTCGTCGATGACGCTCAGCTCGGCCTCCGCGTCGCCCACCCGTTCGCAGTGCACCCTCACGTGGCCTTGCTCCACGCCGTCGAAGCCGTGCAGCAGCGCGTTCATCAGCAGGTTGGTCAGCACCTGGCCCAGCGCGCCGGGGTAGCTGTTCATCGTCAGGCCGTGGCACAGATCGGTCTCGATGACGTGGGGCGTGTGCTTGAAGCTGGGCTCCACCATCACCAGCACGTCCTCGACGACCTTGCCGAGGTCGAAGTCGCGGCGCAGGTCGGCGGTCTGGTCGATGGCCACCTGCTTGAAGTCGCGCACCAGGTCGGCCGCCTTCTGCACATTGCGCTGCAGGATGTCCTGGCCGCGCCGCGTGTCGCGCGCCAGCTCCTCCAGCGTGCTGCGGCGCAGCTGCGCGCCGCCGCCGGCCAGCATGGCCTCCAGTTGCTTGTAACGGTCCTCCAGCGCCGACACCACGGTCAGCGCATTGCCCAGCGGCGTGTTCAGCTCGTGCGCCACGCCCGCCACCAGCCGGCCCAGCGAGGCCAGCTTCTCGGACTCCACCAGCTCGCGCTGCGCCTTCTGCAGCGTGGCCAGCGCGTCGGACAGCTCGGCGTTGCTGGCGGTCAGCTCGGCGGTGCGCTGGGCCACCGTCTCTTCCAGATTCAGGTTGTGCTGGCGCAGCGCCTCGAAGGCGGAGAGCAGCGCCTGGCGCATGCGCTCCATGGCCACACCCACGCGCGCGATCTCGTCGCCACCGCTGCTGACCTGCAGCGGCTGTTCCAGCCGGCCGGCGGCCAGCGCCTCGGCCGAGCCGGTCAGCTCCATCATGGGCCGCAGCACGTAGCGTTGCAGCACCCACAGGATCAGCACCAGCGACAGCGTCAGCGTCAGCCCGCTGCGCCACACAGTGCGCCAGATCTCGGCCTGCTTGGTCTCCAGCAGCGGCGCGGCACTCATGCGCACGATCAGCTTGGCGATCTCGCGTCCGTCGCGCAGCACCGGACGGGTCTGGCTGAGCACCAGGTCGGGGTAGGTCTGCACACCCGCACGCTGCTGTGACAGGAAGGGCGCGGTCGAGGCCGGCTCGACGACCTGCACGGACACGAAGCGCGGATCGTCCATCTGCGCCTTGACCATGGGGTCGGCCAGATCGGGCGACACCTGCCAGACCGGCTCGGCCAGCGACAGCGCCATCACCTCGGTCGCGCGGGCCAGGTCGCGGCGCAGGTCTTCCATCGCGGTGGCGCGGGTCTTTTGCACGTCGTACAGCAGCACCGCCGTGGTGGGCAGCAGCAGCCCCAGCAGCAGGGCCAGCACGACGGCGACGGTCAGCGAGCTGCGCTGCCAGCCCAGCCAGGCGGGCTGGGCGTGGGGTAGGGGAGCGGGCTGGGGCGGGGCGGGGCGGTCCGACATGTGGGGGCGCGTGGCGCAGCGAGTGTAGGCCCGTGAAATCCGGTCGAAATGCGCAAACGCTGCCCGTTCGCCTCGGGTTTTTCCTGGGGCGCAGGGGCTGCTGGCGAGCGCGGCTCAGGCGCCAAAATCCGCCGCCAGAAAACTCGTCGCGCACCCGCGCGAGCGCGGAGGAAGAACAGTGAATCGTTGGGCAGGTCTGGCGGCATTGTTGGTCGCCTGTATGGGTATGAACGGCGCGCTCGCGCAGGGTGCGCTGCGGGTCGGCATGGTGGCCGGGTTCTCGGGGCCCGTGGCCGGCTTGGTGCAGGAGAGCGCCGATGGCGCGCGGCTGTACTTTGATGCGGTCAACGCGCAGGGCGGCATCCGCGGCCAGAACGTCGAGCTGGTCACGCAGGACGACAAGTACAACCCCGCCACCGCCGCGGCGCAGGCGAAGTCGCTGGCCAGCCAGGGCGTGCTGGCGCTGATGCTCAGCCGCGGCACGGAGCCGACCGCGGCCATGCTGCCGGTGCTGAAGGAAAACCGCCTGCCGCTGATCGCGCCGGCCACCGGGGCGGCCAGCCTGCGTGAACCGGTGCAGCCCTTCGTCTACCACCTGCGTGCCAGCTACCAGGACGAGGCCGAGCGCGCCGTCAAGCACCTGGTCGGCATCGGCGTGAAGCGCATCACCATCGTGCAGGTCAACGACCCCTTCGGCACCGATGCCGGCAAGGGAGCGATCAAGGGCCTGGACGATTTGAAGCTGCGTGCGCTGTCCAACCTGCGCTTCGACCGCAACAAGCCCAATCTCGCGCCGACCATGCAGGCCATTGCCAAGGCCGGCATCGAGGCCGTCGTGCTGATCGGGCCGGGCTACGCGGTGGCCGAGGGGGTCAATGCGCTGCGCGCGGCGGGCTCCACGGCCCACGTGGCCACGCTGTCCAACAACGCCTCGCATGAATTCGTGAAGAGTCTGGGCGAGAACGCCCGTGGCGTCATCGTCACGCAGCTCTTCCCCTACGAGCGCTCCACGTCAAACCCGCTGGTGCGTGAGGCGCTGGGCCTGGCCAAGGCCGCCGGCCGCAGCGAGCTGACGCCCGCGCAGCTGGAAGGCTTCGCCGCGGCCAAACTGGTCGTCGAGGCGTTGCGCCGCACCGGCAAGGACGTGGACCGCAACGCCCTGATCCGGGCGCTGGAGGGGCCACGCATCGACGTGGGCGGCCTGCAGATCGGCTACAACGACAAGGAGCACAACGGCCTGGAGTTCACCGACGTGTCCATCATCGGGCCCGACGGCAAGTTCTGGAGATAAGGGCCCACGCCCTACGGTCTTACGGCAGCTCCCTCAAGGAGGCTGAGCCCGGACACAAAAAGTCCTGAGGACTGTTTGTGCCTGGCGAAGGACAAGGCCTCAGGCCTTGGCAACTGCCAGGTGCCCAGCCGAGCCGGTTCCGCGGCAGTCGCGCGATGATGCGGCGTGCTGCGCACGGCCGCAGCCGATGCAAGGAGTCGTTATGGATCTCGGATTGACTGGACGTTGGGCTTTGGTGTGCGCCGCGAGCAAGGGTCTGGGGCGTGGCTGCGCCGAGGCGCTGGTGGGCGAGGGCGTCAACGTCGTCGTCACGGCGCGCGGTGAGGCCGACCTGCTGGCCACGGCGGCGGCGCTGAGGGCGTTGAACCCGGCGGTGCAGGTCAAGGCCGTCATCGGCGACATCGCGACGCCCGAGGGACGTGCGGCGGCGCTGGCGGCCTGTCCGCAGGTGGACATCCTCATCAACAACGCCGGCGGTCCGCCGCCGGGCGACTTCCGAGACTGGGAGCGCGAGCAGTGGATCGCGGCGCTGGACGCCAACATGCTGGCCCCCATCGCGTTGATCAAGGCCACGGTGGACGGCATGGCCGCGCGCGGCTTCGGCCGCGTCGTCAACATCACCTCGGGCGCGGTCAAGGCGCCCATCGACACGCTGGGCCTGTCCAACGGCGCGCGTTCTGGGCTGACCGGCTTCGTCGCCGGCGTGGCCCGCCAGCCGCGGTTGGCCGGCGCCAACGTGACGATCAACAACCTGCTGCCCGGGGCCTTCGACACCGACCGCCTGCGCAAGAACATGGCCGGCGCGGCGGCCAAATCGGGCCAGTCGCTGGATGAGCTGCAGGCGAGGCGCCGCGCGGCCATTCCCGCGCAACGCTTCGGCACGGCCGCCGAGTTCGGTGCCATCTGCGCCATGCTGTGCAGCGCCCAAGCCGGTTACCTGACCGGGCAGAACATCCTGCTGGACGGGGGCAGCTACCCCGGCACCTTCTGATGCGCTGGGTCGGCCGGGTCATCGCGGGGGTGCTGCTGCTGGCAGCGATGCTGGCGTTGGGCCTGTGGCTGGCCTTGCGCGCCAGCCTGCCGCTGCTGGACGGCGAGCGCAGCCTCACCGGCATGGCCGCGCCGGCCGAGGTGCAGCGCGACGAGCGCGGCTACGCCACCGTCACGGCCGAGAACCGGCTGGACGTGGCACGCGCGCTGGGCTTCGTGCACGCGCAGGAGCGCTTCTTCCAGATGGACCTGATGCGGCGCAACGCGGCGGGCGAACTGTCCGCGCTGGTGGGCGCCAAGGCCCTGCCGCTGGACCAGGGCCGCCGCGTGCATCGCTTCCGCCACCGCGCCGAGACCGGCCTGGCCGCGCTGCCGGCCGACGAGCGGGCGCTGCTGGAGGCCTATGCGGTGGGCGTCAACGCCGGTCTCGCGGCGCTGGGCAGCCGCCCGCCTGAGTACCTGCTGTTGCGCCAGCAACCGCAGCCCTGGACGCCGGCCGACAGCGTGCTGGTGGCCTATGGCATGTACCTGGACCTGCAGGGCGCGCAGGGCCGCGACGACATCGCGATGGGGCTGCTGCACGACGCCGTGCCGGCCGACTGGTACGCCTTCCTGACCCAGCACAGCGCCGACTGGCAGGCCGCCATGGACGACAGCCGCGTCAGTGCCGTGCCGCTGCCCGCCAGCCCGCTGCCCGACGCGCTGCGCGCGCTGAAGACCGCCTGCGCCGACTGCCGCCTTCAGGATGCGCGCGACCTGGGCAGCAACAACTTCGCCGTCGCCGCCGCGCGGGGTGTGGACGGCCGCGCCATCGTGGCCGACGACATGCATCTGGGCCTGCGCTCGCCGGGTACCTGGTTCAAGGTGCGCATGACCTGGAAGGATGCGGGCGGTGACCGGGACGTCACCGGCGTCAGCCTGCCCGGTGCGCCGCTGGTGGTGGCCGGCAGCAATGGCCGCGTGGCCTGGGGCTTCACCAACACGACCTCAGACTGGGCCGACGTGGTGGTGCTGAAGCTCAACGCTGCCGGCACGCACTACCTGTCGGGCGGCGTCGAGAAGCCTTTGAAGCGGAGCGTGGAGCGCATCGAGGTGGCCGGCGAAGCGGCCGTTGAACATGAGGTGCTGGAGAGCGAATGGGGCCCCCTGCTGCCGCACAAGGCCGCCGCCGGCCTGGCCCATGCGCTGCGCTGGGTGGCGCACGATGCCGAGGGCATGAACCTGCGGCTGATGCAGCTGGAGATCGCGGCGGACGTCGACGCCGCCGTGAAGCTGGCCGTCGGCACCGGCGTGCCGCACCAGAACCTGCTGGTGGCCGACAGCGCGGGCCGCATCGCGTGGACCGTCATCGGTGCGATTCCGAAGCGGGTCGGTGGGGAGGACATGGATCGCCCGCAGGACTGGAGCGACGGCCGCGCGCGCTGGCAGGGCTATCTGACCGCTGCCGAGCAGCCGCGCATCGTGGACCCGGCCGACGGCCGGCTGTGGACGGCCAACTCGCGCATGGTGGGCGGCGAGGCGATGAAGATCGTCGGCAACGGCGGCTGGGATCTGGGCGCCCGCGGCCAGCAGATCCGCGACGGCCTGCGCGCGCACGACCGGCTGGACGAGGCCGGCCTGCACGCCATCCAGCTGGACCACCGCGCGCTGTTCCTGCAGCGCTGGCGCGCGCTGCTGCTGGAACGGGTGCTGACGCCCGAGTTCGTCGCCGCCCACGGGCTGAGCGACTACCGCGCCGAGGTCGAGAAGAGCGCCGATGCCGCTCGGCCGGACGCGGTGGGCTACCTGCTGGTGCGCGCGTTCCGCGAGCGGGCGCTGGAGCAGGTCTTTGCCCCGCTGGCCGCGCTGGTGGAGGCCCAGGGCCTGAAGGCACGTGACCTGAAGGTCGTGCCCGAGACGCCGGGCTGGGCGTTGATCCAGGCCGCCCGGCCGGACACGCTGCCGGTGGCCTACAAGACCTGGCCCGAACTGCTGCAGCGCGCCGTGCTGGACAGCCGCCGGCAGCTCATCGCCAAGCACGGCAGCCTGGCCGCCGCGACCTGGGGCGCCGACAACGGCACCAGCATGCGCCACCCGCTGAGCATGGCGCTGCCGGTGCTGTCCGGCTGGCTGGACCAGGCGTCGCAGGGCATGGCCGGCGACAGCCACATGCCGCGCGTGCACAACCACGGCCACGGGCAGAGCCAGCGCATGGTGGTGTCGCCGGGCCACGAGGAGAAGGGCCTGCTGGTCATCCCCGGCGGCCAGAGCGGCCACCCGCTCTCGCCCTACTATCGGGGCGACCACGCCACCTGGCTGGCCGGCGAGGCCTTGCCCTTCCTGCCCGGCGAGACGCGGTACCGCCTGGTGCTGCGCCCCTGATCCAGGCGACCCTGCTCGTGTGGGCGTGGGATGTAGGGCCGGGCCTGCGCTCGGCACAATCACCGGTTCGCAGATTTGGAGAGGAACGCGATGAACAAGACCCTGTACACGCTGATGCTGGCCGGCCTGACCGCAGGCGCCCAGGCGCAGGAGGCCGGCTCCACCGTCGAGAAGTGCAGCAAGAAGCTGGGTGTGCTGGCGGTGGCCGAGCCCCAGACCGGCTGGAACCACATCAGCCGCTACGGCCTGGGCTCGCCGGCCGCGCTGCTGCGCATGATGGTGCAGCAGTCGGGCTGCTTCGATGTGGTCGAACGCGGCCAGGCCATGCAAAACATCCAGCAGGAGCGCGCGCTGGCCTCGGCGGGTGAGATGCGCCAAGAGTCCAACATCGGCAAGGGCCAGATGCAGGCGGCCGACTTCGTCATGACGCCCAATGTGCAGGTCGGCGCCAACACCAGCGGCGGCATCGGCGGCTTCCTGGGCGGCAAGCTGGGCGTGCTGGGTGCCATCGCCGGAGGCCTCAAGTTCAAGGATGCCTCCACCAGCCTGATGCTGGCCGACGTGCGCTCCAGCATCCAGGTCGCGGCGGCCGAGGGCAATGCCAGCAAGACGGACTTCTCCATCGGCGGCTGGGGCTTTGGTGGGGGCGCCGTGGGCGGGCTGGGCGGCTACACCAGCACCGCCGAGGGCAAGCTCATCGCGGCCAGCTTCCTGGACAACTACAACAAGATCGTGCTGGCCATCCGAGATCAGGAAAGCCTGATCCGCACCGGCAGCGCCGCCGGCGACGCCAATGCGGGCGCGTCCACCAAGGCCGCGGCACCCATCAATGCCGGCCAGATGTTCGTCGCCAAGATCGCCAACGTGAAGGTCTACGCCTCGGCCTCGCGCGACAGCAAGGTCGTCGCCACGCTGAACCGCAGCGACGAACTGGTGGCCAGCGGCGAGGTCAAGGACGGCTTCATGCAGGTGGACGCCGCCAACTTCAGCGGCTGGGTGCAGCGCACGCTGCTGATGCCCATCAGCCGCTGAGGCGGTCATGGGGCGGATCGCCCTCGTCACCGGCGCCGGTTCCGGCATAGGCCGCGCCGTCGCCCGCGCGCTGGCCCGCGAGGGCTGGACGCTGGCGCTGATGGGCCGCCGCGAGGCGCCGCTGCGGGAGACGCTGGCGGACTTGCAGCCCGGGGCGCTGCACCTGCCCGCCGACGTGGCCGACGAGGCCCAGGTGGACGCCGCCTTCGCCGCCCTGCAGCAGCGCTTCGGCCGGCTGGACCTGCTGTTCAACAACGCCGGCATCAGCGCGATCGGCGTGCCCATCGACGAACTGCCGGTGGCGCAGTGGCGGGCGGTGGTGGACACCAATCTGACCGGCAGCTTCCTGTGCGCCCGCGCGGCCTTCCGGCTGATGAAGTCGCAGGACCCGCGCGGCGGCCGCATCATCAACAACGGCTCCATCTCGGCCCATGCGCCGCGGCCGTTCTCGGCGCCCTACACGTCCACCAAGCATGCCATCACGGGCCTGACCAAGTCGCTGAGCCTGGACGGCCGTGCCTTCGACATCGCGGCCGGACAGATCGACATCGGCAATGCCGCGACGGAGATGACCGAGAAGATGGCGCGCGGCATGCCGCAGGCCAACGGCGAGATCGCGGTCGAACCGCGCATGGACGTCGAGGACGTGGCCCGCGCCGTGCTCTACATGGCCGGCCTGCCGCTGTCGGCCAATGTGCAGACCCTGACGGTCATGGCGACGAACATGCCTTTCGTCGGGCGGGGCTGAGCCGTCCGACAATGCGGGCCATGCGCCTGTTCCGTTCGCTGATCCGCCTCGTCATCCTGCTTGCCGGAGCCCTCGTGGGCTTGGCCGTGTTCCTGTTCGCCGTGCTGGCCTTTGCGCTGTTCGTCGCCGTCAGCCTGCTTCGCGGCAAGAAGCCCAACGTGGCGTTCCGCATGAACCGCAATCCCTGGGCGCAGCGTCAGGCGCCATCGGCGGAGGATGTCGTCGACATCGAGGCGCGCGAGGTCAAGGACTCGGCGCCCTTGCCCTTGCAGCCTCCCCGCCGCTGAGCTGCGGCGGCACCAGTTCCACCGCGCCGTACCAGGTTCGTGCCGATGCGCGGTTGTTGTCGCTGTCGGTCATGACGGCCATGGACGTCAGCGGCCCCGGCTCCTCGCCGAAGGCCAGGCGGAAGTCGGCCGCCAGGTCGCGGCGGTGGTCGCGCCAGCGGTGCAGATGGCCGGGGCCGGAGTCCACGACGATCTTGCGGATGCGGTCGCTGCGCGGGTTGACGACCACGGTGCCCACCGGCAACTGGCTGTCCCAGACGTACATCAGTGTCGCGTAGGGAGGCGCCTCGCCGGTGAGGGCCTGGGCCAGTTCGAACTTCATGCGCGTGCGCAACGGCAGTTTGTCGGTGTCGCCGCCGAAGCCGAAGATGACGCGCGCAACGGCGTCCTCGCGGTCGATGTCGGCCACGCTGGCATCGGGGATGAGGCGCTGCGCCCACCACGAGAAGCTGACCTGGCCGACCCCGTCCAGCGCCGGGTCCAGACGCTTGCGCCAGATGCTGGCGGAGCGTTCGGACGCGGCTTCCAGCGCCGGGCGGCCATCCTTCTCGGTCCAGCTGTAGCGGGTCGACTTCTTGCCGGGCAGGGCGAGTGACTGCCAGCCGTCCGCCGAAGGCGGCGGCGTGAGCTTGGGGCTGGCGCAGGCGGCCAGCAGGGCGGCGGCGCACAGGGAGAGGAGAGCGGTTTTCACCAGGTCTTGCGTTGGAGTTCTTCGAGGATTTCGCCGTATATGCGGTATCGGCTGGCGCTGATCAAGCCCGAATCGACTGCCGCGCGCACGCCGCAGCCGGGTTCGTGAATATGTGAGCAGTTGGCGAAGCGGCATTCGGCGTGTTCGCGCAGGTCGGGCATGAAGCGCCACAGGTCGGCTGCCGCGATCTGGCCCAGGCCGAACTGCTGGAAGCCGGGCGAGTCGATCAGCGCGGTCGCGCGGCTGTCGTCGGTCCAGTACCACTGCGTCGTGGTGGTCGTGTGGCGGCCGGAGTTCAAGGCCTGCGAGATCTCGCCGACCTGGGCCTGAGCGTCCTTCACGAGCAGGTTGATCAGCGTGCTCTTGCCCGTGCCGCTGGGGCCCAGCACGAAGCTGCGCTGATCCTTCAGCCAGGGTTCCAGCGTGGCGCGAGAGCCCTCGCGGTCGGCCTTCAGCGCGACCTCGAACATCGTCAGCCCCATCGCGCGGTACGGCGCCAGCCGCTCGCGCGCCGAATCGGTACCGGGCAGGTCGGTCTTGTTCAGCGCGATGGCCATGCGGATGCCGGCGGACTCGGCGGCGATCAGCGCGCGCGCGAGCTGGCTCTCGCTGAACACCGGCTCCACGGCCACCAGCACCAGCATCTGGTCCAGGTTGGCGGCAAAGCTCTTGGTCTTCCACTCGTCCTGCCGGAACAGCAGGTTGCGGCGCGGCTCCACGGCCTCGATGACGCCCTCGTCGCCGGACTCGGCAAAGCGCACCTGGTCGCCCACGACGGCATCACTCTTCTTGCCGCGCGGGTGGCAGACCAGGCGCTTGCCCTCCGCGTCCTCGACGATGTAGTGGCGGCCGTGGCCGCGCACGACAAGCCCCAGGTCCAGCGCCTGGAATTTGCTCATGAGCCCGAGGCTTCGGGCAGCGAGCTGACCTGGGCTGCGCAGATCGCATCGTTCAGCGTCAGGCCGCCACGCGAGTGCGTGGTCCAGCTGACCGTGCAGGCGTCGTAGCCGACCAGCATCTCGGGGTGGTGGTCCTGCGCATGGGCGATCTCGGCGACCGCATCGACGAAGGCCATGGTCTGGTAGTAGTTGTCGAAGCCGAAGCGGCGGCCGAAGACGCGGCCTTCAGCAAAAAAAAAAAAAAAGGGCAGGGCGGCCAGCACGCGGGCGCGCGTGTCGGCGTCCAGCAGCGGGGCTTTGGGGTCACATTGGGCGAGCAGCAAATCGTTCATGACGCGAGGGCGGCCAGGCGTTCAGCGGCTGGCGGGTGCGAGTAGTAGAAGCGCGCATACACCGGGTCGGGCGTCAGCGTGCCGGCATTGTCTTCGTGCAGCTTCAAGAGCGCCGAGGCGAGGTCCGCGCCGCTGGCCTGGGCGCGGGCATAGGCGTCGGCCTGGAACTCGTCGCGGCGCGAGAAGTGGCTGGCCAGCGGCGTCACGAAGAAGCCGAACACCGGGCCGGCGAGCAGGAACAGCAGCAGCGCCAGCGCATCGTTGGGCGCACTGAAGTTGGGCTGCACGCCCAGGGCGAGATAGAAGGCCGGCTGTTGCGCCAGCCAGCCCAGCAGCGCCAGGCCGGCCAGGCTCATGACGAAGGCCAGCGCGATGCGCTTGGTGATGTGGCGGTGCCTGAAGTGGCCCAGCTCATGGGCCAGCACGGCCTCCAGCTCCTCGCCATTGAGTTTGCCAAGCAGCGTGTCGAAGAACACCACACGCTTGGCCGGGCCGAAGCCGCTGAAGTAGGCGTTGGCGTGGGCCGAGCGGCGGCTGCCGTCCATGACGAACAGGCCCTTGGCCGCGAAGCCGCAGCGCGCCATCAGCCGCTCCACGCGTTCCTTCAGCGCCACGTCGGCCAGTGGCTCGAACTTGTTGAACAGCGGTGCGATGACGCTGGGATAGATGACCATGACCAGCAACTGGAAGCTCATCCAC
>CBFGPX010000126.1:0-11784 GCA_965650725.1 uncultured Comamonadaceae bacterium | reverse complement strand
GCCGCGGCTGGCCCGGCACGTCGGCCAGGCGCTGCATCTGCCAGTCGTCGCCGCCCTTGTTGGACGTGCGGCACAGCAGGATGGCGCCCTTGCCCTCGTAGGCCAGGTAGGGTTCGACGGAGTCGAAGCCCATGAACGGCGACAGCGTCACCGCGTCGGCCTCGTAGCGCACGAAGGCCTCGCGGGCGTACTGCTCGGCGGTGGAGCCGATGTCGCCGCGCTTGGCGTCCAGGATGACCGGCACGCCGGGCGCGACCGCATGGATGTGGGCGATCAGGCGCTCCAGCTGGTCCTCGGCGCGGTGGGCGGCGAAATAGGCGATCTGCGGCTTGAACGCGCAGACCAGGTCATGCGTCGCGTCCACTATTGCCGAGCAGAAGTCAAAGATGCGGCTGGCGTCGCCGGCCCAGGCGCCGGGGAAGCGCGCGGGCTCGGGGTCCAGGCCCACGCACAGGCGGGACTGGGGGGTCAGGGCTTGGAGCTGGGCGATGAAGGTCATGGCGAGTTCACCCGGTCGCATGCGCGCGCGGGCTTCATGAAAGGGCGTAGGCGGAGATCGGCGGATTCTCCGCGAGCACGAACTCGGCGAACGCATCGGCCGGCAGCGGCCGGCTGAACAGATAGCCCTGGACCGCGTCGCAGCCATGCCGGCGCAGGAAGTCCAGCTGGCCCTGCGTTTCCACGCCCTCGGCCAGCGTCTGCAGGCCCAGCGCCGCGGCCATGCGGATGACGGCATCCACGATGGCGCGGTCCTCGGCGTCGTCGGTCAGGTCGCGCACGAAGGACTGGTCGATCTTCAGCTTGCCGACGCGGAACTTCTTCAGGTAGCTCAGCGACGAATGGCCGGTGCCGAAGTCGTCGATGGACAGCTGCACGCCGCGCGCGTGCAGCTCGTTCATCACCGTGATGGCCGCGCTGGGGTTCTCCATCGCCGCGCCCTCGGTCAGCTCCAGCTCCAGGCGCCGGGCCGGCACGTCCAGGGCCTGCAGCACGCGGCCCACCAGGCCGGGCAGGTCGTCGTTGCGGAACTGCACGGCCGACAGGTTCACGGCCATGGTCAGCTCCGGCAGGCCGGCCTGGTCCCAGCGCTGCAGCTGCGAGAGCGCCTCCTGCAGCACCCATTCGCCGATGGGCAGGATGAGGCCGGTGGCCTCGGCGATGGGGATGAACTCGCAGGGCGACACCCAGCCCAGCTCGGGGTGGTGCCAGCGCAGCAGCGCCTCGGCGCCGACGATGCGGGGGCTCTCGCCCGTCTCCAGCGCCAGCTGCGGCTGGTAGTGCAGGCTGAGCTGACCGCGCTCCAGCGCGCGGCGCAGCGCGTTCTCCAGCGTCAGCGCACGCGCCGACTGGGCCTGCATCTCGCTGGTGAAGAAGCGGTAGGCGTTGCGGCCGTCGCGCTTGGCGCGGTACATGGCCGCGTCGGCGCACTTGCACAGCGTGTCGAAGTCGTCGCCGTCGGTCGGGAACATCGCGATGCCCATCGACGGCGTGACGGTCAGCTCCTGCTGGTCCACCTGGAAGGGTGCGCTGGCCAGCGCCATCAGCTTGGTGGCGAGGTGGGCCGCACCGGCGATGTCGGTCAGCGGCAGCACCAGCACGAACTCGTCGCCGCCGGTGCGGGCCACGGTGTCCTGCTCGCGCACGGCGCCGCGCAGCCGCGCGGCCAGCTGCACCAGCAGCGCGTCGCCCACTCGGTGGCCCAGCGAGTCGTTGACGTTCTTGAAGTGGTCAAGGTCCAGGAACAGCACGGCCAGCGGCTCGTCGCTGCGGCGCGCGATGTCGATGGCCTGCGTGGCGCGGTCGGCCAGCAGGTGGCGGTTGGGCAGGCCGGTCAGGCCGTCGAACATGGCCAGCCGCTGCGCGCGCGCCTCGGCGGCCTGCTGCTCGGCGACCTTCAGCTCCAGCGCCGCCACGGTCTGGCTGAGCTGCTCGGTGCGCTGGGCCACCAGCGCTTCCAGCTGGGTCTTGGCGTGCACCAGCTCCTGCTCGGCGAGCTTGCGGGCGGTGATGTCCTGCGTGATCCAGATGGAGCCGCGCGACAGGTCGCTGCGGTCTATGGCCTTGCTGCGCACCTCGCACCAGACCGGCGTGCCGTCCCGGCGGCCCAGCAGCATCTCGGCGTGGAAGGAGTCGCCCCGCGACAGCGGCTCGTAGCAGAGATCGCCGGCGGCCTTCCAGTCCTCGTCGCTGAGATACCAGACGCGCGACAGCTGGCCGTCCAGCTCGCCGGGGCCGT
The DNA here is from genome assembly GCA_965650725.1 of uncultured Comamonadaceae bacterium. Classification (GTDB taxonomy): domain Bacteria; phylum Pseudomonadota; class Gammaproteobacteria; order Burkholderiales; family Burkholderiaceae_C; genus Pelomonas. The sequence goes on along the minus strand of CBFGPX010000126.1, from coordinate 9,548 downwards.
AGCCGAAGATCTGCTCGAAGGCCCGGTTCACGCGCGTCACGCGGCGGCCGCGCAGGAACACGATGCCCACCATCGCGTGGTCGAAGATCAGCTGCTGCTCGGCGTGCAGGTCGGCCAGCGCGGCATCGGCCAGCTTGCGCTCGTGGACGTCGTCGACGATCCAGATGGAGCCGTCGGCCGGATCGTCGGGATTGATGAGGCGGCCCGTCAGGTGGGCCCAGAACTTCTCGCCGTTCTGGCGCAGCATCAGCTGCTCGCTGCGGAAGGTCTCGCCGGCGGCCAGCACGGGGTAAGCACGGCGGCCCAGGCTGCGCGCGTCGGCCTCGCTCTCGTACAGCTCCACGCTGCTGCGGCCCACGGCCGCGGCGGGGCTGGCGAAACCGTAGATCTCAGCGTAGCGCTGGTTGCAGCGCACCAACGTGCGCGCCTTCACGAAGACGATGCCCACGCCTGCGTTCGCCAGGATCACGTCCAGCTCGCGCAGGACCTGGCCCAGCTCGGGGCTGCTGCTGTCGCTGGAGGTGGGCACGAGACTCATGTCGGGGATGAGGCGAGCGGGCGGACGGCGAATTGGGGATTGACCGGTTATTGTGTTGCCTCATGCATATCCTGGACACCGCACGCCTGTCGCTGCGTGAATTCACACCGCTTGATGCGCCCTTCCTGCTGCGCCTCGTCAACGAGCCGGGATGGATACGCAACATCAACGACCCCGGCGTGCGCACGCTGGACGACGCGCTGTCGTGGGCCGAGAAGCGACTCTTCGCGCCCTACCGCGAACTCGGTCACGGCTTCTGGGCCGTGCAGCGCCACAGCGACGGCCAACTGGTGGGCATGTGCGGCCTGTTCAAGCGCGCGGTGCTGCCCGAGCCCGACCTGGGCTATGCGCTGCTGACCGTGCACGAAGGTCAGGGCTATGCGCTGGAGGCCGCGCGCGGCTGCGTCGCGCATGCGCGCGAGCGCCTGCGCTGGCCCACACTGATGGCCATCACGGCCGTGGACAACCCGCGCAGCGTCGGCCTGCTGGGCAAGCTGGGTTTCGTCGAGCAGGGCCAGGAACAGCTCGAGGGCTACAACGAGCCCTCGAGGGTGTTCAAGCTGAAGCTCTGACGCGTCAGACGCGTTTGGCGAGATCCTGCGCGATGCCGGTGTACGAACCCGGCGTCATCTTCAGCAGCCGCGCCTTCTCGGCCTTGGGCAGGTCCAGGCCCTCGATGAAGGCGCGGATGGATTCCTGCGTGATGGCCTTGCCGCGCGTCAGCTCCTTGAGCTGCTCGTAGGGGTTGGGCAGGCCGAAGCGGCGCATCACCGTCTGGATGGGCTCGGTCAGCACTTCCCAGGCGGCATCGAGGTCGTCTGCCAGCGCGGCCTCGTTGACCTCCAGCTTGCCCAGGCCCTTGGCCAGCGAGTCATAGCCCAAGAGCGCATAGCCCAGGCCGACGCCCATGTTGCGCAGCACGGTGGAGTCGGTCAGGTCGCGCTGCCAGCGGCTGACGGGCAGCTTCTGCGACAGGTGCGTCAGCACGGCGCTGGCCAGGCCGAAGTTGCCCTCGGCGTTCTCGAAGTCGATCGGGTTGACCTTGTGCGGCATCGTCGAGCTGCCGATCTCGCCGGCCTTGGTCTTCTGCTTGAAGTAGCCCAGCGAGATGTAGCCCCAGACGTCGCGCGACCAGTCGATCAGGATGGTGTTGGCGCGCGTGAACGCGTCGAACAGCTCGGCCATGTAGTCGTGCGGTTCGATCTGGATGGTGTACGGGTTGAACGTCAGCTTGAGCTGCTTCTCGATGACGGTCTTGCTGAAGGCTTCCCAGTCGTGCCTGGGCCAGGCCGACAGGTGGGCGTTGAAGTTGCCGACCGCGCCGTTCATCTTGGCCAGCGGCTTCACGGCCGCGATGCGCGCGCGCGCCGTGACCAGGCGGGCCACGACGTTGGCAATCTCCTTGCCGACCGTCGTCGGGCTGGCCGTCTGGCCGTGCGTGCGGCTCAGCATCGGCGTGGCGGCGAACTGATGCGCCATCTTGCGCAGCGTGGCGACGATGCCGTCCAGCGCCGGCAGCATGACCTCGTCGCGCGCGGCCTTCAGCATCAGCGCGTGGCTGGTGTTGTTGATGTCCTCGCTGGTGCAGGCGAAATGCACGAACTCACCGGCGGCCTGCAGCTCGGGCTGGCCTTCGAAGCTGCGCTTGATCCAGTACTCCACGGCCTTCACGTCGTGGTTGGTCGTGCGCTCGATGGCCTTGATCTCTTCCGCATCAGCCTCGCTGAACTTCTTCACCAGGCGGCGCAGCCGCGAGCGTGCGGCCGACGACAGCGGCTTGAACTCCTTGAAGCCGGCGTCGCTCAGCGCGATGAACCACTCCACCTCCACCTGCACGCGGCGGTGCATCAGGCCAAACTCGGACAGCAGCGGGCGCAGCGCAGCCACCTTGGCGGCATAGCGGCCGTCCAGCGGCGAGAGGGCGCTGATGGCGGAGTAGTCGGAGGTGGTCATGGCGGGCCGGGCTGATCGTGGAAAACCCGCGATTCTAGTTTTTGGACGCCGGCACGCCTTCGGCCTTGAAGAAGGCGATGCGCTCGCTGTCGGCGGGGTGGGCGCTGAAAGAGATGGCCAGCGGGCTTTCGGCCCGGTCGCCGTACTTCGCGCGGATGCGTTCGAAGAAGACAGCGATGCGTGCCGGGTCCACGCCGCCGCGCCGGGCCACCTGGCGCGCAAAGGCGTCGGCCTCGCGCTCATGGTCGCGCCGGTAGCCGTTGGTGGCCAGCAGCACCGGCAGGCCGTTCAGGACGCTGGAGTAGTCGCCCAGCCACAGCGCAGCGGCCGCAGCCACCACGCCGGCGCGTATGCCCGCGCGCATGCCATGGCGGTGCTGCAGATGGCCGGCCTCGTGGGCCAGGATGGTCAGCAACGCGTCGGGCTCGTCCTTCAGCAGCTCGATCAGTTCGTCGGTCACGCACATCTGCCCGCCGGGCAGCGCAAAGGCATTGGGCCCCAGCACGGCCGACGTGCGGCGGAAGTGCAGCTGCCAGCGCGCGGGCACCTCCATGCCCGCGGCGCGCGCGCCGGCCAGCATGCGCGCGAAACGCTCGCGCCAGGCCTGCTGCTCGGCCTCGCCGAGCCGGCTGGGCCTCAGCCATTGCCGGTCGACATAGGCCATGAACTCGTCGCCCACGGGCTGCTCGGCGCTGAGCGGGATGCGCTTGACGATCTCGTCGCTGGCCCACGGCAGCGCCCAGCGCCAACCCGCCGCGAACAGCGCCGTGACGAAGGCCAGCGCCATCAACGCGAGCCGCCAGCTGAGCTGCCAGCGCTCGACGAGGCCGGGCCGGCGGCCGGTGGCGTCGGCCCAGGCGTCGAAGACCGCCGCATCGGTAAAGCTCAGCACGCCGCCGCCATGCAGCACCATCAGCCGCCGGCCATGCCGCAGCCGCTCGGACCATTGCACGCGGTCCAGCGGCAGGCGCTGATCGCAGAAATGCAGATGGCCATCGCGCAGGCTCACCTCGACGGGCCGGGCTTCGCCTTGCTGGCCGTCGAACCAGTGGGCATGGAGGGATGCGCTCATCACAGCCCCACGTCCATGCCGAAGAAGTCACCCGCCACGTCGCCGGACGCATCGGTGTGCAGCCCGGCGCGCGCAGCCGTCCAGGTGGACGGCTCGGTGCTGGTGTGGATGCGCACGGCCTGCAGGCGCAGCCGCATCGTGGCCATCACGGCGAAGGGGCGATAGAAGCCCAGCGTGAGGATGATGTACACCCAGTTCGTCAGCGTCAGCAGAGGCAATCCAATCAGTGTGCTGCGAAAGTGCAGTGATGCGCTGCGCGTATTGCCCCAGACGAGGTCCTGGAGGCGTGAGGCGTAGTAGGCCGGCAGGCAGCCGGCCCAGAACAGGCAGAGCGCGCCCAGGCCGATCAGTCCGCGATAGCTGCCCAAGCCCTGGAAGCCGGCGTCCCTGGCCAGCAGATTGGCCGTCGGCAGCACAGCCGCGACGACGACCACGAATATCACCAGACCCAGCGCCAGCGTCTTGAGGCCGATGACGTAGACCGGGTGCGTGGGCAGCACGATCTCGCCGCGCTCGCCCGCGATGCGGTAGCCGCGGTGCTGGTAGCGCTTGAGCAGCGCGGTGGACCAGGGCGCCATCACGCAGAACACGGCCACGGTCACGTAGAACCAGAACCTGCTGTTGACACCCGGATCGCCGCTGGGGCCCTGGCCGTCGGGCACCAGCGCCGTCAGCAACGCCATCGGGATGTAGACCGGCAGATGCGCCAGGTAGGCGCCGGCAAGCGAGCCTTCGAAGCCCAGCCGCAGCCCGCGCCAGCTGGTGTTGCCCAGACGGAACTGCATGGCCGCCCGCCACAGCGCCGGCCACACCGCGCACAGCACCACGAAGGCCGTCAGCGCCACCGTCGGCGAGAACTCGCTGGCCACCGTGTAGGTCACCAGCAGCACGGCCAGCAGCACGAAGCCGCGAAGCATGCGCCAGGCGTCGCCGTGGAAGGCCAGTGGTTCGCCGTCGATCAGGGTGTTGGCGTAGACGTAGCGGATGCGCCGCAGCTTGGCAAACGGCAGGTAGAGGCCGCAGCTCAGGATGATGAGCAGCAGGTTCACCGCCCAGATGCGCAGGTACTCGCTGCCGGAGCCGGTGAAACGGATGTCGAGCGTGCGGGGTGTGGGTTCAGCCGGAACGCCGCTCATCACGGTTCGCTAAAGAAGCGCACGCGCTCCGCATCGGCCGGATGCGACGAGATCGCGATGGCCAGCGGGTGCTCGCCCACGCCGGCATGCTTCTTCGCAATGCGCTCGAAGAACACCGCCATGCGTGAGGTGTCCACGCCACCGGCACGCGCCAGCGCGCGGGCGTAGGCGTCAGCCTCGCGCTCGTTGTCGCGCGAGTAGGCATTGGTGGCCAGCAGCGCGGGCGCGGCGGCGAGCAGGCTGGAGAAGTCGCCGACGATGACCGACGTGACGACGCCGATGGCGCCCGCCCGCAGCAGCATGCGCAGGCCGTGGCGGTGCTGCACGTGGCCCAGCTCGTGGGCCAGCACGGTCAGCACGGCATCGGGCTCGTCGTCCAGCAGCTTCAGCAGCTCGTCGGTGATGACGACGTCGCCGCCCGGCAGCGCGAACGCGTTGGGGCCCAGCGCCTTGGCTGCAGCGCGGAAATGGATGTCGAAGTGTTGGGGCTGCGCCGGCCCGCCCGCCGCGCGCGCCCGGGCCAGCATGCGCTGCCAGCGCTCGCGCCAGGCCTGCTGCTGGGCCGCGCTGAGCTGGCTCGGGTGCAGCCAGTCGCCGTCCAGCGTGCCGAGCAGGTGGTCGCTGAGGCGGCGCTCGGCGCTCAGGGGCAAGGCGTCCACGGCCTGGTCCGCCGCCCACGGCAGGCCCCAGAGGTAGCCGGCAGCCAGGCCCGCCACCAGCAGCACCAGCGACAGCAACGCCAGCTTCCAGCTCTGCTGCCAGCGCACGACGACACTGTCGCCGCGGCCCGAGGCCAGTGCCCAGGCGTCGAATGCAGCCGCATCGGCAAAGCTCAACATGCCGCCGCCCGGCAGCAGGATCTGGCGCTGGCCGTGGCGCTGGCGCTCGGGCCAGGTCAGCGCGGCCAGTGGCGCGCTGTGCTCGCCGTAGTGCAGCGTGCCGCCGTTCAGCCAGGCCTGCACCGGCCGTGGCCGGGCGCTGCGGCCGTCGAACCAGTCCGCGGCAAGCTGCGGCCTGTCCATCACAGGCCCATGTCGATGCCGAAGAAGTCGCCGGCCACCTCGCCGGTCGCGTCCTCATGGCCGGCGTTGGCGCCGGCCACCCAGTCCAGCGGGTCGTCATCGCAGCCGATGCTGACGGCCTCCAGCCGCAGCCGTGCGGTCGCCACGGCCGCAAAGGGCCGGTACAGGCCCAGGGTCAGCAAGGTCAGCAGCCAGTTCTTCAGCGTCAGCCAGAACATGGCGCCGAACTTCAGCTGGCTCTTGAAGCCCAGCGCCTCGCTGCGCGTGCTGTTCCAGACGAGGTTTTGCAGCCGCGTGGCGGCATAGGGCATGACGATGGCGAAATACAGCACATAGGCCAGCGCCGCGCCCGCGCCGAGGATGACCAGCGCCAGCTCCCGCCGGCCGTCCATGCCCCGCGCCACCACCGTGCTGAGACCGACGATGGCGACCGCCAGCAACAAGGGCAGCAGTGACACGAACACGACCTTCAGCGCCAGCCAGTAGACCTGGCCCACGCGCAGGTCGCTGCGGCTGTGCTGGCCGGCAATGCGGTAGCCGTTGTGCTGGTAGCGCTTGAACAGCGTCAGCGACATGGGCGTGAGCAGCATGATGAGCAGCGCGCCGAACAGGCTCAGCTTGGCGGCGGCCGTCATCTGCAGCACCTGTCGCTCTTCGCCCGGCGCCATGAACAGGCCGCTGGCCACCAGCAGGATGGCGGGGAGGTAGGTCGGCAGGCAGGCGAGGTAGGCCTCCTTCAGGTCGCCCTCGAAACGCATGCGCAGCCCGCGCCAGCTGGTGTTGCCGAGACGGAACTGCAGCGCGGCCCGCCACAGTGCCGGCCAGACCGCGCACAGGATCAGGAAGGCCACGATGGCCGCCACGGGCGACAGCTTGCCGGCAAGGCTGTAGGCGCCCATCAGCAGGATCAGCAGCACGAAGCCGCGGAACATCTTCCACGCGTCGCCGTGGAAGCTCAGCGCCTGGCCGTCCACCACCGTGTTGGCATAGAAGTAGCGGATGCGGCGCGCCTTCGCGAACGGGAAGTACAGGCCCAGCGTGACGAGGATGAGCAGCAGGTTGACCGCCCAGATGCGGAAATACTCGCTGCCCGAGCCGGTGAAGCGGACGTCGAGCACGCGTGGGGCCGCCGCGCCAGCGGCGGCGTCGAGGTGTTGCATGGAATCTCCCGGGATGGCAGGCCGCCGTCTACCGCGGCGGGACCGCCGCGACTGTGTCACGCGGCGCGCAAGCGCCCATCGGGGTTTGCTACCGCGCGGCCACGTGATTCTTCACGGTGCCTTGAAGAACGCGATGCGCTCCTCGTCCGCCGGGTGGCTGGCGAAGGCTGCGGCGAAGCCGCCGCCCTCGTCCTCGCCGCGATCCTTGCGGTATTGCTGCAGGCGCTCGAAGAAGGCCACCATGACCGCCGGATCGATGCCAGCGCCGCGCAGCAGCGTGCGGGCGTAGTCGTCGGCCTCGCGTTCGAAATCGCGCGAGTAGCTCTGCCGCGCCAGCAGCGCCGGGGCCGTGGCCAGAACGATGGAGAAGTCGCCCACCAGCGCACCGGCCGCCAGGCCCGCGGCGCCGGCGCGCAGCGTCAGCCGCATGCCGTGGCGGTGCTTCACATGGCCCAGCTCGTGGCCCAGCACGCCCACGAGGGCGTCGGGCTGGTCTTCCAGCAGCTGGACCAGCTCGTCGGTGACGATGAGGGTGCCGCCCGGCAAGGCCAGCGCGTTGGGGCCGAAGCGCGGGCCGCCCTCGCGGAACTCCAGGTCGAACTCGGTCAGCTGCGGCAGCGCACGCTTGGCCAGCGAGGTGTTCACCGCATTGGCGAAGCGCACGAACACGGTCCGCCGCTGCAGCCATGTCAGGCGGCTGGGCCGCAGCCAGTGGCGGTCCAGCTCCGTCAGCACCCGCCGGCCGACCTGGTCGTCGAAGTAGGCGGGCAGGAACCTGGCCGTGGTGTCCGCCGCCGCCGGCACGCCCCAGCGCCAGCCGGCAAACAGCGTGGCGATCAGCAGCAGCAGCGTCAGCAGTGCCATCTGCGCGCTGCGCTGCCAGCGCGGGATGAGGCCATGGCGCCGGCCGCTGCGGCCCAGCCAGGCGTCGTAGGCCGCGGCATCGGCACAAGTCAGCACGCCGCCGTCGGGCAGCAGGATCTGGCGCTGGCCGTGCTGCAGCGGCTCGGGCCAGCGCAGCCGGGCGGCGGCGTAGTCGCGCGCTGTACCCCCGTCGGCCTGCACGCAGACGCGCCGGGCGTCGAACCAGACCGTGGCCGCCCGGGCCACGGGGCGCAGGCCGTCGAACCATTGCACGGCCAGCGTCGGGGAAGCGGTGGTGTTCATAGGCCCAGCTCGATGCCGAAGAAGTCACCGGCGGCCTCGCCGGAGGCGTCGGCGAAGGCGGCGCTGTCGCTGCCATCCCAGTCGGCCATGGAACCGGTGAGCTCGATGCTGACCGCCTCCAGCCGCAGCTTCCAGGTGTTGACGACGGCGAACGGCCGGTACAGGCCCAGCGTCAGCAGCGTCAGCACCCAGTTCTTGGTGTTCAGCCAGGCCAGACTGCGAAAGCGCAGCTGGCTGGAAAAGCGCAGTTGCTGCGACCACGTGTGGTTCCAGACCAGGTTCTGCAGCCGCGCATGGAAGAAGGGCAGGATGAGCACGAAGGACAGCAGGTAGGCCGCGAGGGTCGCGCCGATCAGCGCCGTGCCGGCGAGCTTGTGGTCCGTCACCCAGGCGCCTATGCCCGGCACCAGCAGCAGGCCTGCCATGGCCAGCGCCGGCGCCAGCACCCAGCACGCGGTCTTGAACGCCAGCCCGTAGAAGCGCCGCGTCGGCACCTGCAGCTGCGCGCGCTGGTCGGCGATCTGGTAGTGGTTGTGCTGGTAGCGCTTGATCCGGGCCAGCGCCAGCGGCAGCAGCGCGAGGTACAGCAGCGTGCCGATGCCGCCGATGACGATCATGCTGCCGCCGATCAGCCCCGCCCAGCGCGCGCCGATGGCCACGCTGCCCTCCATGACGGCGCGGGCGAACTGCTGCACGCCGATCATCAGCACCAGCGGCCAGATGGCGACGCCGAAGGCCGAGTAGGCGTCGGCCAGGTCGCCGCGGAAGGCCAGGCGCAGGCCGCGCCACGAGGTGTTGGCCAGCCGGAACTGCTGGCCCGCCCGCCACAGCGCCGGCCACAGCACGCACAGGCCCAGGAAGGCGACGTAACCCGCCAGAGGCGAGAAGCGCGAGCCGATGGCGTAGACGCCGAACAGCACCACCAGCACGAGGAAGCCGCGGAACATGGTCCTGGGGTCGCCGTGGAAGGCCAGCGCATCGCCGTCCACCCAGGTGTTGGCGTACAGGTAGCGGATGCGACGCGCCTTCGCGAAGGGTAGGTACAGGCCCAGCGTCAGCAGGATGAGCAGCGTGTGCAGCAGCCAGATGCGCAGGTACTCCGCGCCGCTGCCGCTGAAGTGCAGCGCCAGCCGGCGCTCGGCGAGCGGCTGCTCGGGCGTCGGCGGCGCCGACAGCCGCCCGGCCACGGACGCCGCGTCCGCAGTCATGTCCATCATTCATCCCCCTGGATGTTCTTTTTGTCCCGGCTTCCGGCGACGTTGGCGGCGCCTGCGAGCGGGCAGCACTTTGCAGGGCGTGGTGGAGACTGGCAACCCCCGCATGCGCGGCTGTCGGGGCGAGCCGACAGGCCTTTTTCGCGCGGTGCCGGCCAAGGGCCGATCGCTAGAATCGTTTCGACTTGTGCTCCCCGTGTTTGCCCTATGACGATGAAGTTGATCGGATCTCTCACCAGCCCCTACGTGCGCAAGGTGCGCATCGTGATGGCCGAGAAGAAGCTCG
>CBFGPX010000125.1:0-11793 GCA_965650725.1 uncultured Comamonadaceae bacterium | reverse complement strand
TCATGCCGTGCTGCTCGGCCATGCGGCGTATCCACTTGTCGCTCTTGATGCTCATCTTCTCGTCCAATCAGCGGGGCAAGGCCCCGTCAAAGTATGTACTGCCGTCCATGTCCAGCACGAAGCCCTTGACCGTCGCGCGCATGGGCACGGCCACGCGGCCATAGGCCAATGGGCTCCAGGGCAGCTGCTCCAGCACGAGCTTCTGCGCGCTGGCATACAGGGCCTTGCGCTCGTCCAGGCCGTTCGCCTGGCGGGCCTGGGCCAGCAGCTTGTCGTAGGCCGGATTGCACCAGAAGGTGCCGCTGGCCGAGCCACAGGCCAACTGGGCGAAGGTGCCCGAGGGTTCGGGGTCGCCGTTCCAGCCGGACATGGCCACGTCGTGCTCGCCGGCGTCGATGCGGCGCAGGTACTCGCCCCACTCGTAGGTGACGATGCGCACGTTGACGCCGACCTTGGCCCAGTCGGCCTGGATCATCTGCGCCATCAGCTGGCCGTTGGGGTTGTAGAAGCGCACGACCGGCATGGCCCACAGCGTGAGATTCAGCGGCAGCACGCCGGCTTTCTGCAGCAGCCCGCGTGCCTTGGCGGGGTCGTGGGGCGCGGGCTTCAGCGTCGCGTCGTGCGCCCAGCTGGACGCCGGGATGACGGTGCTGGCCGCCGTGCCGGCCTCGCCGTAGACGGTGCGCAGGATGGCGGCCTTGTCGATGGCCATGTCCAGCGCCTGGCGCACTTCCAGCTTGGCCAGCGCGGGCTTCTTCGTGTTGAAGGCCAGGATGCCCACGTTCAGGCCCGGCGCCGTGGCGAGCCTGATGGCGGGGTCCTTCTGCAGCTGGGCCTGTTCGATCGGGCCCACCGGCGCGGCCACGTCGCACTCGTTGCGCTTCAGGCGCTGCGCGCGCACGGTGGCGTCGGGCGTGATCGCGAACACCAGTTGGTCGGCGCGCGGCACGTCCGCCTTGCGCCACCAGCCGGGGTGGGCGCTGTAGCGGATGACGGCATCCTTGCGGAAGCTCTTCAGCTGGAACGGCCCCGTGCCCACCGGCAGCTGCGCGATGCGCTGCGGCGCGCCGGCCTTGAGCAGCTGCGCGCCCAGTTCGGCGGACTGCATGGAGGCGAAGGCCTGTGTCAGCGTGGCCAGAAAGCTTGCGTCGCGCTCGGCCAGCGTGATGCGGATCTGGTGCTCGCCCAGCTTCTCGACCCGGCGGATCAGCTTCTCCCAGCCGAAGGACACCACATAGGGCGACACGTTCGGCATGGCCTTGGCGAAGGCACTGTCACGGCTCAGCAGGCGGCCGAAGGTGAACACGACGTCGTCGGCGTTGAACGCCCGCGTGGGCTTGAAGCCTTCGACCGTGTGCCAGGCCACGCCACGGCGCAGCTCGAAGCTGTAGGCCAGGCCGTCGGGGCTGAGGCTCCAGCTCGTGGCCAGGGCCGGGATCAACTGGTCCGTGCCGCGTTGGGTCTCCACCAGCGTGCCGAAGATGGGCAGGTGGGAGATGTGGTCGATGCCGCTGTCGGTGGCGGCCGGGTCGAAGGTCTTGGGGCTGCCGGCGGCGCAGAAGCGCAGCGTGGTGTCGGCACCGGCCAGCAGCGGGACGGCAAGCAGCAACGCAGCCAAGCGCCTCACGGGCCGAGCGCCGGGCCGCTCCCAAGCCGGCCCGTCCTGGCGATGTGCTTGCGGCTCAACGCCGCAAGCATCGCCGTCCCCTCGGGGGACCGGCCAAGGTACTCCTTGGACGAGGGGCTTCATTTCAGGATTTCCGCCGCGGGCACGAACGGCAGGATGCCCATCGCCTGGTACATCGCCGCGGGCGACAACGCCTTGTCGCCTTGAATCACCAGCGCCACGCGGCGCAGCGCGCGGATGTCGGCCACCGGGTCGCCGTCCACCAGCAGCAGGTCGGCCCGCTTGCCGCGCTCGATGCTGCCGATCTGGTCCAGCCGGTCGCTGTACTTCGCGCCGTTGTAGGTGCCTATCTTCAGCGCCTGCGCGGCCGGGATGCCGGCCTGCACGTACAGCTCCAGCTCACGCTGCAGCGCGAAGCCGGCCGTCGCGTCGGTGCCGGCCACCAGCGGGATGCCGGCCGCGTGCATGCGGCGCAGCAGGTCCATCATGACCTTCCAGCTCGCGCCCCAGCGCTTGGCCTTCACGTCGTCCATGTCCACCTCGGCGGACAAATAGCTGCGCTGCATGACCGCCGGCCAATGCGACGACACCATCGCGTAGCTGGGGTTGGGTTGGCCCTGGCGCTGCGTGTACTGCGCCTCGAACGCGGTCATCGTCGCGTCGACGACGGTGCCCTTCTTCTTCAGCAGCGCGATGAAGTCGCGCGTGCGCTGGTCGTTGAGCTTCAGGTCGGCGGCCTTGTCGCCCACCAGGTTGAAGCGCAGCAGCGTGCGCGTGTCGTCGGTCTTGCTGACGAGGAAGTTCAGCGTCAGCTGGTTGATGTGGTGCAGCTCGTCATAGCCGGCCTCCACCGCCTGCCGCGCCGTCATGAAGGCCGGCACATGGCCGCCGGTGCGCAGGCCCAGGGACCGCGCATGCGCCACCATGGGCTTCACCCATTCGGGCTTGATGGAGTTGTAGAGCTTCAACTGGCGGTAGCCATGCGCGGCATACCAGTCGATGGCGGCGAGCGCGCCCTCCAGGCTGTCGGGCACGAAGTCGGCCTGTGACGAGAACGGGCTCCTGCCCTCGATGAAGCCGTTGGCCGAGATGCTCGGCCCCAGCAGCTCGCCACGCGCGATGCGGCCGCGCAGCTCGGCCACGTCGGCATTGCTGTTGCCCACGTCGCGCACCGCCGTCACGCCGGCGGCCAGATTGAGCAGCAGCTCGCCATGGCCGATGTGGGCATGCATGTCGACCAGGCCGGGAAGCAGCGTGCGACCCTGGCCGGCAATGCGCTGCGCGGGCAACACGTTCTTCAGGCTGCCAGGCCTGGCGATCGCCGCGATGCGGCCTTCCAGCAGATAGACGTCGGACGGCCCCTGCAACCTGGCGGCGGGCGCGTCGAACCAGCGCACGCCCTCGATGACCGTCAGCCCCGGCAGCGGCTGCGGCAGCTCCCTGGCCAGGCGCTGCAGCCGCGCGATCTCGGCGGCCTTCTGCGCATCGGCCAGGCGCTCCACCTGGCCCTCGAAGCCCTGCAGCAGCGTGCCGCCCCAGCCCGGCCAGACCTGCGCGAACAGGCTGTGGTCGTCCTCGCGCAGCCAGACATAGCTGGGCTCCAGCTCCAACCCGGTGACAGCATAGAGCCCGATCTCGTAGGCCTGGCCCGGCACGCTCAGGCGCTGCACGCGCGCGACGGACGGCTGGCCCACCGGCAGTGCCGGCGTGCGTGCCGACGCGTTGTTCAGCAGGCTCTGCGCCAGCTTCGCCAGCCAGGCCGGGCTGCCCTGCACCGGCAGGTACACCGCCTCCCGCGCCGCGCCGAGCTGCTCGCCGCGGTCCACCGGCGAGCGCCACTGGGCCCGGCCATCGGCGCCGCGCTCGAAGCTCTCGTCAATGCGCGCGCCGTAGGTGGCCACGCCCTCGGTGCGATAGCTCATCCAGGCGCCATCGGGCGCGAACTGCAGCACCTCCTTCTGATCGGGGCCGCGGCCGTTGTTGCGGTAGCTGTAGTCCACGGCCATGCGGCCGGGCACGCTGTCCAGCTTCAGATGGCCGCAGGGCGTCTTCACGCACAGCACCGTGTAGGTCTGGGCCTGAGCCTGGGTGAAGGCGGCCAGCAGCAAGGCGAGCAACAAGGGCTTCATGCAGCGATCTCCGGGGACTCAGCTGGCGCGCACTCTACCGACTGATGGACGCCACGCCCTTGTTGGCGAGCGCATCGGCGCGCTCGTTGCCGGGGTCGCCTGCGTGGCCCTTCACCCAGCGCCACTCCACGTGGTGCAGCTTGCGCAGCGCGTCCAGCCGCTTCCACAGGTCGTCGTTCTTCACCGGCTTGCCGTCGGCGGTCTTCCAGCCGCGGCGCTGCCAGTTGGTGATCCACTCGGTGATGCCCTTGCGCACGTACTCGCTGTCCAGGTAGACGATCACGTCGCAGCTGCGCTTCAGCGACGCCAGCGCCTCGATGGGCGCGGTCAGCTCCATGCGATTGTTGGTGGTCTCGCGCTCGCCGCCGAACAGTTCCTTGTCGTGGCCGGCGCTGTGCAGCCAGGCACCCCAGCCGCCGGGGCCCGGGTTGCCCTTGCAGGCGCCGTCGGTGTAGATGGTGACCTGGGGCCGCTTCACGGCGACGGCAGGTTTCTGGGTGTCGGTCATTCTTTGCGTTGATGGTTGTTCAGCGCCACGGCCGGCGCCTTCTTGGCCGCGACGCGCTTGTTCCTGGCCAAGCCGATCATGCGCGTGCCGTGCACACGCTTGACCGCCTGGATGAAGTAGGCCGCTCCCAGCACCGGCCACCAGCGCGAGCCCACGCGCTCGGCCCACTGCCAGCGGTCCAGCCAGGCCTCGCCTCGCAGCGGCGGGCGGTAGATGCCAAAGCGCGCTGCCTCGACCTCGAAGCTCAGCAGCTTGAGCCAGTCGCGCAGCCGCCAGTAGCCGATGAATTCGCCGTCCTGCGGCAGATAAGCCTCGCCGCCGCGCCGCAGCCGCCCCAGCTTCTGGCGCAGCCCCCAGGCGCTGGCCGGATTCAGGCCGAACACGATGAGCCGCCCTTCCGGCCGCAGCACCCGCTCCACCTCCCGCAGCAGCGCATGGGCGTCGCAGGCGCGCTCCAGCGCGTGCGGCAACAGCACCAGGTCCATGCTGGCGCTCTCGAAGGGCAGCGCGTCGAACTCGCATTGCAGGTCTCGCCCCACCAGCCAGCGGTGCGGCATGCGGTTGGCCTGCAGGCCGGCCAGCTCGGGCATGCCCAGCTGCAGCGCATGGAAGCCGAACAGGTCCACCACCGCAGCATCGACCTGGGCCTGCTCCCAGGCCAGCAGATAGCGGCCCGGCGGTGTCTGCAGCCAGGCTGCCAAATCTATACTCGGCGCTTTATCTGTCATGGGTTACGCGCCTTTGACGCTCACGCCTCTTCCCGCATTCGACGACAACTATCTCTGGCTGCTGGACAACGGCCACGAGGCGCTCGTCGTCGATCCCGGCGATGCCGGTCCGGTGGCCGCGGCCCTCGATGCCCGGGGCCTGAAGCTCGCCGGCATTCTATTGACCCACCACCACGGCGATCACGTCGGCGGCGTCGATGCGCTGCGCCCGCGGCTGCAGGGCCCCGTCTACGCACCCGCCGGCGAACGCATGCCCGAGCCGGTGCTGCGCCTGCACGGCGGTGACAGCGTCGAGCTGCTGGGCCTGCGCTTCACCGTCCTGGACGTGCCCGGCCACACCGCCGGCCACATCGCCTACTTTGCCGCCGAGGCCGGCAGCGTCGGCCCGCTGCTGTTCTGCGGTGACACGCTGTTCAGCGCCGGCTGCGGCCGGCTGTTCGAAGGCACGCCCGCGCAGATGCATGCGTCGCTGCAGTCGCTGGCCGCGCTGCCGGGCGACACGCGCGTCTGCTGCGCCCATGAGTACACCTTGTCCAACCTGCGCTTCGCGCGCGAAGTGGACCCCGGCAACGCCGAGCTGGCCGCCTACACCGAATGGTGCGAGGCCCGGCGCGCCGCGGGGCAGCCCACGCTGCCCGGCCGCCTCGGCACCGAGGTCCGCATCAACCCTTTCCTGCGCTGCGCGGAACCCGCGCTGCGTGACGCCGCGCGACGCCACGCGCCCCTGAAACTGCCGGCCGTGCCCAGCCCGGTCGACGTGTTCGCCACGTTGCGCGAATGGAAGAACGGATTCCGATGACGATCTCCAAACTCTCCGTCCTGGCCCTGGCGGCATTGCTCGCCGCCTGCGCCACCACCACCCCGCCCGAGCCAGCCCCCGCTGCCGAGCCGCCCTCCGCCCCCCCGCCCGCCGCCACCCAGCCCCTGCCCGCGCCCGAACCCGCGGTCGCCACGGCCCCGGTGCGCCAGCTCGCCGCCGAGCTGCTGGAGGACAACCTGCGCCCCGGCGAGAAGGTCGACCTGGACGCGCCCAACGCCAGCGCCGACCTCTGGGCCCGCGTGCGCCAGGGCTTCCAGCTCGACGACCTGGACGACGACTGGGTGCGCAAGGCCGAGGCCTGGTACAGCGCCAGGCCCGACTACGTCGAGCGCATGACGACGCGCGGCAGCCGCTACCTGTTCCACATCGTCGAGGAGGTCGAGAAGCGCGGCATGCCCACCGAACTGGCGCTGCTGCCCTTCATCGAGAGCGCCTTCGTCACGCACGCCGTGTCCAGCGCCAAGGCCACCGGCATGTGGCAGTTCATGCCCGCCACCGGCCGCGATTTCGACCTCAAGCAGAACATCTTCCGCGACGACCGCCGCGACGTGCTGGCCTCCACCCGCGCCGCGCTGGACTACCTGGGCCGGCTGCACCGCATGTTCGGCGACTGGCACCTCGCGCTGGCCGCCTACAACTGGGGCCAGGGCAATGTGCAGAAGGCCATCGCGCGCAACCAGCGCCTGGGCAAGCCCACCGACTACGCCAGCCTGAAGCTGCCCGACGAGACGCGCTACTACGTGCCCAAGCTGCAGGCCGTGAAGAACATCGTGCTCAACCCCGACCGCTACGCGCTCGCGCTGCCGCCGGTGGCCAACCACCCCTACTTCCTGAGCGTGAAGATCGAGCGCGACATCGACGTGGCGCTGGCGGCCGAACTCGCGGGCCTGAGCCTGGAGACCTTCCAGCAGTTCAACCCGCAGATGAACAAGCCGGTCATCCTGGCCGCGGCCACCGAACAGGTGCTGCTGCCCTACGACCAGGCCAGCGCGTTCGCCGAGAACCTGGCCCGCCACGGTGGCCCGCTGGCGACCTGGACCGCCTGGGTCGTGCCCAAGACCATGAGCCCGTCCGAGGCCGCCAAGCGCACCGGCATGGCCGAGTCGGCGCTGCGCGAGGTCAATCGCATCCCGCCCAAGATGCTGGTCAAGCGCGGCTCCACGCTGCTGGTGCCGCGCGCCGCGCATGTGACGGCCGACGTCTCCGAGCGCCTGGCCGACACCGCCAGCCTCAGCCTGGCGCCCGACGCACCTCCGCTGCGCCGCGTGACGCTGAAGGCCGGCAAGGCCGACACGGTGGCCAGCGTCGCCGCGCGCTACCGGCTCAGCCGGGCGCAGGTGGCACAGTGGAACAAGGTCGGCAGCTCGGCCCGCTTCAAGCCGGGCCAGGCCATCGTGGTCTACACCGCGACCAAGGCCGCTTCGAAGACGGCAGTCGCCACCCGCGCGCCCGCCAAGGGCAAGGCCAGCGCCAGCCATGTGCGCGCCGCCAAGCCGGCCGCGCCGCGCAAGCTCGCCAAGGAGCGCGGCGGCAAGGGCCGCAACAACGTCGCGGCCGCCACGCCCTGAGGGCCAGGGCCTGTCAGCGCGGCGCAGGGCACGAAGGCCCTGACTAGCGCCGCAGCCTCAGCCTGACCGCAAAGCCCTGCGCGCTGTCGGGCAACTCCAGCATGCCGCCATGCGCCTCGGCCACCAGCTGGGCCAGCCGCAGGCCCAGCCCCTGGTCGGTCGATCCCGAGGCCAGGCGCTGGCGCAGTGCGTGACGCTCGGCATCGGCAATGCCGCTGCCGTCATCCGTCAGCAGCAGGCTTGCCGCGTCGGGCTGGCTCAGCCACAGCCGCGTGGCGCCGTGGCGCTGGGCGTTGTCGACCAAGTTCAGCAGCGCCGCGGCCAGCAGCTCGGCATCGGCATCCAGCGGGCAGGCCGGGCCGTCCTGCAGCACCAGCGCCCCCAGCGGCAGCTCGGCCAGCAGAGCGCGCGCGTCCAGTGGCACGCGGCGCAGTTCGGACGCGCTGCGGAACAGCCGCAGCAGCGCCAGCAGCAGGTGCTGCAGCCGGCGGCTGGCCTCGCGCACGCGCTGCAGCCGCGGCTGGCCGGGCTGCTCCTTCAGCGCCACGGCCAGCTGCGCGTCGATGCCGGCCAGCGGCGTGCGCAGCAGGTGGGCCGACTGCGCGGCGAACTCGCGCTCGAAGTCCAGCCGCTCGCCCAGCCGCTCGCCCAGCTGGCGCAAGGCCGCGTGGATGGCCGCCAGCTCGCTGCGGCCCGGCGGCCCCAGCTGCGCAGCCAGCGCACGCGGGTCGCTGCGCCCGGCGTCGAAGCCGGCCAACCGCTGCGCCAGCTGCTGCAGCGGCCTCAGCTCGCGCTGCGCGCGCCAGGCCAGCAGCGGCAGGCCCAGCAGCGCCAGCGCCAGCGCCGCCAGCAGCGCGTTGCGGCCCACCTCGAAGCGCGCTTCGCGCCGCTCGGCGCCGGTCTGCGCCACCACCAGCAGGCCTTGGCCGTCGCGCAGCGGCAGGCCGTACAGGCGCCAGCCCTGGCGGTGCGCAAAGCCCGGAGCCGGCGGCGCCCAGGCTTCCGGATGGGCGCCGGGGCTGGCCCGCAGCAGGCGACCGGCGGCGTCGAACCAGGCCCAGGCAAAGCGCAGCTCGTCGTCGGCGGCGGCCGACTGCGGCACCGCGCCGGCCGCCAGCACCAGCGGCGCCAGTTGCGCAGCGCTGGCCTGCAGGCCGTCGTCCAGCAGCTCGTCCACCTCGCCGTCCACCGTCCACACCGACGCTGCGGTGACGGTCAGCGCGATCAGCAGGCTGCCACCGCCCGTCACCCACAGCAGGCGCCGGGCCATGGAGGCCAGCGGGCGCACGGCGGCCTCAGTCATCGCCGCCTCCGGCCTGCACGCGGTAGCCCATGCCGCGCCGCGACTCGATGGCCTCGCGCCCCAGCTTGCGGCGCAGGTTGGCGACATGCACCTCCAGCGCATTGCTGGCCGCGGGCTCGCCGTCGAAGCCCAGCACCAGCTTCTCCAGCTGGTCCTTGCCCACCCAGCGCCCCGCGCGCAGCCCCAGCGCCTCCAGCACGGCCCATTCGCGCGCAGTCAGCTCCACCACCTCGCCCGCGACCCAGGCGCGGCGGCCGGCCAGGTCGATGCGCAGGCCGGGGCCCAGCCTCAGCAGCGGCGCCCCGCCCTGCTGGCGGCGCAGCAGCGCGCGCAGCCGCGCGGCCAGCTCCTCGGGCGCAAAGGGCTTGACCAGATAGTCGTCCGCCCCCGCGTCCAGGCCCTCGATGCGGTCGGCCAGCTGGTCGCGCGCGGTCAGCAGCAGCGCAGGCGTCTGCCGGCCGGCGGCACGCAGTTCGCCCAGCCACTGCCGGCCAGAGCCATCGGGCAGCTGCCAGTCCAGCAGCCAGACGTCGAAGGGCTCGCCCTGCAACGCCGCGCGGGCTGCGGCCAGGTGGCGGCACCAGTCCACGACATGCCCCTCCGCGGCCAGAAAGTCGCGCAGGCCTTCGCCGAGGATGGGGTCGTCTTCGAGCAGCAGCAGCCTCATGCGTTCACGCTAGCACGACCGGGCCGTCGGCGCGGCTTCAGCCTCTCTTCAGCGAAGCCGCATGAAATCGCCGACCATGTCGCTCGCCACACCCCGCCGTCGCCCTCTCGCCGCCCTGGCCCTGGGGCTGCTGCTGGTGCTGGCCTGGGACGCCAGCGGCCTGGACCTGGCGCTGGCGCGCTGCTTCGGCGGCCCTGGCGGCTTCCCGGCCCGCGAGGCCTTCTGGTCGCGCGACCTGCTGCACGCCGGTCTGCGCAACCTGTGGATGCTCGCCTGGCTGCTGCTGGCCGCGGACGCCTGGCGCCGCCAGCCAACCCGCCGCGGCCCGTCGCGGCGCGAGCGCCGGCTGGCGCTGGCGGCGGGCCTGCTGGTGCTGGTCATCGTGCCGGCGCTGAAGGGCCTCAGCCACAGCAGCTGCCCATGGAGCCTGCTGGAGTTCGGCGGCAGCTCGCCCTGGGTCTCGCACTGGGACTGGACGCTGCGCGACGGCGGCCCGGGTCACTGCTTCCCGTCCGGCCACACGGCCGGCGCCATCGCCTTCAGCCCCTTCGCATGGATCTGGGGGCGGCGCGCCTGGGGCCTGGTCGCCGTCGTGGCCGGCCTGGCCGGCCTGGCGCAGATGGCGCGGGGGGCGCATTTCCTCAGCCACTCGCTGTGGGCCGCCTGGATAGGCATCGCGCTGGGCTGGCTGCTGCTGCAGTTGCTGGGCAACCTGGCCTGGTGCCGCAGCCCGGCAGCCGGGCTGACGCCGTCCTAGTCGATAGACAAGCCATTCTCGGCCAGCAGCTCGGCGGCCTTGGCATAGCCGCCGCGTGCGGACGCCCGCAGCAGGGCCACGGCGCGCGCTTCGTCCACGGGCGCCGACTCGCCGTCCAGCAGCATGTTGGCCAGCACGAACTGCGCCGACGCCAGGCCGCGGTCCGCCGCGGCCTCCACGTAGGACAGCGCCTTCTCGGTGTTGCGCGCCACCTGCTTGCCGTCCAGGTAGACGATGCACAGCAGGATGCTGGCATGGGCATGGCCGTTGTTGTGGGCGCGGCGCAGCCAGAACAGCCCCTCGGCCACGTCCTGGTCCACATGCAGGCCGTTCAGCCTGGCCGCGCCGTAGGTGGTCTGCGCCACCGGGCTGCCGGCCATCGCATGCTCCAGGCTGACCTCGGCCGACCTCGCCCCCGCGACGATGACCGCCTTCATGTAGGCCGCGTCCTTCGCCTCGCAGTGCTCGTCGATGATGTGGTGCACATAGGCGACCGCATCCGCAGGCGACAGCGCCGCCAGTTGGGCGCGCGGATCGAAGATCGCGTCGTTCGAGGATTCGCCGGGCATGCCGCCAATCTAAAGCATGGCGGCCGTCCCTGCACTCGCGGGGCCGATGCCGGCTCGTGGCACCATGCCGCCCCATGACCGTCCACGTCGCCTGCCTCTGCGCCGCCTGGTGCCGCACCTGCGAGTCCTACCAGCAAGTCTTCGAAGCCGCCTGCGCCGGGCTGCCGCAGACCGGGCTGCGGGTGCGCTGGATCGACATCGAGGACGAGGCCGAGCTGATCGGCGACCTGGACATCGAGACCTTCCCGACGCTGCTGATCGCCGACGACGAGCATGTGCGTTTCGCCGGCCCGCTGACGCCGCAGCCCGAGACGCTGAGGCGCATGCTGAAGGCCCACCTGGCCGACGCCACGCCGGCCCGCGTCGCGCCCGCCTACATCGAGCTGGCGGCGCGCCTGCGCGCGGGGCACTGAGCCGGCAGGCGGCGCGGGCCGCGATGCGCGGGAGCCACGCCGAGAACCCAGCGGCGCGCGCAGCCGCCACAATGGGCCGTGAGGTTCCAGGAGTCGGGTGGCATGAACGCAATGGTGCGATCAAGCGTGTGGTGCTTGGGCTGGCTGGCCGCAGCGGCGGCGCAGGCAGCCTGCACGCGCCCCATCAACGTGCCCATGGCCCCCATAGGCCTGAGCGTCGCCTTCGACGACGGCCGGGCCCACGGCATCTACCCGACGCTGCTGCGCGAGGTGGCCGCCAGCTCCCGCTGCCAGCTGGACCTGCACAAGGTGCCGCGTGCGCGGCTGCAGACGATGTTCGACGCCGGCCAGGCCGACCTGCTGGTGCCGGCCTCGGCCACGCCCGCGCGCGACGCGACGGCCGAGTTCGTGCCGCTGATCCAGGTGCGCGTCAGCCTGTTGACGCTGGACGCCGGCGCGCCCGTACCGCGCTCGCTGGCCGAGTTGCTGGCGCAGCCGGACTACAAGCTGGCGGTGGTGCGCGGCTTCTCGTTCGGCGCGGCCTACGACGCCGCCATCGCGGCGCTGCGCCAGCGCCAGCGCCTGGTCGAGGAGTCCGACCCGGCCGGCGTCGCCCGGGCGCTGCGCCTGGGGCTGGCCCAGGCCACGGTGATGGCGGCGTCCATCATGGTCGGCACGCTGGTCAACGAGCCCGAGCTGGCGCC
>CBFGPX010000124.1:0-11826 GCA_965650725.1 uncultured Comamonadaceae bacterium | reverse complement strand
CTTCCGCAAGCTTCGCTGCCGCGGTGGCGGCGATGACCTTGGAGACGCTGGCCAGCCGGAACACCGTATCGCGCTGCACCGGCGCGCGGGCTTCGACATTGCGCAGTCCCGCGCAGCCGGTCCACACCACGCGACCGTCGTGCCACACGGCGGCGCCCATGCTGTCCGGTACGCTGGTGACGGCGGTCGGCTTCATGCCCAACGGCTTCGCGCGCTCCACGGCTGGCGAGTACACCAGCAATATGTTCTGGATCGTCGGCATCGCGCTGATCGCGTCCTGGGTGGTGGCGGTGTTCTTCACGCCCTACCTCGGCGTCAAGCTGCTGCCGGACTTCAAGACGGTGGAGGGCGGGCACGAGGCGCTGTACGACACGCCGCGCTACAACCGCTTCCGCCGGACGCTCGGGCGTGTCATCGCGCGCAAGTGGCTCGTCGCGGCGTCGGTCGTTGGCTTGTTCGTGCTGTCCGTGCTCGGCATGTCCGTGGTGAAGAAGCAGTTCTTCCCCATCTCGGACCGGCCCGAAGTGCTGGTCGAGGTGCAGATGCCGTATGGAACCTCGATCAGCGAGACCAGCGCCACGGTCGCCAAGGTCGAGGCCTGGCTGGCCAAACAGGCAGAGGCCAGGATCGTGACCGCCTACGTGGGCCAGGGCGCACCGCGCTTCTACTTCTCGATGGCGCCCGAGCTGCCCGACCCGTCGTTCGCCAAGATCGTCGTCCGCACCGACAACCAGGACGAGCGCGAGGCGCTGAAGCACCGGCTGCGCCAGGCCATCGCCGACGGCCTGGCGCCCGAGGCCCGCCTGCGCGTCACGCAGCTGGTCTTCGGCCCCTACTCGCCGTTCCCGGTGGCCTACCGGGTGACGGGGCCGGACCCCGACGTGCTGCGCAAGGTCGCCCACGAGGTCCAACAGGTGATGGACGCCAGTCCCATGATGCGCACCGTCAACACCGACTGGGGCACGCGCAGTCCGACGCTGCACTTCACGCTGCAGCAGGACCGCCTGCAGGCGGTGGGGCTGACCTCCAGCTCGGTCGCGCAGCAGCTGCAGTTCCTGCTCAGCGGTGTGCCGGTCACGACTGTTCGCGAGGACATCCGCACGGTCCAGGTGGTCGCGCGTTCGGCCGGCGATGTGCGGCTCGACCCGGCCCGCATCGGCGACTTCACGCTGGCCGGCGCGAACGGCCAGCGCATTCCGCTCTCGCAGGTCGGCGCCATCGCCGTGCGCATGGAAGAGCCCGTCATGCGACGCCGCGACCGCATGCCCACGATCACGGTGCGCGGCGACATCGCCGAAGAGCTGCAGCCGCCGGACGTGTCGGCCGCCATCACGCAGCAGCTCAAGCCCGTCATGGACAAGCTGCCGAGCGGCTACAGGATCGAGGAGGCCGGCTCCATCGAGGAGTCTGGCAAGGCGACGGTTGCGATGCTGCCCATCTTCCCGATCATGCTGGCCGTCACGCTGCTGATCCTGGTGCTGCAGGTGCGCTCGCTGGCCGCGATGGTGATGGTCTTCTTGACCAGCCCGCTGGGCCTGATCGGCGTGGTGCCGACGCTGATCGTCTTCCAGCAGCCCTTCGGCATCAATGCGCTGGTGGGTCTGATCGCGTTGTCCGGCATCCTGATGCGCAACACGCTGATCCTGATCGGGCAGATCAAGGAGAACGAGCAGGCCGGCCAGCCACCCTTCCAGGCGGTCGTCGAGGCGACCGTGCAGCGCGCCCGGCCGGTGATCCTGACGGCGCTGGCGGCGATCCTCGCCTTCATCCCGCTGACCCAGTCGGTGTTCTGGGGGACGCTGGCCTACACCCTCATCGGCGGCACCTTGGCGGGCACGGTGCTGACGCTGGTGTTCCTGCCGGCGATGTACGCGATCTGGTTCCGAATACGGCCGGGCCGAGAAGGGGCGGTGACCGGCGTGGCCCAGACGGGCGATTCCGCCAGCCCTGCCACCTGATCCAGCCGCCGCTGCGCCGGCCAGCGGCATCCCTTGCGACGACGCATCGCGCGTGCAGCGGCACGCGTGGGGCCGCGCTTCGCCTCAATCAACTGACCCAAGAAGGAACATCATGACCACAAAACCCGTCGTCCTGATCACCGGCGTTTCATCCGGCATCGGGCTCGCCACCGCCCAGAAATTTGTCGCGCGCGGAAGCCGCGTCTTCGGCACGGTGCGCAACCTGGCCAAGGCCAGCCCGACGCCTGGCGTCGAGCTGATCGAGATGGACGTCCGCAACGACGCCTCGGTCTTCGCCGGCGTGCTGAACGTCATCAAGCGCGCGGGCCGCATCGACGTCCTCGTCAACAACGCCGGCTTCAACATGGTCGGCGCGGTGGAGGAGACCACGACCACCGAGGCGGCCGCCCTGTTCGACACCAACCTGCTGGGCGTGCTCCGGGTCTCGCAGGCGGTCCTGCCCCACATGCGAACGCAGCGGCAGGGCCGCATCGTCAACGTCAGCTCCGTGCTGGGTTTTCTGCCCGCGCCCTATCTGGGTCTCTATGCGGCGTCCAAGCATGCCGTCGAGGGCTTGTCGGAATCGCTGGACCACGAGGTTCGCCAGTTCGGCATCCGCGTGACCCTGGTTCAGCCCTTCTATACGAAGACCAATCTCGAAGCCAACTCGCCGCTGGCGGCCACCTTGATCGATGCCTACGACCGCGAGCGCAAGGCCGTCCTGCAGGCC
Source organism: uncultured Comamonadaceae bacterium (assembly GCA_965650725.1). GTDB lineage: Bacteria > Pseudomonadota > Gammaproteobacteria > Burkholderiales > Burkholderiaceae_C > Pelomonas. Next base: position 9,138 of record CBFGPX010000124.1, on the reverse strand, counting down.
GTGCCCGCCAATGTCAGCGCTGGCGACGAGCCGGGGAAGGTGGCCGACACCATCGCCGACGCGGCCTTCGGACGCTGGCGCATGCGCCGCACGCCGGCGGGCCAGGCCTCGCTGCTGAGCAAGCTGCGCCGCTTCATGCCGGCGGGCCCGGTCGACAAGAGCCTGCGCAAGTCGCTGGGCCTGGGCTGAGCCCGAGCCTGCGCGGATTCACCTCGGCAAAGCCCTTGCCGCACACCGCCCCAACGGGGCAAACCTTGAAGGAGTTCTCCCATGAAGACATACCTGCGTGTTTCTCTGCTGGCCGTGCTCGCGGCGCTTGCCGGCTGTGCGTCACTGGGTGAGAAAACGTTGTGCGATGCGCCGCAGGTCCAGCGCGAGCTTGGCTACACGTCGCCGGGCTGTGAGCTGACCTCCTGAGCCTGATAGCAAACCAACCAGAACCGATACGGGGACAAACATGAGCCTCCGCACTCGCGTCGGCCTGGCGGCCGCGCTTTCGGTCTGCGCATCCGGGGCCGGCGCCCAGGCGGTGCTGACGCTGTACGGCAACATCGACACGGCGGTCGACACGGCGCACAAGACGACCGGCAGCGCCGGCACGCCAGCCGGTGCGTCCGCCGCACTGATCTTTCCGCCCGGCAGTGCGGGCACCAAGACACGGGTGACGCAGAGCCTTTCGCGCACCAACACCCTGGGCTTCAAGGGGCGCGAGGACCTGGGCGGCGGCTATGCGGCGGGCTTCGTGCTGGAATCGCAGCCGGGCAGCGATGACGGCAGCCTGTCGCAGGATGGCCGCTTCTTCGGCAAGCAGGCCATGGTGTACCTGACGACGCCCGCCGGCGAGATCCGCCTGGGTCGGCAGTACGCGCCGATCTTCTATTCCTTCGCGTCGGGCACGCCCGACGGCCTCGGCGGCACCGACCTGTTCACCGCGGGTCTGGTCACCAACACGCTGCAGATCAGGCAGGACAACCAGATCAGCTACTGGGCCCGGGTCGGTGGCTTTGCGGCCGCCGTCTCCTACAGCCCCAACGCCGGTGTCTCGCGCATCGTCAGCCCGGCGCGCGGCAGCGCCGTGACGGCCGCCACCGGCGCCATGCTGGGGGCCGCCAACGGGGGCGCCGAAGCGTCGGGTTCAGAGTCCGGCGGCAAGCGTGGGCGGTCCGGCGGGCTGTTCCTCGCCTACACGGCGCCGACATTCAGCCTGAGCGCGGGCTTGCACTACAACGAGTTCGACGTCCCCGTGCTGTCGCAGGGAGGTTCCATCTTCGAGCTGGATCGCTACTGGGGCTTCGCGCTGTCCGGCAAGTACATGCTGTCGGTCGATGGCGCGTCGCTGCACGCGATGTTCCACGAGGGGCGCTACGTCGATGGCGGCGTCCTCAATCTGCCCGGGCTGCCGCCGCTGAGCCTGCCCGGCGCCGGCGGCTTGGACCCGAAGATTCATACCTTCGTCGTCGGCGCGCGCGTGCCGGTCGGCAACTTCGTCTGGATAGGCGAGGCCGGCGAGAGCCGCTTCACGAACTTCACCCGCGGCAAGAACCTCGGCATCTCGCTGGGCGTGGACTATCAGCTGTCCAAGCGGACGGTGCTCTATTCCCGCCTGACCGTCGCTGAAGACCGGCAGGGCCGGGTGTTGCCCGTCGTGGGCGTGACGCCCACGGGTGCCAGGCCGATCAACGTTGCTGGCGGCCCCGATGCCATCCTGGCCGCGCTCGGCTTGCGTGAGACACCGGCGTTCAATGGCGTGGGCATCTCGCCGGACGGAAGGTCCAGCGTGCTCGCGTTCGGCATCCGGCACAGCTTTTGAGTGGATGCGGCGGCGGGCAGCGCGAGGCGGGGCTCAGCCGCCCAGCTGGATCACCAGCCGCTGCGACCGGGCGCGCGAGCAGCAGGGCAGGAACTGGTCGTTGGCGGCCTGCTCCTCGGGGGTGAGGTACTGGTCGCGGTGGTCGGGCTCGCCGGCCACGACGCGGGTCAGGCAGGTGCCGCAGACGCCCTGCTCGCACGAGGTCAGCAGCGGCAGGCCGGCGTCCTGCAGCGCCTGCGCCGCGCTGCAGCCCGCCGGCACGTGGACGACCTGGCCGCTGCCCTGCACCTCGATGTCGAAGGGCTGATCGTCGCCCGCATCGCTGCGGGGCGCGGCGGTGAACAGCTCGCGGTGCAGCCGGGCTTCGGCCCAGCCGAGGCGGCGCGCGGCGGTCAGTGCCGCGTCGATGAAACCGGCCGGCCCGCAGACGTAAAGCTCGCTGCCGGCGGGCTGCGCGGCCAGCACGGCATCCATGTCCATCGCGCCGTTCTCGTCGCCCACGTGCAGCTGCGTGTGGGCGGCCAGCGGTGCGTCGGCCAGCGCGGCCAGGAAGGCCATGCGCGCCCGGCTGCGGCCGGCGTAGTGCAGCGTGAAGCCGCGGCCCTGCGCCGCGAGCTGGCGCGCCATGCTGAGCACGGGCGTGATGCCGATGCCGCCGGCCAGCAGCAGCTTGTGGGCGGCGCTGGCCTGCAGCGGGAAATGGTTCTTGGGCCCGCCGACGGCGAGCAGGTCGCCCTCGTTCAGGCGCTCGTGCACGGCCACCGAGCCGCCGCGCGACGCCGGCTCGCGCAGCACGCCCAGCACGTAGCGGTGCTGCTCGCCAGGTGTGTTGCACAGCGAGTAGTGCCGCACCAGGCCGCCCGGCAGGTGCAGCTCGACGTGGGCGCCGGCCTCGAAGGCGGGCAGGGGTGCGCTGTCGGGCGCCTGCAGGGTCAGCTCGACGACGTCCTGCGCGGCGGCACGCTTGGCCGCCACGCGCAGTTGCAGCAGCGGTGCGGTCATGCGGCCGCCTTGCCTGCCTCAGCGGCCATCATTCGGTCGATGACCTTGCGCGATTGCACGCCGCCGCCGTCGATGTTGAGCATCAGCAGCTTGCGCTCCGGCCAGGCCAGCAGGTTGGCCTGCTGGCGCTCCAGCATCTCCTGGTCCTCCGCAAAGATCCTGCCCTGGCCCTCGCGGATCTGCGCGGTCAGTGCCTCGTCCTGCGGCTTGAACTTGCGGGCCATGCCCCAGAAGTAATGGATGGACGTATCGGTCTCTGGGGTGATGAAGTCCACCACCCAGCTGGCCGCCTTAACCTCGTCGGGCGCGTTGTAGCCGCCGTGGCCGGCCAGAGCCACGCCCACCTCGATCATGATGTGGCTGGGCGGCGTGAAGTGGCAGACCTGCCAGCGGTCCACCAACTGGTCGTCGGGCAGGCCGTTCATGCGCAGGGCCATCTTCCAGAACGGCGGCGCCTCGATGCCGCTCATGAAGCGCTCGGTGATGACGTGGTCGCCCTCGACGCGCGTCGTGCATGGCACCTCGTCGATCTCCTTCTGGCCGATGCTGGTCGAGTGCACATAGGTCTCGTGCGTCAGGTCCATCAGGTTGTCGATCATCAGCCGGTAATCGCAGGCGATGCGGTAGAGCCCGCCGCCATAGCCGAAGGCCGGGTTGCCCAGCCATTCGAACTGTGGCAAGGCCGACAAGTCGGCGGGTGCATTGCCTGGCCAGACCCAGACGAAGCCATGCGCCTCATGCACAGGAAAGCTGCGGATGGCCGGGAAGCCGCGCACGCGCTGGCAGGGCATGGAGACCGTCTTGCCGTCGCAGCCCATGGCCAGGCCGTGATAGCCGCACACGAGGGTGTCGCCCTGCACGCTGCCCAGCGACAGCGGCGCGCCGCGGTGGGGGCAGAAGTCCTCGACGGCGGCCACCTTGCCGGACTCGGTGCGGAACAGCGCCATGGGCAGGTTGCAGATGCGGCGGCCCAGCGGCTTGGCCTGCGGGATCTCGTCGCTGCGGGCCGCGACGTACCAGGTGTTGAGCGGGAACATGGTTGTCTCCTCTGTCGTGTCCGGGGGTCAGCGCGGTGCCATGCGCAGCGCGCCGTCCAGGCGGATCACCTCGCCGTTCAGGTGGCCGTTGGTGGCGATGTGCAGGGCCAGCGCCGCGAACTCGGCCGGGTTGCCCAGCCGCTTGGGGAAGGGGATGGACTGGGCCAGCGACTGCTGCACCGCCTCCGGCAGTTCCTTCAGCAACGGGGTGGCGAAGATGCCCGGCGCGATCGTGCAGACGCGGATACCCCACTGCGCCAGGTCGCGCGCCAGCGGCAGGGTCATGCCGGCCACGCCGGCCTTGGAGGCGGCATAGGCTTCCTGGCCGACCTGGCCGTCGAAGGCGGCCACCGAGGCCGTGTTGACGATCACGCCGCGCTCGCCGTCCGCCAAGCCGTCCAGCGTGGCCGCGCGGGCGGCGAACAGCCGCACCATGTTGTAGGTGCCCACCAGGTTGATGCGCAGCGTGCGCTCGAAGTCTTCCAGCGGCGCCGGGCTTCCGTCGCGCTGGATGACGCGCTTGGCGCCGCCGACACCGGCGATGTTCATCAGCAAGCGCGCCGGGCCGTGGGCGGCGGCGGCGGCGTCCAGCGCGACGGCGGCGGAGGTTGTGTCGGCGATGTCGCAGCGAAGGGCCAGCGCATTGGCGCCCAGGTCGTCGGCGACGCGCCGTGCGGCGGCCTCGTTGATGTCCAGCAGCGCGACGCGGGCGCCGGCCGCGACCAGGGTGCGCGCAACAGCCTCGCCCAGGCCGGAGCCGGCGCCGGTCACGAGGGCGGCTTGTCCGTGGATGTTCATGGGGTGTCTCCTGTGGGTGTGTTCGTGTTCAGGCCCTGGCCAGCGCGGCGGTCAGGCCGCCCCAGTGGGGCTGGAAAAGCGCGGCGTCCATCAGCTTCAAGTCGCGGATCAGCGGGCGGAAGCCCATGTGGGCCAGCACGTCGCGCTCCAGGTCAACGCCGGGTGCGATCTCGGTCAGCTCCAGCCCGTCGGGTTGCAGCACGAAGACGGCGCGCTCGGTGATGAAGCTGACCTGCTGGCGGCGCTGGGCGGCGTCGCTGCCGTTGAAGGTGATCTGCTCGACCTGCTCGACGAACTTGCGCGAGCGGCCTTCCCTGACGATGGTGAGGCGGCCGTCACCCACCGCCAGCTCCAGGCCGCCGGCGGTGAAGCTGCCGCAGAACACCAGGCGCGGCGTGCTGGCGGTGATGTTGATGAAGCCACCGCAGCCGACCGGTCGGCCGTTGAACTTGCTGACGTTGACGTTGCCGGCGGCGTCGGTCTGGGCCAGGCCCAGGAAGCTGCAGTCCAGGCCCCCGCCGTCGTAGAAGTCGAACTGCGAGGCCTGCTCGATGATGGACTCGGCGTTGTAGGCCATGCCGAAGTCGCCGCCATAGGCCGGCACGCCACCGTTGACGCCGCACTCCACGCTCAGGCTCAGCAGCTGGGCCACGCCCTCCTCGGCGGCCACGGCCGGGATGCCCGCCGGGATGCCGATGCCCAGGTTGGTGATGGCCCCCGGGCGCAGCTCCATCGCCGCGCGGCGGGCGATGACCTTGCGCTCGTCCAGCGGCAGTGCCGGCACTGCATTCATCGGCACGCGCACGTCGCCGGACAGCGCCGGGTTGAACTGCGTCGTGATGGTCTGCTTGTGGTTGCGCGGCTCGGCGACGACCACGTAGTCCACCAGGAAGCCCGGCACCTTGACCGACTTGGGATGCAGGCTGCCGGCCTGCACCACGGCCTCGACCTGGGCGATGACGATGCCGCCGCAGGCGCGCGCGGCCTGGGCGATGGACAGCTGCTCCAGCAGCAGGCCCTCGCGGTCCAGGCTGAGATTGCCATGCTCATCGGCATAGGTGGCGCGGATCAGCGCCACGTCGATGTGCGGGCAGGGGTAGTGCAGCCACTCCTGGCCGTCCAACTCCACCAGGCGCACCAGGTCCTCGCTGCAGGCCGCGTTGAGCTTGCCGCCCTCGATGCGCGGGTCGACGAAGGTGCCCAGACCGACGCGCGTCAGCAGGCCCGGCGAGCGGCTGGCGATGTGGCGCGTCAGGTGCGACAGCGAGCCCTGCGGGAAGTTGTAGGCCTCCACCTCGCCGGCATGTACGCGCGCCATCATCTGCGCGCCGGTCTGCCCGAAGTGCCCGGCCACCACGCGCCGCACCATGCCCGGGTGGGCCAGGTGGGCCATGCCGCCGTCGGCCGCGTTGCCGATGGCGCCGCAGGCCCAGGTGGTGAGCTGGTTGGGGTGGCCGGTGGCCAGGAAGTGGCGCTCCAGGCCTTGCAGCACTTCCTCGGCCAGGCCCATCATGGCCAGGCCGCCCAGGAAGACGGTCGCGTTGTCGCGGATCAGGGGGCCGACGGCGTCGGCGGTGATGACTTTCATGGGGTCAGGCCTTGTTGCAGAAGTTCGGGTTCTCGATCAGCAGGGCCATGCCCTGGCCGCCGCCCACGCAGGCGCTGACGATGGCGTAGCGCTCGCCGCGGCGTTGCAGCTCCAGCGCGGCGGTCAGCGTCAGCCGCAGGCCGGTGGCGGCGAGCGGGTGGCCCAGCGCGATGGAGCCGCCGTTGACGTTCAGGCGGCTCTCGTCCAATTCCAGCGCCTTCGCGCAGGCCAGCACCTGGGCGCCCTGAGCCTCGTTGATCTCGACCAGTGCGATGTCGGACAGTGACAGGCCGGTGGCCCTGAGCAACTGCTGGATGGCGGGCACGGGGCCTATGCCCATGATCTCGGGCGGCACGCCCACCGCCGCCGCACCGGCCAGCCGGGCCAGCGGTGCGCGATCGCTCTGGCGCATGACGCTGCCTTTGCCGACGACCATGGCCGCCGCGCCGTCCACCAGCGCGGCGGAGTTGCCGGCCGTCTGCACGCCGCCGTCGTACACGCTGCGCAGGCCGGCGAGCACTTCGGCCGGCGAGGGCTTGGGATGCGTGTCCTGCGCCACGGCCTGCACCTTGCGGGGCAGGCGGATGCCGCGCGCGTGATAGCCCTCGCGCTCGAACTGCTGGGTGGTCACCGGGGCGATCTCCTCGGCCAGCCAGTCTTGGGCCTGGGCGTGCAGCGCGCGGTCGAACGAGCGCGCCGCGTAGGCGTCCACGGCCTCGCGCTGGATGCCGTGCTGGCGGGCGAGGTTCTCGGCCGTCTGGATCATCGAGACGCGCGCGGCGGGGTCGTCCAGCGCCTCCCACAAAAAGTCCTTGAACTCCACCGGCGCGCCGAGCCTGAAGCCGCTGCGGTGCGTGTAAGCGCAGATGGGGTTGCGGCTCATGGACTCGGTGCCCACGGCCAGCACCGCCTCGGCATAGCCCAGCGCGATCTGGTCGGCCGCCTGGCGCAGCACCTCGAAGCCGCTGCCGCAGATGCGCTGCACGCCGATGGCCGGCGCGGCGAGGTCCAGGCCGGCATACAGGCCGACGTGGCGCGGCAGCACATAGGCATCAAAGTCGGCGTGAGCCATCGAGGCCACGACGCAGGCGCCGATGGTCGTCGGCGCCAGCCCGCTGCGCTCGATGGCGGCACGGGCTGCGTGGATGCCGAGGTCGGTCGGCGAGACTGAGGCCAGCGCGCCGCAGTAGTCGACCCAGGGGGTGCGGGCCCCGGCAAGCAGCCAGGTGTCGTGCAGCGGGCGGGAGAAGTCCGGCATGGGCGTGGTCAGGTGATTTGTTGATCGTGGCTATGCATTAGCATGGCTAACTGTAATAAGGTTGATACTGTCGCGCAAGTCGGATTTCCGACCGATGCGAGTTGCGGCTGCTCGCCACCGTGAGCGCCGCTCGTCTCAGGAGAATGAATGCCCCGAACCGCACCCTCCCCAGCGCCCGCTGCGCCTTCCGCGCGGGCCAAAGGCCGCCGGCCGCGTGTCGATGCCGGCGATGTCTTCGACTTTCAGAGCAACGCGCTGGGCTACCAGCTGCGGCTGGCGCAGCTGCGCGCCTTCGACCTGTTCTTCGAGATGCTGGCGCCGCTGGACCTGTCGCCCGCCCGCGTCACGGCGCTGTCGCTGATCGCGATGAGCCCGGGCACCAACCAGGCCGCGCTCGCCAAGGCGCTGAACGTGGCGGGACCGAGCGCGCTGAAGCTGGTGGACGGGCTGGAGTCGGCCGGCTGGATACGGCGCATGGAGGTGGAGGGCGACCGGCGCCGCTACTCGCTGCAGCTGACCGAGCAGGGCCAGGCGCGGCTGGAGCAGCTGCGCGAGAAGCTCACCGAGTACGAGGCCCGGCTGACCGCCGGCCTCAGCGCCGCCGAACGGCTGCAGTTGATGGACCTGCTGGGCCGGCTGGCGCGCTGATCGCTCACGCGTCTTCCAGGATCAGGTGGCCGACGGCGGTGTTGGACGCCGGCACGTGATAGAAGCGCTGCGCCACCTGCGGCGCGGGGCCGCCGGCCATGTCGGCCATCGCGCCGCGCGCGATCAACCACATGACCAGCTCGATGCCCTCGCTGCCGGCCTCGCGCACGTAGTCCAGGCTGGGCAGTTGGGCGAGCTCGGCCGGCTCGCTGATCAGGCGGTCGAGGAAGCGGTTGTCCCACTCGCGGTTGATGAGCCCGGCGCGCGGCCCCTGAAGCTGGTGGCTCATGCCGCCCGTGCCCCAGATCTGCACCTTGAGGTCGGGGCCGAAGGACCCGACCGCACGGCGGATGGCCTGGCCCAGCTGGAAGCAGCGCCGGCCCGAGGGCACCGGGTACTGCACCACGTTGACGGCGAAGGGGATGACCTTGACCGGCCAGGCGTCGCGCTCGGGATGGCGCTCGCCGAACATCAGCGACAGCGGCACGGTCAGGCCGTGGTCCACCGGCATCTGGTTGACGATGGTGAGGTCGAAGTCGTCCTGGATGACCGACTGCGCGACATGCCAGGCCAGCTCGGGGTGGCCCAGCACCCTGGGCACCGGGCGCGGGCCGAAGCCCTCGTCGGCGATCGCGTACTCGGCGCCGGTGCCGATGGCGAAGGTCGGGATCAGATCCATGCTGAATGCGGTGGCATGGTCGTTGTAGACCAGCAAGACCACGTCGGGCCTTTGCTCGGCGATCCACTGCTTGCCGAACTCATAGCCCTTGAAGACGGGCTGCCAATAGGGCTCGTGGGTCTTGCCCAGGTCCAGCGCGGCGCCGATGGCGGGCACGTGGGAGGTGTAGACGGAGGCGGTGATCCTGGCCATGGTCAATCCTTCTTGCGGCCGGCCGCGCCCTGGGGCTGGCGATGCGGCTGGGCATCGCCGTCCTCGCCGAGGCGGCGGTTGCCCTCGGGCGAGCGGCCGCCGGCGATCATCATGTCGCGGTACTCC
>CBFGPX010000123.1:0-11979 GCA_965650725.1 uncultured Comamonadaceae bacterium | reverse complement strand
GCCTCCGAAACCATGTCGGTGGACACGTCGCCCTGCACGATGACGCGGATGAGCGTGTTCAGCGCGGGCGGCTTGGCGCCGCGCAGCGCGGTCAGGCCGGCGGCCCAGGCCTGGGCCATCAGCACGTGGTCAGCCGTGCGGGCTGCGGCATCGTCGACAAACCGCGCCGGGTAGGCGGCGGCCAGCGTGTCCAGGCGACGGTTGGCCGTCTCGCCCTGCTGCAGCGTCAGGCGGCCATCGGCGAAGGCGTCGCGCAGCGCGTTGATGGCCACCAGCTGCTCGTCCAGCGAGCCCTGCGCCAGCACCATGTCGGCACCGGCCGCGATGGCCATGACGGCACTCTTGGCATAGCCGAAGCGTTCGGCCACGGCCTTCATCATCAGCGCGTCGGTAATGACGACGCCGTCGTAGCCCCAGTCCTGGCGCAGGATGCCGGCTATCAGCTGCGGCGACAGCGTGGCCGGCCGATCCGGGTCGATCTGCGGGTAGACGATGTGCGCCGTCATCATGGCCGGAGCCTGGCCGGCCAGCGCCTTGAACGGTGCCAGCTCCAGCGCGTTCAGCTCGGCGCGGCTCTTGTCGACCGTGGGCAGCGCATGGTGGGAGTCCACATGCGTGTCGCCATGGCCGGGGAAGTGCTTCACGCAGCAGGCCACGCCCTCGCGCAGCGAGCCGCGCATCCACGCAGCGGCCAGGCGGCTGACCTCGACCGGATCGTTGGAGAAGCTGCGCTCGCCGATGACCGGGTTGGCCGGGTTGTTGTTGACGTCCAGCACCGGCGCGAAGTTCCAGTTGATGCCCAGCGACTTCAAGCCGCGCGCCACCGCGGCGCCGACGGCCTCGGCGCGGTCCGCGTCGCCGCTGGCGCCCAGCGCCATGGCCGACGGCGGCTGCGGCAGGAAGGTCACGCGCACGACGGCGCCGCCTTCCTGGTCGATGCCGATCAACGCCTCGGGGCCGAGCACCTCGATGAGGTCGCGCATCAGCGCCCTCACCTCGTCCTCGCTGCCGATGTTCTTGCGGAACAGGCAGACCGAGCGGATCTTCTGCGCGCGCAGGAAGGCGGCGGTCTCGGCGTCGAGGGCTTTGCCGGGGATATCCACCATCACCAGGCGGCCGGGGTCGAAGGTGCTCATGGTCAGTGCGTCTTGGTGACTTTGGCGAGGTTGGGAGGGACGTCCGGGTTGAAGCCGCGCGCACGCGCCAGGGCTTCGACCATCGGATAGAAGCTCTGCACCAGCGCGATGGGGTCGAGGTCCTCGTTGCCGGTGGTGACCAGCGGCAGCATCTGCACACCGGCCGCGCAGGGCGTGCCCAGCGGCGCCGCCAGCAGCACGCGGCCACCGCGGGCGCTCATCTCCTCGGCGATGGCGATCAGGCCGGCCTGGGCCGGGCCGCGCGGCGCAAACACCAGCAGCGGGTAGCCGTCGCGCACCAGCGCCATCGGGCCGTGCTTGACCTCGGCGCCCGAGAAGGCCTCGGCCTGGATGCCGCAGGTCTCCTTCAGCTTCAGCGCCGCTTCCATCGCGACGGCCAGGCCGGTGCCGCGGCCCAGCACGAACAGGCGGTCCTCGTCCTTCAGCGCCGGCAGCGCGGCGCTCCAGTCCAGCTTGCTGGCCTGCTCCAGCGCGACGGGCAGCACGTTCAACGCGGCGCGCAGCGCATCGTCCTGCTGCCAGGCCGCCACGACACGCGCGCCGGCCACCAGCTGCGCGATGTAGCTCTTGGTCGCGGCCACGCTTTTCTCGGGGCCTGCGTGCAGCTCGAAGACGTGCTCGGCGGCAGCGGCCAGCGGCGAGCCGGCGGCGTTGACGAAGGCCACCGTGCGGGCGCCGCCCTCGCGGAAGAACTTCGTCGGCGCGATCAGGTCGGGGCTCTGGCCCGACTGCGAGAACGCCATCGACAGCAGGCCCTCGCAGTGCAGGCGGCTCTGGTACAGCGTGATCAGCGACATGGGCAGCGAGGTGACCAGCCGGCCCAGCCGCGCCATGACCAGGTAGGCCAGGTAGTGGGCCGCATGGTCCGAGCTGCCGCGTGCGATGGTCAGCACGCCGGCGGGCGGCTGCTCCTGCAGCGCCTGGCCCAGGCGGGCATAGCTGAGCGGGTCGGCGGCCAGTTGGCGGGCCACCGCGTCAGGCGCGCTCAGCGCCTCTTCAAGCATCAAGGACGACATCGATCTCTTCACCTTCCACAAACACGCGCCGCAGCTGGAGCTGGGCATCCATGACCACCACATCGGCCCAGGCGCCTTCGGCCAGGCGCCCTCGGTCCGGCAAACCCAGGTAGTCCGCCGCCACCGTCGACACCCGGCGGGCGGCCTCCGTCAGCGGCAGGCCCAGCGCCTGCACCAGATTGCGCAGCGCCTGGTCCATCGTCAGCGCGCTGCCGGCCAAGGTGCCGTCGGCCAGGCGCACACCGCCCATGCACTTCTGCACCGTGTGCTCGCCCAGGCGGTACTCGCCATCGGGCATGCCGGCGGCGGCGGTCGAATCGGTCACGCAGAACAGGCCGGGGATGCAGCGCAGCGCCGCGCGGATGGCGCCGGGGTGCACATGCATCAGGTCGGGGATGAGTTCGGCATGCTGGGCATGGGCCAGCGCGGCGCCGACCATGCCGGGCTCGCGGTGATGCAGCGCGCTCATCGCGTTGAACAGGTGGGTGAAGCCGGCCGCGCCGGCGTTGATCGCGGCCACGCCGTCGTCGTAGCTGCCGTTGCTGTGGCCGATCTGCACGCGGATGCCGGCGTCGCGCAGCGGGCCGATCAGCGCAATGTGGCCGGGCATCTCGGGCGCGATGGTCAGCACCTTGATGGGCGCGAACTCGTTGAGGCGCATGACCTCATCCAGCGTCGCGGGAATGGCGTAGGCCGGCTGCGCGCCCAGCCGCCCGGGGCTGATGTACGGACCTTCCAGATGCACGCCCAGCACGCGCGCCGACTGCGGCGCGCGCTCGCGGCAGACCGGGCCCAGCGCCTTCAGCGCGGCCTCGATGTCGGCGATGGGCGCCGTCATCGTCGTCGCCAGCATGCCGGTCGTGCCGTGGCGGGCATGGCGGCGCGCGATGGCGCCGATCGCGTCGCCGCCCTCCATCGTGTCGCGGCCGCCGCCGCCGTGCACGTGGATGTCGATGAAGCCGGGCAGCAGCACGGGCCGGCCGTCTTCACCGGCGCGCGAGGCGTCAACGGGCGTGCCGGTCACGGCGGCGATGCGGCCCTGCGCCACGTCCAGATGGCCGCGAACCACGCCCTGCGGCGTGACGATGTCGCCCTCAAGCCGCATCAGTCGCGCCTCATTTCGGCAACGAAGTCGTAGTAGTCGCTGCGGCAGTACGAATGCGTCAGCTCCACCGCCTGGCCCGAGGCCAGATAGCCCACGCGGGTGATGAACAGCACCGCCGCCCCTAACGGAACCTCCAGCAGACCGGCCAGCTTGGCGTCGGCGTTCAGCGCACGGATGTGCTGCAGCGCGCGCACCGGGGCGCGGTCGCCCAGATGCGAGTACAGCGAGGCCTCGACCTTCTGCGGATCGGGCAGCACGCTCTGTGGCAGCACCGACACCTCGTAGGCCATGACGACCGAGTCCGCCAGGCGCAACCGCTCCAGCCGCGCGACGCGCTCGCCGCTCTTCAGCTCCAGCGACAGCTGCTCGTCCGGCGCCGCCGGCGTGAAGCCGCGCAACAGCCAGCGCGAGCCCGGCACGAAGCCGCGCTGGTGCAACTCCTCCGAGAAGCTGGTCAGGCGCGTCAGCGGCTGCTCCAGCTTGGGCGCGATGTAGTTGCCCGAACCGCGCTTGCGGATGATGAGGCCCTGCTCCACGAGCCGGTCGATGGCCTTGCGCGCGGTGACGCGCGACAGCTCCAGCTGCTCGGCCAGCACACGCTCGCTCGGCAGCGCCTCGTCGGCATGGAAGACCCCGTCGCGGATCGCGGTGGCGAGGCTCTGCGCCAGCTGCATGTACAGCGGTGAGGCGGCGTTGGGATCGGGCTTGAAATCGAAAACAGCGCTCATGGGGCAGACGTTTCCTGTTGGATCAGCCACAGCGCGCCGGCCACCGGCTCGCCCTGGGGTTCGACGCGGCGGGACTGCAAGGCCGGGCTGAGACGGTTGCTGAGGCGCTGCGCGATGCTGCCGGCCAGCGCCAGCGGCAGCGTGGGGTGGAGCGCCTCGGCCAGCAGATCCAGCGCGCGCGCCGCGGCGTCCAGCAGCGCCGCAGCGGCGGGGTCGCCGTGCTCGTTATCGAAGACGAGGCGGGCCAGGCTGGCATAGCCGCCCTGCCCCGCCTGCGCGCAGAACGCCAGCAGTTGTTCGCGGCTGGCGCCCACGGCGGCATAAACGTTTTCGGCCAGCGCCCCACGCGGGGCCCGGCCGTCATACGCGGCCTGCGCAATCTTCATCGCCTGCTGGCCCAGCCAGGCACCGCTGCCCTCGTCGCCGATCTGCCAGCCCCAGCCGCCGGTCATGCGCCGGCTGCCGTCTTCCAGCAGCGCTTCGGCCACCGAGCCGGTGCCCGAGATCAGCAGCGCACCAGGCCGGCCGCCATGCGCGCCCAGCAGCGCCACCATGCCGTCGGTGACCAGCGTGAAGCGCGCCACGCCGGGGTCGGCCGCGACGAAGGCCTGCAATTGCGCCGGCACGCCCGTGCCCGACAGGCCCAGGCCCAGCGCGCAATCAGGCAGTTCCAGCCCCGGCACGCCGGCCTTCTGGATGGCCTCGGCGATGTGCCGCCAGGCCTGCTCGGTGCCCTGATTCAACGCCGACGCGCCGGACTCGCCGCGACCGACGATGCGGCCTTGCGCATCGGCCACCAGGGCCCGCGTGCTGGTTCCGCCACCATCGATGCCCACCCACCAGCGCACAGGTCGGCCGGAGTTGCGGGAGGTCTTCAGGGCGGGATCGAGAACGAGTGGCATGGTCGACGTGAATGTGTCGATACCACTCTAATACCAACGATGGGGGTCGTCAATTGGTTTTAAACTGGTCTGCGCCACCAGTTCGAGGCTAGGACTGTCCCCAGTCCCGGCACGGCGCCGCCCTGGAATCGACAAGAATACCAGTGAGAAACCAACCCACCAACGCCGCCGTGTTCACTTTGCTTCCCGCCGCCAGCCCGGCGTTGGCCGACCTGCTGGGCCGCATCGGTCGCGTCTCGCGCCGTCACCCGGCCGCAGCCGACCGGCTGCTGGAGGCGCTGAGCGCCCAGGCCTTCGCCAGCGGCGACACCGCTGTCGGCGTGGACGCGCTGTACTCCCGCTTCGGCCTGCTGGAGCCGCGCGGCCGCGCGCTGGAACTGCTGCCTGCACTGGAGCAGGCCGGCGCGCTGGCGGCGGCGGGCCACTTCCCGGTGCAGGCCGCCCGCGTGTGCGAGGCACTGGGCCGCATCGCCTATCAGCAGGGCGAGTACCAACTGGCCACCGAGCAGTGGTCGCGTGCGCTGGACCTGGCCGAGGTCAGCGGCCATCTGCAGACGGGTGTGGCCGCACGCATCGGCCTGGGCCAGATCCACTACGCCCATGCCGACTGGGCGCGCGGTCTGCGCCAGATGCGCGATGCTGGCGAACACTTGGCTCAATCCAGCAAGGACGGCGATGACAGCTATCTCGCCGCCAAGCTGGCGCTGAACATCGGCGTCGGCAGCTTCGAGACCGGCGACCTGCCGGCGGCCGAGCGCCATTTCAGCCATGGCCTGGCCGCCGCCCGGCGCGGCGCGCACCGCGTGTTCGAGGCCGAGGCGCACTGGCACCTGGCCCGCGCCGCGCTGGCCCGCCAGCGCATGGACTGGGCCGTGGCCGACTGCCGGCTGGCGCTGGACATCGCGGCCCGCCAGGGCTACCCCTGGCTGGAGGCCGCCGCCAGCCGCACCTGGACCGAGATTGCGCTGGCCCGCGGCGACAACGCGTCCGCCGTGCGCTCCACGCGCCACGGTCTGGCGCTGGCACAGCGCATCCAGGCCCGCGCCCAGGCCCGCCAGGCTCATCGCCAACTGGCCGAGCTGCTGCAGGCCGAGGGCGACGCCGCCGGCGCGCTGGACCATCTGTGGCAACACCTGGCCCTGCAGTCCGAGATCGAGCGGCTCAGCCTGCCCGCACGCACCACGCTGGCAGCGCCGCCCGCCGAGGAGGCCGGCACACCGGTCACGCCGGAGGAACTGTTGCTGCAGCTGTCCAGCCAGCGCCAGCGGCTGGCCGCGGCCACGCCGCCGGAAGCCCTGGCCGAGTTGAAGGCGGCGAGCCTGCGCATCCTGGGTCTGGCCCAGGTCATCCGCTGGCCGATGGGGCCGGGCGGGCTGACGGCGCAGGCGCAGCCGCGCTACCTGGACCTGCTGAACCGCCATGGCGCGCCGCTGGCGCTGCCCGACGCAGCACTGCACCCCTGCCACGACGAGCTGGCCGGCCTGCAAGGCGCGGCCGAGGCCCGCATCGAGGTGCCGCTGTACGACGGCGCCCAACTGGCCGGCGCGCTGTGGCTGGTGGACGCCCGCGCCACGCGCGCCTGGACGCGCCAGGAACTACTGATCGCCAGCCAGCTGGCACTGCTGTTCGAGAGGATTTGACAAACCCTCGCCCGGTCTTGCGCTGCTGAACGCGGACCAGCCCGGTCAACATCACCAGACGGGCCGGCTTGGGGCGGCCCGGCGCTCGGCCAGCCGATGAACGACGGCCATGAAGACACGACGGACCGGCTTCACACGCTGCGCATGCGGCCCTCGCGCTCGGCGGCATCGCGCACGAGGCCGCGGATCAGCGCAGCCTCGGGCAGCTGCGCCCAGTAGCGCACCGGCATCTCCTTCTTCATCGCCGCCACCTTGAGCCGCGCCGGGTTGAAGATGCTGCGGTAGTAGGTCAGCCACAGCGCCTCGCCGGCGTCTTCGGGCGGCGCGTCCTCGCGGCGCGCCGGGCCGGCGCCGGTGAGGCGGCGGCCGTCCCAGTGCAGGCAGCCCCGCGGCGTCAGGATGGCCCAGGGGTGCTGCGCAAAGCGCTTCACGAAGAAGGGCGCGGCGGCGCGAAGGATGTGATGCGTCGGCTCGAACCAGGCCACATGCCGGCGGCCGCCCTGGGCCTGCGCATCGACCACCTCGCGGAAGCGCACGAAGGCGTGCATCTTGTGGATCTCTCGCCCCACCTGGCGTGCCAGCGACTGCAGGTGGCGGCGCTGCGGGTCCAGCGGGTCGGCCCACAGCCCCGGCTCGCGCTGCAGCCGCCGCGCGAAGGCGAGCAGGCGGGCATAGCGGTCGTCATCGGCATGCATGGCAACCTGCCGTCCCAGCGCGTCCCAGCCCTCGGGCGGCGCCCAGGCGCGGGCCTCAGCGCCGGGGGGCTCGCCGAACAGCGGCGCCTGCTCGCCGACATCGTGCGTCCAGTCGGCGGCACCGGCCAGCAGGGACGGCAACCGGGCGGAAAAGCTCGCCCAGTCGGCCGGGTAACGCAGTGGCAGACCCATCAGAACAGCGACGCCTGCTGCGGCATGGCGGCGGGCTGCTGCACCAGGGCCTGCATGTCGTCCGCGCGCGGGCGGTGGTCCACGGCGACAAGGAAGGGCAGCGCACGCTTCGCGGCCGGCCCTAGCGCGAGCAGGTCGGCGCGGTGCAGCCGGCGGTGCTGGCGTGCGGCCAGCAGCTTGTCAACCGAGCCCACGCCCAGCCCCGGCACGCGCAGCAGCTGCTCGCGCGGCGCGCGGTCCACGTCCAGCGGGAACTGCGCCGGGTGGGCCAGCGCCCAGGCCAGCTTGGGGTCGTGGTGCAGCGACAAGAAACCGGCTTCGGTGACGATCTCGTCGGCCCGGAAACCGTAGAAGCGCATCAACCAGTCGGCCTGGTACAGCCGGTGCTCGCGCAGCAGCGGCGCGGCCTGGGGCGGCAGCGCGCGGCTGGCATGCGGGATGGGGCTGTAGGCCGAGTAGTAGACGCGGCGCAGGCCCTGCCCGGTGTAGAGCCGGCTGGACAGCTGCAGCACGGTGCGGTCGTCCGACGCGTCGGCGCCGACGATGAGCTGCGTGCTCTGGCCGGCCGGCGCGAAGGAAGGCGGCTTCACCGCCGCCGCAGCGGCGCCTGGCAGCGCGCGGATGGCCTGGGCCTCGCGCCGGGCCTCGCGGGCGGCCTGCAGGCGCAGGTGGATGCGCGACATCGTGCGCTCGATGCCCACCGCATCCTTCTCCGGCGCCAGCGCCTTCAGGCTGGCCGCGCTGGGCAGCTCGACATTGATGGACAACCGGTCGGCGTAGCGGCCCGCGCGCTCCACCAGCTCGGCCGATGCGTCGGGGATGGTCTTCAGGTGGATGTAGCCCCGGAAGTGCTCCTGCTCGCGCAGCCGCCGCGCCACCTCGATGACCTGCTCCATCGTGTAGTCGGGCGTGCGGATGATGCCGCTGGACAAGAACAGGCCCTCGATGACATTGCGGCGGTAGAAGGACAGCGTCAGCTGCACGACCTCGTCGATGCCGAAGCGCGCGCGCTTCACGTCGCTGGACTTGCGGTTGATGCAGTACAGGCAGTCGTAGACGCACCAGTTGGTCAGCAGCACCTTCAGCAGCGACACGCAGCGGCCATCCGGCGTGTAGGCGTGGCAGATGCCGTTGCTCGTCGAGCCCAGGCTGCGGCCGTCGCGGGAGTCGCGCTTCTCGGTGCCGCTGCTGGCGCAGGAGGCGTCGTACTTGGCGGCATCGGCCAGGATGGCCAGCTTGTCCTGAACTTGCATGAAGCAACTGTAATTTCATACAGATTTCCGGCATTTCCACAGGCGCTACGGGGTTTCATGAGCGCTTCACGACGCGCACCGACAGTCCGGCCCCTGTGCCCGCTACCGCCCACCTTTCCGCTGCCGGCCCCGGGGCCGCTCGCCTGCCACGGGGGTTTGGCCTCGTCATCGGCGCGCAGTTCGCCTCCGCGCTGGCCGACAACGCGCTGCTCATCGTCGCCATCGCGCTGCTGATGCAGCAGGGCTTTGCGCCCTGGTGGGCGCCGCTGCTGAAAGTGGGCTTCATGGCCGCCTACGTCGTGCTGGCCCCCTGGGTGGGCCCGCTGGCCGACGCCTTCGCCAAGGGCCGCGTGATGGCCGCCATGAACCTCGTGAAGATCCTGGGCCTGTGCCTGCTGGCCGCCGGGCTTCACCCGGTGGCCGCGCTGGCCGTCGTGGGCCTGGGCGCGGCGGCCTATGCGCCGGCCAAGTACGGGCTTATCACCGAACTGGCCGAGCCCGAGGCGCTGGTGAAGGCCAATGGCTGGATAGAAATCAGCGTCGTGTCCGCCGCGCTACTGGGTGCGGTGCTGGGCGGCGCGCTGGTCAGCCCGGCCTGGCTGGCCTCGGACCTCGCCGCTCTGGGTGATTGGCTGCAACTGCCAGCCGACAAGCTGACCGGCTCGCTGGCCGCGCTGCTGCTGATCTACGCGCTGAGCAGTGGGTTGAACGCCGGCATCCCGGACAGCGGCCGGCGCCAGCGCAGCGTGGCGCACGACCCGGCCACGCTGGTGCTGGAGTTCCGCGCCGCCAACCGGGCGCTGTGGCGCGATCGCGAGGGCGGGCTGTCACTCGCGGCGACGACGCTGTTCTGGGGCGCGGGCGCGACGTTGCAGTTCGCGGTGCTGCGCTGGGCGGGTGAGGCGCTGTCGCTGCCGTTGAGCCAGGCGGCCTACCTGCAGGCGGCGGTGGCCGTGGGCGTCATCGGCGGCGCCGCGGCGGCCGGGCGGTGGCTGGCGCTGCATCAGGCTCGGCATGGACTGTGGGCCGGCGTGGCGCTGGGGCTGCTGATGCCGGTGGTGGCGCAGGTCAGCGACGTGGCGACGGCAGCCCTCGTACTCGCACTGGTGGGCGCGGTGGGCGGGGCGATGGTCGTGCCGCTGAACGCGCTGCTGCAGCACCGCGGCGCCACGCTGCTGAGCGCGGGCCGGTCGATTGCCGTGCAGGGGTTCAACGAGAACCTGAGCGTGCTGGTGATGCTGGCGGCTTACGCAGGGTGCGAGGCGGCGGGTGTCGCCATCGGCGTCACGCTGAGCGGTCTGGGCTTGCTGGTCGCGGCGGCGATCGCCCTGCTGATATGGCGGGACGGCAGGCGCTAGACCGCCGGCTGCAGCCCCGGGGCGGAGAAGACCGGTTCGGCGCGCGAGATCGCCCCCTCCAGCACGGCTTCGAACCGCGCCGTGATATCGCCCCAGTCCAGCCGCCGCGCCGTCGCCCGCGCCGCTTCGGCCACCACGCGCCGCGCGACGGCGTCGCCGGCTGCCAGCTGGGCCGCCGCCACGAAATCCGCCTCGCGGCCGGTGCCCGCCAGCCAGCCGTTCACGCCGCTGCGGATCAGCTCGCCCGCCGCCGCGCTGTCGAAGGCCACGACCGCGCAGCCGCTGGCCATGGCCTCGGTCGTCACGTTGCCGAAGGTCTCGGTCAGGCTGGGGAACAGGAACAGGTCCAGCCCCGCGTAGTGCGCGGCCAGGTCATCGCCGCTGCGCTGGCCGGCAAATACCGCGTCGGGTGCGCGGGCCGCCAGTTCGGCGCGCATGGGGCCATCGCCGACGAACACCAGCTTGACCTGGGGCTGCTGAGCCTTCACGGCTTCGTAGGCGGCCAACAGCACACCCAGGTTCTTCTCGGGCGCCAAGCGGCCCACATAGCCCAGCACCAGGTCGTCCGGCCTCGCGCCCCAGCTCTCGCGCATCGCGGCGCTGCGGCGAGCGGGATCGAAGCGCTGCGCATCGACGCCGCGGCCCACCACCTGCAACCGCTCGAAGCCGCGCTCGCCCAGCAGCACGCGCAGCGACTCGGTGGGCACCATGGTGGCGTCGCAGCGGTTATGGAACTTGCGCAGATAGCCCATGATGGGCTTGCTCAGCAGGCCCAGGCGATAGTGCCTGCCGTAGGCGTGGAAGTTGGTGCGGTAGTCCGACGTGACCGGCAGCGCCAGGTGTTGCGCGGCCTGCAGCGCCGACCAGCCCAATGGCCCCTCGGTGGCGATGTGAACCACGTCGGGCCGCTTCAGCGACCACAGCTTCACCAGCGCGCGCTTGCTGGGCACGCCCATGCGCAGATTGGGGTACAGCGGCACGGGCAGGCCCTTGGTCAGCACCTCGTCCACGGCGGGTTTGCCGCTGGCCGGCGGCGCCTGCCTGGCGGACTGCCGCGGGCGGATCAGTTGCACGTCATGGTTGCGGCGGTTGAGGCCGTCCACGACGCGCGCCATCGACATGGCGACGCCGTTGACCTCGGGCGGATAGGTCTCGGTGACCACCGCAAGCCGTCGCGAATGGCGCGGCGCAGGGAGGTCATCAACCAGGATGTCATCGGCGTCGGCGGTGTGCATGCCGCGCATGGTCCGCAGCCAATGCAACAGCACGATGACAGGCGGACCGTCACGCCGATTTCATGCAAGCCCCCCACCATCCGGCCCGCATTCCACCCGATACGAGGACCGGACAGTGAACGAGTTCTTCCAAACCCTGAAGACGCAGCGCTGGGACGACCACCGCTACTACCACCACAGCCGCATCAACCAGAGCCTGCACCTGATCAGCGCGCTGAGCTTCCTGGTGTCGTATGCGCTGCTGTTCGTGAACCCCGCGTGGTCGGCGCTGCTGGCCTGGTGCGTGTCGATGACGACGCGCCAGGCGGGCCACTTCTTCTTCGAGCCACGCGGCTACGACCACGTGAACCAGGCCACCGACGAGTACAAAGAAGAGATCAAGATTGGCTACAACATCCGCCGCAAGATCGTGCTGATGGCCGTGTGGGTCGCGCTGCCGGCCGTGCTGTGGCTGTCGCCGTCGCTGGGCGGGCTGATCGAGCCCGGCGTCGGCTTCAAGGGCTTCATCGAGGACGTGGGCATGGCCTGGTTCTGCCTGGGCGTGACGGGCCTGGTGTTCCGCGTCGTGCAGCTGTGGATCACGCAGAACCTGATGCAGGGCCTGGCCTGGGGCTTCAAGATCATCACCGACCCCTTCCACGACGTGCTGCTGTACTGGAAGTCGCCCTGCTATCTGCTGCGCGGCCAGTTGATCGACC
>CBFGPX010000122.1:0-12022 GCA_965650725.1 uncultured Comamonadaceae bacterium | reverse complement strand
CCGTCCACGCGCACCGCGTCCAGCAGCACGGCGGGCAGCACCTGGGCCCAGCGGCCTTGCGCGGCCACCTCGTCCAGCGGTGCCAGCCGGCCTTCGCGCGCAAGCTGCTGGAAGGCGAGCGACGGATTGAACTGCGCGGCCAGCGGCGGGTTGCCGGCCTTCAGCCGCTGCAGCACCGCGGCCCGCGCCTGCTCCGACGCGGTGACGGCCAGGTCGCGCCACTGCCCGCCGGCGGCGCGGTAGGCGTCGGCCAGCGCGTGCTTGGCGGCGGTCTCGCCGGGCGAGGTCCACCAATGCACCACGTCCGCCGCCGGCGCGGCCTGGGCCGTCGCTGCGGCGAGCAGGGCAGGGGCCAGCAGGCGCGAGATGAGCATGCCAGCATCATTACCGATCATTAATAGTCTTAATATCGTATTAACCATGAGGGTCTGCGCCGCTACAGTCGCCCCATGAACCTGCTGCTTGCCGAAGACGACCCCGTGCTGGCCGACGCGCTGCAGCAGCAGTTGCTGAACGCCGCGTTCAAGGTCGAATGGGCCGAGAACGGCGCCGTGGCCGAATACCTGCTGCGCAAGCAGGACTTCGACATCGCCATCCTGGACCTGGGCCTGCCGCTGGTGGACGGCCTCACCGTGCTGAAGCGCGTGCGCGAGGCCGGTCGCACGCTGCCCATCCTCGTGCTGACCGCGCTGGATGCGCTGGAGCACCGCGTGGCCGGGCTGCAGGCCGGCGCCGACGACTACCTGACCAAGCCCTTCGACTTCCCCGAACTGGAGGCGCGACTGCAGGCGCTGCTGCGGCGCAGCCGGCCGACCACGCAGACCCAGCAGCTGCGCCTGCTGACGCTCGACCGCGCCGCGCGCCGCGCCAGCGTGGCCGGCCAGGCGCTGGAGCTGAGCCCGCGCGAATGGGCGCTGCTGGAGCTGCTGGTGGCCGAGCGCGACCGCGTCGTCACCAAGGCGCAGATCGTGCAGGCCTGGAGCGGCGACGGCGACGAGGCCAGCGGCGGCTCCATCGAGGTCTACATCCATCGCCTGCGCAAGAAGCTCGAAGGCTCGGGCCTGGCCGTGCGCACGGTGCGCGGGCTGGGCTATCTGCTCGAAGCCGCGGCGCAGTGAGCGGCCGTTCGCTGCACCGGCAACTGCTGCTGTGGCTGCTGCTGCCGCAGATCGTGCTGTGGCTGGTCGCGGCCTTCGGCGCCTACCGGCTGGCCACGCGCCATGCCGATGAACTGACCGACGCCTCGCTGCTGCAGGCCGCCCGCGCGCTGGCGCGCCAGATCCGCCCCACGGCCAGCGGCCTGTTCGTGGACCTGCCGCCGTCGGCGCAGGACATCCTGGCCGCCGATCCCGAGGATCGCGTCATGTACATGGTCAGCTCGCCGCCCGGCCAGCTGCTGCTGGGCGATGCACGCATGCCCGCGCCGCCCCACAGCGCGCCCGTGGGCGAGCCGCTGTACTTCGACGCCACGGTGCCGGAACCCATGCGCGTGGTGTCGCTGGACCTGCACCTGGCCGCGGCCGGCGCGGCGGACTCGACGCTGCGCGTGCAGATCGCCCGCTCCAGCGCGCCGCGCGAGCTGCTGGCGCGGCGCATGTTGCTGGACACGGCGCTGCCGCTGTCGCTGCTGATCGCACTGATGAGCGTGGGCGTCTGGGCCGGCATACGCCGCGGCCTGCGGCCGCTGGCCGAGCTGCAGGCGCAGATGCAGGGCCGCCGCGCCGACGCGCTGGACCCGGTGCAGTTGCAAGCCGCGCCACCCGAGGTGGGCGCCTTGGCCGGCGCCGTCAACGAGCTGCTGGAGCAGGTGCAGCAGAACCTGGCCGCGCAGCGCCGCTTCATCAGCGACGCGGCCCACCAGCTGCGCACGCCGCTGGCCGGGCTCAAGAGCCAGACCGAACTGGCGCTGCAGGAGACCGGAGACCCGGCGCTGCGTCAGCGCCTGCAGCGCGTGCACGAGAGCGCTGTGCGTGGTGCGCGCCTGGTGTCGCAGCTGCTGGTGCTGGCACGCGCCGAACCCGAGGCGGTGGCCGCTCAGGGTTGGGCAGCGGTGGACTGCGCACGGCTGGTGCAGGAGGTGGCGGCCGAGCAGGTGCCGCGCGCGCTGGCGGCGGGCTGCGACCTGGGCGTGGACATCGCCGACGAGGGCTTGCAGGTTCAGGGCGTGGAGCTGCTGCTGCGCGAGGCGCTGCTCAACCTCATCGACAACGCGCTGCGCTATGCCGGCCGCGGCGCCACCATCACCGTGCGGCTGCGCCGCGCGGGCGACGACGTGTGGCTGGACGTGGAGGACAACGGCACCGGCCTGGAGCCCACGCTGCGTGAGCGGGCCTTCGAGCGCTTCGTGCGCGGCGCCGCGCATGGCGAGGGCTGCGGCCTGGGGCTGGCCATCGTGCGGGAGATTGCCGAGCGCCACGGCGGCAGCGCACAGTTGCTGCCGGCAGCGCCGCGGGGTTGCATCGCCCGGTTGACGCTGCCGGCGGCGTGACTGGGCGGCGGGACAAAGGCCGCGACGAGCGACTGGATCAGGTGGGGACTGCCGTTCGCATCGGACCCGGCTAACGGTGACTATCGACCGGTCAGCGACATTGAATTGGCGTCATTGCCCCGCCACTCGCCTATCCGCCGTCCTGTGTACCCGTCGCCCGCGACCGCTGCCTCAGCAGCCGCTTGCGCACCGCAAAGATGTTGTTACGCAGCGCATAAAGCTCTTCGGCATAGGACAGCGGCACTGTGATCCGGTGTGTGACGCGGTCCAACTCGTCCAGCTCGTCGAGCAGCGCGTCGCGCTCATCGGTGCCGGCTTCCAGCCTGGCTTCCACCTCACGCAGCCGCGCATACCAGCGGAACACGCGCGAGCGCACGCGGAAGGTGTAGAGCGGCGGCACCACGCGCGACAGCGGCAGCATCAGCACCAGCAGGCCGCCGACCACCAGCCACATGCGTTCCAGCAGATTGCCGGCCCAGAAGGGCAGGTAGCGCGCCCAGGCCGGCGGTGTGCCGTTGATCGCGCGGTCGCCCTCGGCGCTGACCGGCAGCTCGCTGGTGCGGGTGTTGGGGAAGTCGCGCGCGCCGTTGAACCAGCCCGCCCCGCTGTGCTGCCCCAGCGCCGCCTGCGCGAACAGCTGCCGCAGCGCCGGATGCGTCTGCTCGCGCGCCAGCAGCGCGGTGGTGGTCGCGAGCAGCGGCACGTCGTGCGGCGGCAGGTCGGCCGCCAGGTCCACCACGCCGCGCGGCAGCGTCACGGTCGACAGGAAGGGCAGGTGGCGCGAATAGGCTTCGTTCTGCTCGAAGGCCATCAGCCCGATGGCCGGGTCGCGCAGCAGCGCGCGGATGAGCCCCGACTGCGGCGCCGAGATCAGCACCGCAGCGTCCAGCCGGCCCTCGCGCAGCGCCGCGCCGGCGGCGTCGGGCGGCAGGTTGGACAGCCTCAGATCGGCCGGTGTCATCTGGTTCAGCGCCAACAGCTTCTCGACGATCTGCGGCACGCCGCTGCCGTCCTGGTCCACATTGACGCGCAGGCCGCGCAGTTGAGTCAGGCGCTGCAATTCGCCGCCGGGTTGGCGGCGCGCGATGCCGAGATCACGGCGATAGAAGATCCAGATCGGCTCGTAGAACAGGCTGCCCAGCGAGACGATGCCGGCCTCGGTATCGGCCGCCGGATCGGCCATGCCGCCGCGGACGAAGCCCACGTCGGCCGTGCCCGCGCGCAAGTGCGCCAGGTCGTCCTGCGCGCCTTCGCTGGCGATCAGCTCCACCTGGATGCGCTCGCGCGCCAGCGCCTTCGCATAACCCTCGCCGAAGCCGGCGTAGGCGCTGCCGGCCGGGCCGGTGGCCAGCCGCACCTGGCGCGGTGGCTGCGGGTCCAGCCACCAGTAGGCCGCCACCAGCAGGCCGCCGCCGAGCAGCAGCAGCGGGCCCATGGAGACGACCAGGTCGCGCAGCGTCTGCAGCAAAAGGCGCAGGCTGCGGGTGGCCTGCCATTCGTGGATCGGGGTCATGGCTTGACAGTCAAAGCGGCGGAAAGCGATGAGCGCCGTCCGCAGGCAGCTTGACCATACACGCAGCGAACAGCGGATGAATGAGCCAGCCGTTCAGCCAGGACTGCAGCGATGGCAGGTCCAGCGCTGCAAACCAGACCGGCTCCACGGCAGCGAACTGGCGGACGAACGGCATCACGGCCAGGTCGGTGGCGCAGGGCGTGGCGCCGCCGAGGAAGGGCTCGTCGTTCAGCCGTGCGTTCAGCGGCCGCAGCAGAACGTCCAGCGCCCGGTCGCGGTGTGCTTCTGGCGCGAGGGGCTCGTTCACGTAGCGCTGCGGATACTTCCAGCGGTCCAGGTGATGCTTGAAGTCGCCGTCGTTGCGGCGCAGCAGATCCAGGTTGTCAGGCGACTGCGCCCGCGTCCACCAGCCCTGGGCATCGGGCGACGCCAGCGCCCAGCGCATGATGTCCCAGCTCTCATCGATCACGCCGCCATCGGGCAACTGCAGCACGGGGACCGTCGCCTTGGTCGACAGGGCCAGCAGGCTCGCCGGCTTGTCGCGCAGGCTGACCTCCACGGCGTCGAAGTCGCGCCCCGCCTGCAGCAGCACCATCCGAGCGCGCATCGCGTAGGGGCAGCGCCGGAAGGTGTAGAGCCGCGGCAGCGGTGGAGCGAGACGGCTCACCGAACCCACAGCACCTCGAAGGTCCGTCGTGTCGCGGTGATCTGGATCGACACCTCGTCGCCCTCGCACTTGCCCAGCAGCGCCCGGCCCAGCGGGGCCTCGGTGCTGATGACCTGGACGGGCTGGGCGCCGATCTGCAGCTTCATGCTGCCTCCGCCCGGGCCGAGGAAGATCTGTTGCTGCTGATCGTCGACATCGGCCAGGCAGACCAGCGCGCCGAGGTGGATGCCCTTGCGGGCGTCGTAGGGGAGCGGGCGGAACTGGCGCCAGGCGGCCATCGCCTCGCGGATGGCTTCGGCGCGGCGCGCCTGGCCGGTTGCCAGGTAGGCGGCTTCGAGCCCCAGCGTGTCGTACTTGTTCTCGGCGATGTTCTCTTCGTGGGTCGCCGTTTCGTGCGCCACGCGCGCTGCCTGTTCGGCTTGCAGAAGGTCTTGGTCAAGCCGTTCCAGCACTTGCTGCTGCAGCAGGAATTTGTCCATGGTCAAAAGGGGGGCATCGCGAACAAGCGGGGGCTGTTGATTGTGAAGGGCGCGGCCGGCGTTGCTGGGCATCGACAGCCCCGCGCGACAATCGCGGCTCTGCCCACAAAGCAACAGCCATGACCACCCGCACCGTACACGGCGCCTGCCCCCACGACTGCCCCGACACCTGCGCGCTGCAGGTCACCGTCGAGCACGAACGCGTCATCAAGGTGCAGGGCCGCGCCGAGCATCCCAGCACGCACGGCGCGCTGTGCACCAAGGTCTCGCGCTATCCCGAGCGCACCTACCACCCCGAGCGCCTGCTGCACCCGCTCAAGCGCGTCAGCAAGAAGACCGAGGCGCCGGCCTTCGTGCAGGTCAGCTGGGCCGAGGCCATGGCCGACATCGCCGCGAAGCTGAAGGCCATCAAGGACCCGCAGTGCATCCAGCCTTACAGCTATGCCGGCACCATGGGCCTGATCCAGGGCGAAGCCATGGCCGGCCGGCTGTGGAACGCGCTGGGCGCGGCGCGGCTGGACCGCACCATCTGCGCGTCCGCCGGCGGCGCGGGGCTGGCCGCGACCTATGGCCACAAGCTGGGCATGCACACGCGGCACTTCGCGGGGGCCCGGCTCATCGTCATCTGGGGCAGCAACAGCATCACGTCCAACCTGCACTTCTGGACCTATGCCAACCAGGCCAAGCGCGACGGCGCCAAGCTGATCTGCATCGACCCGCGCAAGACCGAGACGGCCGACAAATGCCACCAGCACATCGCCGTGCTGCCCGGCACCGACGGCGCGCTGGCGCTGGGCCTGATGCACGAACTGATCGCCCACGACTGGCTGGATCACGACTACATCGCCCGGCATGTCGACGGCTGGGACGAGCTGCGCGAGAAGGCGCTGGCCTGGCCGCCGGAGCGCGTGGCCGCAGTGTGCGGCATCAGCGCCGACGAGGTGCGTGGCCTGGCGCGCGACTACGGCACCACCACCCCTGCCGCCATCCGCCTGAACTACGGCATGCAGCGCGTGCGCGGCGGCGGCAACGCGGTGCGGCTGATCGCGCTGCTGCCCTGCCTGACTGGCGCCTGGCGGCATGAGAGCGGCGGCCTGCTGCTGTCGGCCTCGGGCTGGTTTGCGCCCTACAAGAACCCGAATCTGGAGCGCCCCGACCTGCTCGCGGGTCGCCAGCCGCGCATGGTCAACATGAGCACCATTGGCGATGCGCTGCTGCAGGCCGACCCACCCATCGAGGCCCTCATCGTCTACAACAGCAACCCGGTGGCCGTCGCGCCCGAGTCGCCCAAGGTCGTGAAGGGCTTCCAGCGCGGGGACCTGTTCACCGTCGTGCTGGAGCACTTCATGACCGACACGGCCGACCTGGCCGACTACGTGCTGCCGGCCACCACGCAGCTGGAGCATCTGGACGTGCACACCAGCTACGGCCACACTGACGTGCTCATCAACCACCCGGCCATTGCGCCACTGGGCGAGGCCAAGACCAACACGCAGATCTTCCGCGAGCTGGCCGCGGCGCTGGGCCTGACGGATCCGTGCTTCAGCGACAGCGACGAGCAACTGGCCGCCCAGGCCTTCACGGCCGACATCGACATGGCCTTGCTGCGCGAGCAAGGCTGGCAGCCGCTGCCCATCGCCGAGGCGCCGTTTGCGAACGGCGGCTTCCGCACGCCCAACGGCCGAGCCCAGGCGGCAGGCGCCGACTACGTGCCCAACTACGAGAGCGCGCAGACCACGCCCGAGCTGGCCACGCGCTACCCGCTGGCGATGATCTCGCCGCCGGCGCGCAACTTCCTGAACAGCAGTTTCGTCAACGTGAAGAGCCTGCGTGACATCGAGCGCGAGCCCGTCATCGAGATGCACGCCGACGACGCCGCCGCGCGCCAACTGGCCGACGGCGCCCGCGTGGCCGCCTTCAACGACCGTGGCCGCTATGTCGCCACGCTGAAAGTCAGCCAGCGTGCCCGCCCCGGCGTCGTCAACGGCCTGGGCGTGTGGTGGCGCAAGCTGGGCGTGGACGGCACCAACGTCAACGAGGTCACGCATCAGCGCCTGACCGACCTCGGCAACGCGCCGGCGTTCTACGACTGCCTGGTGGAAGTCGAGGCGGCTTGATCCAACGCCTGCTGCTGTCGGCGGCGCTGCTGGCTCTGGCCGGCTGCAGTGCTGTCGGCCACTGGAGCCAGGCCGCTGGCGGCCATCTGGGCGTCGTGCGTGCCGCCAGGCCGGTGGACGATTGGCTGGCCGACCCCGCCACGCCCGCCGACCTGGCCGCGCGGCTGCGGCTGTCGCAGCAGATGCGCGACTTCGCCAGCGCCAGGCTCGCGCTGCCCGAGAACAACAGCTACCGCCGCTACGCCGACCTGAAGCGCAACGCGGCGGTGTGGAACGTCATCGCCGCGCCCGAGTTCGGCTTCACGCTGAAGACCTGGTGCTATCCCATCATGGGCTGTGCGGGCTACCAGGGCTGGTTCGACCTCGACGAGGCCCGCAAGCACGCCGACGCGCTGAAGGCCGAGGGCTGGGAGGTGCAGGTGCAGGCCATTCCGGCCTATTCCACGCTGGGCTGGAGCCGGCTGCTGGGGGGCGATCCGCTGTTGAACACCTTCATCCGCTACGCCGAAGGCGAGCTGGCGGCCATGATCTTCCACGAGCTGTCCCACCAGCGCGTCTACGTCAACGACGACACCGGCTTCAACGAGGCCTATGCCAGCGCGGTGGAATTCATCGGCGCCCGGCAATGGCTGGCGGACAAGCCGCAGGCGCTGGCCGCCTTCGAGCTGGGCCGGGAGCGCCGCGCCGCCTTCCTGAAGCTGGCCCGCGAAGGCCGTGAACGGCTGCAGGCGGTCTACGCCGGCCCGGCCGAATCGCGGGCTGCGGCCAAGGCCGCCGTGATGGCCGACCTGCGTGAACGCGCGCCCAAGGAGGCGCCGGGCTACGAGGCATGGTTCCAGCGTGCCAACAACGCCAACTACGCCATCCTGTCGGCCTACAGCGAGCTGGTGCCGGCGTTCGAGCGGCTGTTCGAGCGCGAGGGCAGGGACTGGGCGAAGTTCCACGCGGCCGTCGAGCGCTTGGCGCCGCTGTCGCGCGAGCAGCGCCGTGCTACCTTGCGGAGCCTTGAAGGAGGCCCCGATGACCCTGACCCTGCGCCGCGTCAAGACCGCTGACGCCGCCGCCATCGCCGAACAGTTTTCCGACCCGGAAGTCTTTGGCGGCACGCTGCAACTGCCGTTCGCGAGTGAAGAGATGTGGGCCCAGCGCATTGCCGGCATGAACCCGCCGGCGGCCGGCTCCAATGAGATCGTGCTGGCCGCGGTGCTGGACGACAGGCCCGTGGGCCTCGCCGGCCTGCACCCGGTCGGCCCGTCGGTGCGCCGCCGCCACGTGATGGGCCTGGGCATCACCGTCGCCAAGGCCAGCCAGGGCCGGGGCGTGGGTCAGGCGCTGATGACGGCGCTGCTGGACTACGCCGACAACTGGGCGCAGATCCTGCGCATCGAGCTGACCGTCTATCACGACAACGCGCGGGCCATACGACTGTATGAGCGCAACGGCTTCGAGCATGAAGGCCGGCTGCGGGCGGATGCGCTGCGCAATGGTGTCTATGAGGACGTGCTGATGATGGCGAGGCTGCATCCGCGGCAGCCGATGGTGCGGGCGAGTAGTAGTTGAATTGAGCTATGTTGGGGTCGAGCGAGCATCCAGATCTTCTTGATGCAGTAAGGGCATGTCGCCATGTGCGTTCAGTTGACCCTCGTGCTGCGTCTTGTGACAAGCCCACTCAAGGCCAGTTCTGACCATCAAGCGAGCGTAGAGCTGCTCTTCGAGATCGCGCGAGTTCAAGGCGTTTCGGTATCGAAGCGCCGTTCCGAGTAGAGAACTTGTGATGGCAGTCTGATCGCTTTGCTGAAGGTGGCGGCAAGAAGCGGTTTCGATGGGCACGATCCATAGATACGTTTGCCAAGTTAGCCTAGAGATCTGGTCTGCAAGCAGTTCGTGAGCGCGTTCGAAGTCACTTGTCACCTTAAGCTGTTGAGCGATCAGGGACGCGAGGTCGACGACGTGTCGCGCAAAAGGCCGACGAGAGACTGGTTGGCCTACTTGTTTCCCAAACTTAAGTAGGTCGAAAACGGGTGTCGATAAGGCCACCATCACGTGCCAACCTGCTGCTAGGGCAACGCCTGCCCCCGCGCCGTCACGTACAGCCGATACCACTCCTCCCGGTTCAGCTGAATCCTCGTCGCGTCACCACAGGCGCGAATCCGCTGGGCGTTCCCGCTGCCGATGACCGGCTGGATGCCCGCCGGATGCCGCAGCAGCCAGGCCAGCAGCACCGCATTGACCGTCGTCGAGTGCGTTTCGGCAATCTCATGTACGACCTTCGCGGCGGCCGACGACGCCGGGTCGTTGAAGCGCCCTTGCGCCAGCGATCCCCAGGCCTGCAGCTGCACGCCGTGCTGCTGCGCGTACTCCAGCGTGCCGGCCCAGGCTGCGGCGCCCGGCCGGGTCGCGGCCTGCGGGTCGTTGAAGGTGGTGCCGGCGTCGATGAAGTCCAGCTTGGCCAGGCTCATTTCCAGCTGGTTGGCCACCAACGGTTCGCCCAGCGCCGTCTGCAGCCAGCGCATCTGGCCGGCATGCATGTTGGACACGCCCAGATGACCCACCTTGCCGGCGGCCTTCAGCCGGCTGAAGGCGCGCGCCACCTCGGCCGGCTCCATCAGCGCGTCGGGGCGGTGCAGCAGCAGGATGTCGATGTGCTCGACCGCAAGCCGCTGCAGGATGCCGTCCACGCTGGCCTCGATGTGGGCGGCGCTGAAGTCGAAGCGGCCCACGTGGGCGTCGTCGGCAAAGCGGATGCCGCACTTGCTTTGCAGCCGGACCCTGGCGCGCAGGCCGGCGTCGCGCTTCAGCAGTTCGCCGAACACGGTCTCGGCCTTGCCGCGGCGGTAGATGTCGGCGTGGTCGAACAGCGTGATGCCGATGTCCAGCGCGGCCTCGACGGCTGCGTGCGCGTGGGCGATGTCGGCTTCGGTGACGGGGCCGCCGTTCCAGTCGCCGCCCAGGGCCATGCAGCCGTATACCAGGGGCGTGGCGTCGCGGAGATGGGTCTGCAGGGGCAGGGCGAAGGGCATGGTTCAGGCGATGGACGTGGGGCCTGCATCATGCGGCACGGCCCGCCGGCCACGCCACCCGAACAAGCCCGCCACCGCGCCGGCCACGCCGCCGATGACGATCGCGATGCCGGCCAAGCGGGCCAGCGGTTGCCTGGGGCTGCTGCCGGCAGGTCGGGTTCTCTTCCTGCGGCCGGGGTGGCGCACCAGCTCCTGCATCAGCGCGATCTCGTGCTGGCGCTCCTCGATGAGCCGGCCCAGCTCGCTGCCGACCTCGAAGCGCCGCGCCAGGTCGCGCACGGCACCCAGCTCGCGCTGGCGTATGCGCAGCCCCGGCGCTTTCAGCGGGCTGCCCAGCGCGCGCGCCCGCAGGAACAAGGCTTTGGCGGCCAGGCGGTCGGGTTGGCAGCCCCAGCCGGCGTCCAGGCAGGAGGCGAGGTTGAAGCTGGCGTCGGCATGGCCTTGCGCGGCGGCGAGGGTGTAGAGCGCCACGCCGCGAGCGGCGTCCGGCGCGCCGCCCCAGCCGGCTACCAGCGCGCGGCCGAGGTGGAACTGGGCGGTCACGCTGCCGGAGGTGCAGGCGTGTTCCAGCCGGATGCGTGCCTGCTCGGGGTCGCGCGGCAGGCCCAGGCCTTCCAGCTGGCAGTAGGCCAGCAGCGCCAGGGCCTCGGCACTGCCGGCGTCGGCGGCGACGCGGAACCAGTACACCGCCTGCTCGTGGTCGGGCTCGGCCGCGCTGAGGTAGGCCAGCCCCTCGTTGAGCGGGGCTGTCGCGTGCGGGTCGGGGTCGACGGGCTGCATGGTTCCTCCCTGGGCGGCGCTGGCGGGCTTGGTGGCCGGCTCTTGCAGCGGCCAAGTATGCGTGCAAACGCCGAGTCAGGCCGTGAGCAGCTGTAGCCGCTGGTGAGCGGCCGCTGCGGCTTCTCGCGTAGAGTGCGGCGCACGACACCGAGGAGAGCCGCCGTGGCCGAGATCCGCATTCACCGAGACCACGACCTGGGCCTGAAGAAAGCACGGGACATCGCCTGGCAATGGGCCGAGCAGGTCGAACAGAAGTTCGACATGGAGTGCACGGTGCATGAGGGCGACGACGAGGACACCGTGGAGTTCACGCGCTCCGGCGTGAAGGGCGAGCTGACGGTGTCGGCCAGCCGCTTCGAGCTGGTGGCTCAGTTGGGCTTCCTGCTCGGCGCGTTCAAGAGCACCATCGAGAGCGAGATCCAGAAGGAGCTGGACGCGCTGCTGGCGGCCAAGACGAAGGCGCCGGCCAAGAAAAAACCGGCCTGAGGCCGGTTCTTGATGGGGCGCCGGGGCGCTCTTACTTCAAAGACTCGATCAGGTCGACGTACTGCTGCATCGCGTCGTCGGTGCTGGTGCCCTTCAACTCGTTCCACGCATCCCACTTGGCGCGGCCCACCATGTCGGTGAAACCGGGGCGCTTGTCCTGCACGTCGCCCGCGCTGCCCTGCTTGTAGAGGGCGTAGATCTTCAGCAGCGTCATGTTGTCCGGCCGCTCGGGCAGGTTCTTCGAATCGGCGACGGCGGCTTCGAATTGGTCTTTCAGGCTCACGGGGTTCTCCAGGCTGAATCAGGGGCGCCGATCTGGTGACAATCAGTCGACGGGCCGCCGAGTTTAGGCCCGGCTAAAACGAACCCGAGGAGACGCATGGGCCAGACCAGCGAACGCATGTCCAAGGTGGATACCGCCTGGCTGCGCATGGACACCGAGGCCAACCTGATGATGATCGTCGGGGTCTGG
>CBFGPX010000121.1:0-12043 GCA_965650725.1 uncultured Comamonadaceae bacterium | reverse complement strand
GAAAACCACCCTGTTCGCGCTGGCACTGGCCGCCGCATCGCTGGCGCAGGCCCAAGCGCCCGAATGGAAGAAGCTGCGCATCGGCGTCGAAGGCGCCTACCCGCCCTTCTCCGAGATCGGCCCCGACGGCAAGCTCAAGGGCTTCGAGATCGAGCTGGTGCAGGCCTACTGTGCCGAGATGAAGGCGCAGTGCACGCTGGTGCAGCAGGAGTTCGACGGCCTGATCCCGGCGCTGCAGTCGCGCAAGGTGGACGCCATCTTCGCCAGCGTCTCCATCACCGACGAGCGCCAGAAGGTCATCGGCTTCTCCAAGCCCTACTACAACACCCCCGCCCGCCTGGTCGCCAAGGCCGGCGTGAAGCTGGAGGCCACCGCCGTCGGCCTGAAGGGCAAGAAGATCGGCGTGCAGCGCGGCACCACGCACGAGGCCTACGCGGCCGCCACGTTCAAGCAAAGCGAGATCGTCCGCTACGGCACGCAGGACCAGGTCTTCCTGGACCTGAAGAGCGGCCGCATCGACGCCACGCTGATGGACTCGCCCGCCGCCGACTTCGGCTTCCTGAAGAAGCCCGAGGGCAAGGGCTTCGCGTTCGCCAGCGCCCCCATCAACGATGACAAGATCTTCGGCGTCGGCACGGGAGTTGGCATGCGTCGCGCCGACGAGGCGACGCTGGGCAAGAAGTTCAACGCCGCCATCGACGCACTGCAGGCCAACGGCACGTTCAGGAAGCTGGCCGACAAGTATTTCGACTACGACATCGCGCCGCGCACCAAGTGATGCGACGCCGCACCGCCCTGGCCGCCGGCCTCGCGTGGACAAGCGCGGCTCGTGGGCAGACGCCGCAGCGCCTGCGCATCGGCTTTGCCGTCGGCTACGCGCCCTTCAGCGAGGTTGGCAGCGACGGTCAGTTGAAGGGCTTCGAGATCGACCTCGCGCAGGCGCTGTGCACGCGCATGGTCCAGCAGTGCGTACCGGTCATCCTGGATTTCGACGGCCTCGTGCCGGCGCTGCTGTCGCGCAAGATCGACGCCATCATGGCGTCCATGTCCATCACGCCGGAGCGCCAGCAGCTGCTGGCCTTCTCCGTGCCCTACTACTTCTCGCCGGCGCGCATGGTGGCGCGCAGCGGCGCGCGGCTGGACGTCAGCCCCGCGGGCCTGAAGGGCAAGCGCATCGGCGTGGAGCGCGGCACCGCCCATGAGCGCTTGCTGGCCGAGCAGTTCAAGGACAGCCAGGTACTGCGCTACCCCACGCAGGACCAGGCCTTCCTGGACCTGAAGGCCGGACGGCTGGACGCGACGCTGGTGGATGCCGTCATCGCGCAGTTCGGCTTCCTCAACCGCGCCGAGGGCCGCGGCTTTGCCTTCGTCGGTCCCGACTTCGGCCGCCAGCAGCAGTACTACGGCCGGGGCATCGGCGTGGGCCTGCGCAAGGGCGACGCCGCCATGCTGGGCCGCGTCGACGAGGCGCTGGCCACGCTGCGCAGCAACGGAACGCTGAAGGCCCTGAACGACCGCTATTTCAGCTTCGACCTCGTCACCCCACCGCGCTAGCCATGTCGTTGCACGGATTCCTTCCCAGCCTGCTCGAAGGCGCCAGCGTCACGCTGGCCGTGGCCTTGTCGTCGCTGGCCGTGGCCGTCGTGCTGGGCCTCATCGGCGCACTGGCCAAGCTGTCTCGTTCCCGCATCGCCCAGGTGCTGGCCGCAACCTACACCACGCTGATCCGCGGCGTGCCCGACCTGCTGCTGATGCTGCTGATCTTCTACGGCGGCCAGCTGGCGGTGAACTCCATCGCACCGATGCTGGGCCATGAGGACTACATCGACATCGACCCCTTCATCGCCGGCGTGCTGACCATCGGCTT
This sequence comes from uncultured Comamonadaceae bacterium, assembly GCA_965650725.1. GTDB lineage: Bacteria > Pseudomonadota > Gammaproteobacteria > Burkholderiales > Burkholderiaceae_C > Pelomonas. Next base: position 10,176 of record CBFGPX010000121.1, on the reverse strand, counting down.
CATCTTCGGCGCCTACCTCACCGAAGCCTTCCGCGGCGCCTTCCTGGCCGTGCCGCCGGGCCAGCGCGAGGCCGGGCTGGCCTACGGCATGAGCCCGCGCCAGGTGCTGTGGCGCATCACGCTGCCGCAGATGTTGCGCCATGCGCTGCCCGGCGTGTCCAACAACTGGCTGGTGCTGATCAAGAGCACGGCCATCGTGTCGGTCATCGGCCTGTCGGACCTGATGACGCGCGGCCAGCAGGCCGCCGGCACGACGCGCGAGCCGTTCAGCTTCTACCTGGCGGTGGCGCTGATCTATCTGGTGTTCACCAGCGTGTCGGAGCTGGGCTTCGCCTGGGCGAACAAGAAGCTCGCGATCGGTGTGAGGGAGGGCCGGCTGTGAACTTCGACGCCATCGCCGAGAACCTGCCGATGTACCTGGAAGGCGCGCTGATCACGCTGAAGCTGCTGGTGCTGTCGCTGGCCTGCGGCCTCGCGCTGGCACTGCCGCTGGCGGTCGTGCGCACCGTGTCCACGGGTTTCGCGTCGCGCGCCGTCTGGGTCTACACCTATGTGTTCCGCGGCACCCCGATGCTGGTGCAGCTGTTCCTCATCTATTACGGCCTGGCGCAGTTCGACGCGGTGCGCGACAGCTGGGCCTGGCCCTGGCTGTCGTCGGCCACCTTCTGCGCCTGGCTGACCTTCACGCTGAACACGGCGGCCTACACGACCGAGATCATCGCCGGCAGCATCCGCGCGCTGCCGGCCGGCGAGATCGAGGCCGCCAAGGCGCTGGGCATGAGCCGCGGCCTGATGCTGCGCCGCATCGTGCTGCCCGCCGCGCTGCGCCGCGCGCTGCCGGCCTACGGCAACGAGGCCATCTTCATGCTGCATGGCACGTCGCTGGCCAGCATCGTCACGCTGCTGGACCTGACCGGCGCGGCCCGCGCGATCAACGCCAAGTACTACCTGCCCTTCGAGGCCTTCATCACGGCCGGCGTCTTCTACTTCGCGCTCACGCTCGGCCTGGTCGGGCTGTTCCGCTGGGCGGAGAACCGCTGGCTCAAGCCCATGATGTCTCGCTGACCATGCAACTCATTCGCCACCCCCTCCTCTCCCCCGCCCCGGGAACGCAGCGCGAACTGGTGTCGCTGCACTATGGCCGGCCCGGCAGCCAGAAGGCCTACATCCAGGCCTCGCTGCACGGCGACGAGCTGCCCGGCATGCTGGTGGCCCACCACCTGCGGCTGCAGCTGGACGCACTGGAAGCCGCCGGCCAGATCAGCGGCGAGATCGTGCTGGTGCCCATGGCCAACCCCATCGGCCTGAGCCAGTTCCTGCTGCATGCCCACATGGGCCGCTTCGAGCTGATGTCGGGCGAGAACTTCAACCGCCACTACCCTGACCAGATCGCCGCCGTGGCCGCCGCCGTCGAGCCGCAGCTGGGCGCCGACGCGGCCGCCAACGTGGCCGTGCTGCGCCGCGCGCTGAAGGCCGCCGTCGATGCCTCGCCGGTGGACACCGAGTTGCAGTCGCAGCGCCGCCAGCTGATGAGCCTGTCCTGCGACGCCGACATCGTGCTGGACCTGCACTGCGACGCGCAGGCCGTCATGCATCTCTACACCGATCCGCAGTGCTGGATCGAGTGCGAGCCGCTGGCGCGCTTCCTCCGCTCGCGGGTGACGCTGCTGGCCCAGGACTCGGGCGACAACCCCTTCGACGAGGCCTGCTCGCAGGTCTGGTGGAAGTGGAAGGCTCATTTCGGTGACCGTTTCCCGATCCCGCAGGCCTGTCTGTCCGTCACCGTGGAGCTGCGCGGCGCTTGCGACGTGACGCACGAGTTGGCGGCCGCAGATGCCAGGAACATCATCGACTTCCTGCGTTGGCGCGGCCTGGTTGCGGGCCCCAAGCCTGCGTTGCCCGACGCGGTGGGCGACGCCCGCCCGCTGGCCGGCAGCATGCCCATCAAGTCGCCCGTGGCCGGCGTGCTGACCTTCCTGAAGGAGGTGGGCGCCGAGGTGAAGACGGGCGATGTGCTGGCCCATGTCATCGACCCCATCACGGCCCGGGTCACCGAACTGAAGAGCCCGGTCGACGGCCTGTTCTTCGCACGCGACTTCCTGCGCTTCGCCAACGCCGGCATGCGCGTGGCCAAAGTGGCGGGCAAGGACGCCGTGCGCACCGGCAAGCTGCTGGGCGCCTGAACAAGACCATGAGCGACATCCAACTCCAAGCCACCAACATCCACAAGCGCTTCGGCGAGCGCGAGGTGCTGAAGGGCATCTCGCTGGCCGCGAAGCGCGGCGACGTCGTCACGCTGATTGGCTCGTCGGGCTCCGGCAAGAGCACCTTCCTGCGCTGCCTGAACCTGTTGGAGCAGCCGCACGAGGGCGAATTGAGCCTCGGTGGCGAGGCGCTGAAGCTGGTGCGCGATCGCGACGGCAGCCTGAAGGCGGCCGACGCCCCGCAACTGCAGCGCTGGCGCGCGCGGCTGGCCATGGTGTTCCAGAACTTCAACCTGTGGGCCCACATGACGGTGCTGGAGAACGTCATCGAGGCGCCCATCCATGTGCTGGGCAAGCCCAAGGCCGAGGCCGTCGAACGCGCACAGGCGCTGCTGGCGCGCGTGGGCGTGTCGCACCGCGCGAACGTCCATCCGGCGCAGCTGTCCGGCGGCGAGCAGCAGCGCGTGGCCATTGCGCGCGCGCTGGCGGTGGACCCGGAGGTCATGCTGTTCGACGAACCCACGTCGGCGCTGGACCCCGAGCTGGTGGGCGAGGTGCTGAAGGTGATGCGCGACCTGGCGGCCGAGGGCCGGACCATGGTGGTCGTCACGCACGAGATGGGCTTTGCGCGCGAGGTGTCCAACCACTGCCTGTTCCTGCACCAGGGCAAGGTCGAGGAAGAAGGCAACCCCAAGGAGATGCTGCTGCGCCCGCAATGCGAGCGGCTGCAGCAGTTCCTCAGCGGGGGGCTGAAGTAGATGCCTCAGGCGCTGGCGCGGCTGTTGTGGCGCACACTGGCGCTGCTGAGCATCGCGCTGGGCCTGGTCGGCGTCGTGCTGCCCGTGCTGCCCACGGTGCCCTTCCTGCTGCTGGCGGCCTGGGCCGCCAGCAAGGGCTGGCCCGAGCTGGAGACCTGGCTGCTGGACCACGCGCACTTCGGGCCGCACATCCGGCGCTGGCGTGAACGCGGCGCAGTGCCGCGACGCGCCAAGTGGCTGGCGACGGGCATGATGACGGCCAGCGGCATCATGCTGACGCTGTCATCCGCACCGCTGCCCGTGAAGATCGCCGTGCCGGTCGTGATGGCCGGCGTGGCGGTCTGGTTGTGGCGCCGGCCCGAGGGCTGAGTGCCTCCTTCGCAGTCCTGATGCCTGTCGTGGCACGTCACCATGCGGGCAGCAGGCCACGGTCCTTCAGCATGGGCTCGACGACCGGGTCGCGCCCACGGAAGGCGCGGAAGGCTTCGCCGGGCTCGCGGCTGTTGCCGGCCGACAGGATGCACTCGCGCAGCCGCGCCGCCACCGCACCATCGAACACGTCGCCGGCCTCCACGAAGGCGTCGAAGGCATCGCAGTCCAGCACCTCGGCCCACAGGTAGACGTAGTAGCCCGCCGCATAGCCGGCACTGCTGAACAGGTGCTGGAAGTGCGTGAGCCGGTGGTTCATGCCGACCTCGGCCGGCAACTGCCACTGCTGCATCGTCTCGCGCTCGAAGGCGACCACGTCGGCCGGAGCCTGCGGCAGCGCGTGCGCAGCCATGTCCACCAGCGCGCTGGCCGTGTAGCGCAGCGTCTCGTAGCCCTGGCCGAACTGGCGTGCGGCCTGCAGCTTGGTCAGCAGTGCGTCAGGCAGCGGCTCGTCGGTCTGCCAGTGGCGGGCGAATTGCTTCAGCACCTGGGGCTCGGCCATCCAGTGCTCGTAGAGCTGCGACGGCAGTTCGACGAAGTCGCGCAGCACCTGGGTGCCGGCCAGGCGTTCGTGCTCGACGTCGCTGAGCAGCCCGTGCAGGCCGTGGCCGAACTCGTGGAACAGCGTGCGCACGTCGTCGAAGCTCAGCAGCGTGGGTTCACCCGCCGCACCGCGAGCGAAGTTGTTGTTGTTCAGGATGATGGGCGTGGCGCCGAGCGCGCTGCTCTGGTTGCGCATGGCATTCATCCACGCACCGCTGCGTTTGGTGGGGCGTGCGAAGTTGTCCTGCAGGAACAGCCCGCGCAGCGAACCGTCGGCGTTGAAGACCTCGTAGGCGCGCACGTCGGCGTGATAGCCGGCGATGTCGGGCCGGGCCTTGAACTGCAGGCCGAACAGCCGGGTCGCGCAGTCGAACATGGCGGCCACCATGCGGTCCAGCGAGAAGTAGGGCTTGACCTCGGCCTCGTCCAGCTCGAAGCGGGCGCGCCTGGCCTGCTCGGCGTAGAAGCGCCAGTCCCAAGGCTCCAGTGCATGGGTGGCGCCGGCGGCGGCCATGGCGCCCCGCACGGCCTCGCGCTCGCGCGCCTGTGCGGCCATGGCCGGGTGCCAGACGCGCTCCAGCAACTGCATGACCGCGCCCTGCGAGCGCGCCATGGTGTCTTCCAGCGCGTAGTCGGCGTAGCAGGCGTGCCCATGCAACCGGGCCTGCTCGGCGCGCAGTTCCAGGATCTCGCGGCAGATGGCGCGGTTGTCGGTGTCACCTGTGTCGCCGTTGCCGTCCCCGCGCCCCACCCAGGCGCGCCAGGCCTGTTCGCGCAGGTCGCGCCGGGCGCTGAAGCTCAGGAAGGGCACGATCAGCGAGCGCGACAGCGTGATGACGTGGATGCCATCGCCAAGGCCACGATCGATGGCGGCCTGGCGTGCTGCGGCGCGCACGAAGCCGGGCAACCCGTCCAACTCGGCCTCGGTCGCGAGAAGCAGTTGATAGCCGTTCTCGGCAGCCAGCACGTTCTGCGCGAAGCGCGTGTTCAGCTCGGCAAGCCGGGCCATGATGGTGGCGTAGCGGGCCTGGGCCTCGGGTGCAAGGCGCGCGCCGGCACGCAGGAAGTCCAGGTGCACGCGCTCCAGCAGCCGGCGTTGCTCGGCCGTGAGGCCCAGTCGCTCGCGCTGTTCATGCAGCGCGGCAATGCGGGCGAACAGGCCGGCATGCATGTAGACGGCGCTGCCATGCGCCGCCAGCGGCGCGGCCAGCGCGCGCTGCGCGGCCTGCAGCTCCGGCGACGTCGCGGAGGCCGCCAGCGTGTAGAACAGGTGTTCCAGCCGGGTGATCAGACGGCCGCTGGCATCGAACGCCGCCACGGTGTTGGCAAAGGTCGGGGCTTCGGTCTGCGTCGCCATGGCGGCGATCTCGGCACGGTGACGGGCCAGCGCCTCGTCGAACGCGGGTTGGAAATGCGCCGGGGCGATGTCGGCGAAGGGCGGCAGGCCGTGTGGGCCGGCCCAGTCCTGCAGCAGCGGGTTGCTCATGCGAGGCTCCTGGAAAAGCGAAGGGCCGCGTCCTGTAGGAGGCGGCCCTTTGCGGGTTCAGCTCAGACGATCACTTGCCGGCGGCAGCGGCCTTCTCCTTGCGGATGGCCTTCTCGTCGTTCTCGTCGTAGGCCTTGTTGCTGCACTCGGCCTTCCACTTGTCGTTGGCGTCGAAGTACTTCTCCTGGCGCTCATCGATGGCCTTGAACTGCGCGTCCAGCGCATCGACCTTGTCGCTGAAGGCCTTGCGCTTGGCGCCCTGCTCGGCGTCGGCGGCCTTCACGGCCTCGAACATGGCATTGAAATCGGTGGTGCGCTTCAGATAGGCCTCGTTGCGGGCCTTCAGCTCTTCCTTCTTGAGCTTGGGCGCCTCGGCGGCGATGGCGGCGTGCTCGGCCAGGATGCCATCCTTTTCGGCCTTCACTGCCGCGATCTTCTTGCCCAGCTCGGTCTCGCCGGCCTCGACGGTCGCCTTCTCCGCCTTCAGCGCGTCGGCGTTGGCCTTGTAGGAGTTCTGCTCGGTCTTGATGGCCGCGGCTTCGGCGCTGTTGGCCTCCTGCTGGTCGATGCAGGCGCGCAGTTCCTCGCGCGACATCAGCTTGGGCTTGGGCTTCTCGACAACCGGGTTGCTGACCTTGTTGTTCTTCGGGTCGACCTTGGCCTTGGTGTTGGTGGTGATCTGTGCCTGGGCGGAAACGGCGAGGACCAGGGTCAGCGGAAGAAGAATGCGTTTCATGGCGAGGGCGCAACTCGGGTTGCGAAGGTTCGGAACTGAAGGGTGGAATCATGCCATGAGGCTTCGCCGCGATAATCACGGGCTGCCCTTTCGTTACCACCTTGTACATGGCGCTCAAAGCCACCATCTATAAAGCCCAGCTCCAGATCGCCGACATGGACCGCCATGTCTATGGCGACCATGCCCTCACGCTCGCCTGCCATCCCAGCGAGACCGAGGAGCGGCTGATGATCCGCGTACTGGCCTTCGCGCTGAACCTGCCGGCCGACGAGATGCGCGGCCGGCTGGAGTTCACCAAGGGCCTGTCGGACGTGGACGAGCCCGATCTGTGGCAGCTGGACCTGACCGGCGACATCGTGCACTGGATCGATCTGGGCCAGCCTGACGACCGCCGCCTGATGAAGGCCCATGGCCGCAGCGAGCGCGTCAGCGTCTACAGCTTTGCGTCGAGCACCGAGGTCTGGTGGCGCAACCTGGAGAACAAGCTGACGCGGACGCCCAAGCTGGCGGTCTGGCAGATCCCGGCCGAGCAGTCGCAGGCGCTCAGCCGCCTGGCCGCGCGCAGCATGCAGCTGCAGATCAGCATTCAGGACGGCAGCGTCTATGTGTCGACCACCGAGGCGTCGGTCGAGATCCATCCCGTCGCGCTGAAGTCGCCCGCCGAATGACGCCGCAACACGAGCCCGACCGCCAGCGCTTCACGCTGCCGACCACGCCGGTCAGCGTGCTGGACTACGAGCTGGTGCGCGGCGCACAGCCGAACCGCGTGGTGTTCACGCACACCGGCGTCCCCTCGGCGTATCGCGGGCAAGGCCTCGCGGCCCAGCTGGTTGAAGCGGGCCTCGGCTGGGCCCAGGAACAAGGGCTGAAGGTCGTTCCCGCATGCAGCTACGTCGCCGTCTACATCGAGCGCCATCCGAAGTGGCGCAATCTTTTGGTTTCTTTGTGAGCGTTCTATGAGCACCATCCTGCAATCCGTCCCCGTCGGCCAGAAGGTCGGCATCGCCTTCTCCGGCGGCCTCGACACCTCGGCCGCGCTGCACTGGATGAAAAAGAAGGGTGCCCTGCCCTACGCCTACACGGCCAACCTGGGCCAGCCCGACGAACCCGACTACGACGAGATCCCGCGCAAGGCCATGCTGTACGGCGCCGAGAAGGCCGTGCTGGTGGACTGCCGCGCGCAGCTGGTCGCCGAGGGCATCGCCGCGCTGCAGGCCGGCGCCTTCCACATCAGCACCGCCGGCGTCACCTACTTCAACACCACGCCCATCGGCCGCGCCGTCACCGGCACCATGCTGGTGGCCGCGATGAAGGAGGATGAGGTCAACATCTGGGGCGACGGCAGCACCTTCAAGGGCAACGACATCGAGCGCTTCTACCGCTACGGGCTGCTGGTGAACCCGTCGCTCAAGATCTACAAGCCCTGGCTGGACCAGACCTTCATCGACGAGCTGGGCGGGCGCGCCGAGATGTCGGCCTTCATGAACCAGGCCGGCCACGCCTACAAGATGTCGGCCGAGAAGGCCTACTCCACCGACTCCAACATGCTCGGCGCCACGCACGAGGCGAAAGACCTGGAGCACCTGAACAGCGGCATCACCATCGTCAACCCCATCATGGGCGTGGCGTTCTGGAAAGACGAGGTCGAGGTCAAGCGCGAAACCGTGACGGTGCGTTTCGAAGAAGGCCAGCCCGTCGCGCTGAACGGCAAGACCTTTGACAGCCCGGTGGAGCTGATCCTGGAGGCCAACCGCATCGGCGGGCGCCACGGCCTGGGCATGAGCGACCAGATCGAGAACCGCATCATCGAAGCCAAGAGCCGCGGCATCTACGAAGCCCCGGGCTTGGCGCTGCTGCACATCGCCTACGAGCGGCTGGTGACCGGCATCCACAACGAAGACACGATCGAGCAGTACCGCATCAACGGTCTGAAGCTCGGCCGCCTGCTCTACCAGGGCCGCTGGTTCGATCCGCAGGCGATCATGCTGCGCGAGACCGCCCAGCGCTGGGTGGCACGCGCCATCACCGGCGAGGTGACGATCGAGCTGCGCCGCGGCAACGACTACTCGATCATGAACACCGAGAGCCCGAACCTGACCTACGCGCCGGAACGTCTGTCGATGGAAAAGGTGGAAGACGCGCCGTTCACGCCGCTGGACCGCATCGGGCAGCTGACCATGCGCAACCTCGACATCACCGACACGCGCGCCAAGCTCGGCATCTACGCCAAGACCGGCCTGCTGTCGCTGGGCGAAGGCTCGCAGATGCTCAAGATCGAAGGCGAGTGATTTCCCGCTCGCCGCGTTTCTCGCCCTGACCTCGCGGGATCGGGGCGCCCTCTCGCTGGCTGACCGATGGCGTGTGGTGGATGGCGCAGCGAAGTAAAGGAGGAGGCAACGGCGCAGCCGTTGACGGGGGACATGAGCGGAGTCAGCCACCACACGCCATCGGGCGAAGTGGTCTCCGCGCTACGACCGAGGCTTCAAACCACCACAGGCTCCGGCTCCAGCCGGATGCCAAAGCGCTCGTACACACTGGTCTGGATCGCCTTGGCCAGCGTCATCACCTCACCACCGGTGGCGCCGCCCCGGTTCACCAGCACCAGCGCCTGTTTTTCGTACACGCCGGCGTGGCCCACGCTCTTGCCCTTCCAGCCACAGGCATCGATCAACCAGCCCGCGGCCAGCTTGATGCTGCCGTCTGCCATGGGGTAATGCACCACTTTCGGATCGCGCGCGATGATGTCGGCGCACTGCTCGGGCGTCACGGTGGGGTTCTTGAAGAAACTGCCGGCGTTGCCGATCACCGCCGGGTCGGGCAGCTTGGCACGGCGGATCGCCACCACCCAGTCAAAAATCTGGCGCGCGTCGGGCGCGTGGATACCGGTTTCGGCCATCTTGCGCTCCAGATCCAGGTAACCCAGCACCGGCTTCCAGGGCTTGGGCAGCCAGAAACGCACCCGCGTGATGAGCGCGCGGCCCGCCAGGCCCAGCCCCTTCTCACCGGCCGGCGCGTGCTTGAACACCGAGTCGCGGTAGCCAAAACCGCATTGCGCGGCGTCGAGCGTGAACGCCTGACCGGTCTGCAGGTCGATCGCGTCGAGCGAATGAAAGCGGTCCTGCAGCTCCACACCGTAGGCACCGATGTTCTGCACCGGCGAGGCCCCCACCGTGCCCGGAATCAGCGCCAGGTTCTCCAGACCCGGCCAGCCCTGCTCCAGCGTCCAGGCCACGAAGTCGTGCCAGTTTTCACCGGCACCGCCCTCCACCACCCAGCCCCTGGCGTTGTCTTCGACCAGACGGCGCCCGGCGATCTCGACCTTGATCACCAGAGGCTTGATGTCGCCCGTGATCACCAGGTTGCTGCCGCCACCCAGCACAAAGGCCCGCGCAGCGGCGCCGCCGTCTACCCACTCGGGGCTGTTCATGAGCTGCGCCACCTCGGCGTCCGAGCCCACGCGCACCAGCCGCTGCGCACGCGCGACGATGCCAAAACTGTTGTAGGGCTGGAGCGCCACGTTGTTCTCGACTAACATCCCCGGATTGTCTCATTCACGCTCTGCGAATCCACCACCATGCCCTCTTTTGACACCGTACTCGAAGCCGATTTTGTGGAAGTGAAGAACGCGATCGACCAGGTCTCGCGCGAGATCGGCACCCGTTTCGACTTCAAAGGCACCAGCGCCGCCATCGAACTCAAGGACAAGGAAATCATCCTGCACGGCGACGCGGACTTCCAGCTCCAGCAGATCGACGACGTGCTGCGCAACAAGCTGACCAAGCGCGGCGTGGACGCGCGGTTCCTGGACGTCGGCAAGGTCGAGAAGGTCGGTGGCGACAAGGTCAAGCAGGTGGTCAAGGTGCGCAACGGCATCAGTACCGAAGACGGCAAGAAGATTCAGCAGGCCATCAAGGGCAGCAAGCTGAAGGTGCAAGGCGCCATCCAGGGCGACGCCGTGCGCGTGACCGGCGCCAAGCGCGACGACCTGCAGGCCGCCATGGCGCTGATCAAGAGCGAGCT
>CBFGPX010000120.1:0-12132 GCA_965650725.1 uncultured Comamonadaceae bacterium | reverse complement strand
GCCTGGTCAAGCAGTACCAGGCGCTGCTGGCGACGGAAGGGCTGACGCTGGAGCTTCAGCCCGACGCCATCCGCCGCCTGGCGCAGATCGCCTTCGAGGTCAACGAGCGCACCGAGAACATCGGCGCGCGTCGCCTGGCTACCGTGATGGAGCGGCTGCTGGACGAGATCAGCTTCGACGCCCCCAACCGCGGCGGCCAGACCGTGTCGCTGGACGGGGCGGCGGTGGACGGCAAGCTGGCCGCGCTGGCAGCGAACGAGGACCTGAGCCGCTTCATCCTGTAGCGCTCAGTTCGGCAGCGCGGAGGCGCTGCCGGTCCAGCGCAGCAACTGCATCAGCGACGGCGCCTGAGTCTTGCCCAGCAGGTTGCGCACGTGGCTGCGCACCGTGCTGAGCTGCAGGCTCAGGTGCCTGGCCGCGGTTTCCACGGTCATGCCGTCCGCCAGCAGCATCAGCACATGGCGCTCCGTGGGGCTGAGCCGGCATTTCTGCGCGATGGCGTCGATGCGGGCACTCTGCGTCAGTGCCGGCTGGTCCACCTGCACGACCAGCAGCAAAGGGCTGGCGGGCGGCGGCAGCCCGGGGTCGGCGCCGCGCTGCCGCGAGCGCGACAGGTGCAACAGGCCGGTCGACAGACAGCGCTCGAACCAGATCGCGCAGTCCAGCGCTGCTCCCGAGGCGGCCTGGGCCAGCAAACGGGTCAGCGGCAGCAGGCCCAACTGGCCCAGCGCATGCAGGCGGCCCTCGCCGACGCGGATGGAGCCGTCGTCCATCAGGCGGCGCGCCATCGGGTTGGCGCTCAGCACGCTGCGATCCTCGTGCACCAGCATGATGGCCTGCGGCAGCAGGTCCACGATGAGCCAATGGGTCTGCTGGGCGCCTGGCCAGCCCGGCGGGCCGGTGCGCGGCAGGGCGCGCGGGATGGGTTCGGCCACCTCGTCGCGGACGGGCTCGGTGGCAAAGGCTTCGGCAAAGGCATTCATCGCAGTTCCCCTGATTTCTGGTCTGGCCAGTGTTCCGGGGCGAGGCTCAGACGTCCTTTAGCCTCCTAAAACTTGATGAATTTCACGCTTCAGAGCCGGTTTCAGCGCCGGGTCAGCGTCATGGCCGGCGGCGGTGGGGTCTCCAGCAGGCGCTCGACGTCCAGGATGCCGGCGCCGTAGCCGGCGTCCGGGTTCCAGCCGTCCGGCCGGCCGGCGGACTGCCGGGCCGCCAGGCGGAAGCCCTCGACGCGCTGCCAGGGGGCGTCGTATTCCTTCAGCGCGTCATGGTGGCGGTGCAGCCAGCGCGCGGCGGCGCCCGAGGTCATGGCCGCCGCGCAGGTGGTGCCGCCAAAGGCTGCGGTGTAGGACGAGCGTGGCGCCGACGTCGCGACCGCCCGCCTGACGCCGGCTGCAGGGGCGCTGAAGTCCACCCATTCGCCGGAAGAGCTCATGATCCAGGGCCGGCCCGCGCGCTCCACGCCGGCCACCGCGATGCTGCGCGGCAGTGCGGCCGGGTAGGCCGGCCAGCCGCGCACCGGCACGTTGCCGGCCGCGGCGATCAGCAGGACGCCGCGCTCGTAGCAATGGTTCACCGCACGCCAGATCGGCTCCGGCGCGCTCTGGGCCAGGAAGGTGCCCAGGCTGACGTTGATGACCCGGACCTTGGCCTCGTCCACGAGGTAGCGCGCGGCGGCCTCGAACTCGTAGGCCCGCTGGTCCAGCAGGATGCCCTGGCCCACGCGCACCGGCACCAGCGGCACGCAGGGGGCGACGCCGTAGAACCCGGCCGCCTCGTCGAAGCCGGCGACCACGCTGGCGCTGGACGTGCCATGGCCCGCATAGCCGCCGCGCATGCGGTCGCGCCCCGGCTGCGCCGACAGTCCGTCGAAGCTGCGTGCCGCCTGGACATCCACCCAGCTGTCGCCGGGCAGGCCCAGCGCGGGGTGCTCGGTGTAGCCCGTGTCGATCAGGCCCACCTTGATGTCGCCCCACTCGTCGGGTGCCGGCGGATAGCTGCTGCGGGCGTTGCACAGGTCCAGGTGCCACTGCCGCGAGGTGTCGTCGTCCTTGTCCTCGGGGTGCACGCCGCCCAGGCGGTGCCAGAGCCGGCCCAGCGCTCCGTCCGGCGCGCGCAGATCGCGCCGCAGCGCTTCCCGCCAATCCAGCGCACGAGGCTCGCTGAGGCCCAGCCTGGACAGCAGCCGGTGGGCGCTCTCGCTGCCGTACTCGTTGACCAGCGCCTGCAGCACCTCGGAGCGCAGCTCCAGGTGCGTGGGCGACTTGCTGCGCTCGCCCGCGGGCGCCTTCGCGGGCAGTTCCAGTCGCGGCAGCAGCGCCGCCAGGTGTGCGAGGGCATCGCGTGCGATGGCCACCGCCGGCTTCTGCTGCGCGCGCGTGTCCAGGCGGAAGACGGTTGGCCTCATGCGTCGAGCTCCGAGGGATGGGCGTGGGGGCGGGGTGAGAAGGTCTGTTCGAGCAGGTGCATCAGTTCGGTGGCGTCGGCGGTGCCGCCCTGGGCCTGCCAGTAGGCGCGGTCCTCATCGGGCAGCGCGTCGGCGATGAGGCTGCGCGCGCGTTCGCGGGCGAGCTGGGAGATGGGATCGGGCTCGGTCTCGGTGCGGCGCATGAAATCCTCGCTGGCGCCGAGCAGCTGGGCGGCGGCGGCCTCGGCGCCGGCGGCGGCGGCCAGCCAGGCAAAGATCTCGCAGCGCGAGCGCAACAGGTTTTCATGCTGCAGCGCGCGGGCCGTGCGGATGGCACCCTGCATGGCCTCGTCGATGCGGTCCGCCGCCACCAGCGCCGCGGTCAGGCCCGACATCGCCCGCGCCCGCGCCTGGCCGTGCCGCAGGTGCGGGCCCAGGTGGGCCAGCAGGTCCCGGAAGTCGGCCACGGCGGCGTCGGCATGGCCCATCTGCAGGTGGGTCCAGGCCATGTCGGCGAGCAGCAGCACGCGGTAGCGGTCGATGCCGTGGGCCTCGGCCAGTGCCAGGGCGGACTGGGCATGCCGCAAGGCGTTGGCGTGCTCATTCCTGGCATCGGCCAGCAGCACCTCCACGCGCAGCCGCCGCACGCGGTCGGCGGGTCGCGGGTCGCGGGCCTCGAACTCGCGCGCCGCCTGCAGGTGGCGCTCGGCCAGCTCCACGCGGCCGGCGCGCAGCTGGGCCTCCGCCAGATGGCGCTGGCAGCCGTGGCGGTGGCGCGTGTCCCCCAGCGCCTCGAACAGCGCGTCGGCGCGCTCCAGCGCCGCAATGCACTGCGCGCCGGGCAGGCGCCCTTCCACGCCCAGGCGGCCCAGCCAGTGCCAGTAGCGCGCGCGCAGCGGCGCCGGGCAGGCGTCGGTCACCAGCGGCTGCACGCGGCCCAGGTTGTCCAGCGCCTCGCCGATCGAGCCCGTGGCGCCCAGCACGACGGAGGTGTAGGTCGCGATGGTGATGGCCTGCTCGGCGAGCGCGGGGCGCGGCAGCGCCCAGGACAGCGCGGCACGCGCGTTGGGCATTTCCTGCAGCATCCAGGCGCTTTCGCGCTCGCCGGCCGCCAGCACGCAGACCTGGCTCATCACGCGGGCCAGCCGCGCCTGCGCGTCGGCGTCGGCGCCGGCCTGCTTCAGGCAGTCCAGCGCGAACGCGCGCGTGGTCTCCAGCATGCGGTAGCGCGGCCGCGTGCCGGGCTGCATGCCGATCAGCGAGCGGTCCACCAGGATGTTGAGATGCTCGATGAGGTCGGGCTCGGAGCTGTCTTTCAGCAGCAGTTGCGCGCCCACCAGGCCGAAGCCGCTGGGAAAGGCGGCCAGCAGGTGCAGGATTTCCTGTGTGCGCGGGGCCAGCAGCTGGTGGCTCCATTCCAGCGCGGCCTGCAGGCTGCGGTGGCGCGGCGGCGCGGTGCGCTGGCCACCGGCCAGCAGGCGCAGGCGGTCGTTCAGCCGGCTGCGCACGCCGGCCGTGCCCAGCAGCGGCACGCGCGTGGCGGCGAACTCCAGCGCCAGCGGGATGCCGTCCAGCTGGCGACAGATCTCGATGAGGTCGACGAACTCCTCGGCCGTGGGCTCGAAGCGCCCGCCCATGGCGCCGCGCACCCGTGCCAGCAGCAGGCTGACGGCGCCGTAGTCGCTGGCGCCATCGGCCTCGGCCGAGATGGGCACGGCCAGCGGGTTCAGCCGCAGCACGCGCTCGCCGGCCACGCGCAGCGGCTCCTGGCTGGTGGCCAGCACGTGCAGGCGCGAGGCCTGGTCCAGCAGGCCTTCGACGAGGTCGGCCGCGGCGTCGATGATGTGCTCGCAGTTGTCCAGCACCAGCAGCAGCTCGCGGTGCTGCAGCGCGGCGACGCAGGCCGCCATCGCGTTGCCGCCGGGTTCCAGCTCCAGCCCTAGCGTCTGGCAGACGGCCTGCGGCAGCAGCACGGGGTCGCGCACGTCGGTCAGGTCGATGCGCCACACGCCCTGCGCGTAGCGCCCGGTGGCCGCAAGCTGCAGCGCCGCGGTGTTGGCCAGCGTGGTCTTGCCCACGCCGGCCAGGCCGCACACGGTCACGCAGGCCGCGCCGGCGTAGGCGGCCAGCAGGTCGGCCAGGTCGGCATCGCGGCCCAGTAGCGGTGGCAGGCGCACCGGCAGGTTGCCGGTGCGCTGCCGGGCAGGCACGGCCGCGGGTGCCTCGGCCTGCTGCGCGGCGATGAACTGGTAGCCGCGTCCGGTCACCGTGGCGATGGTGTCCGCGCCCAGCAGGCGGCGCAGCGTCGAGATCTGCACGCTGAGATTGTTCTCCTCGACCACCAGGCCTGGCCAGACGCGGTCCAGGATCTCCTCCTTGGTCAGCACGCGGTCGCGGTGCTCCAGCAGCAGCAGCAGCAGGTCGAACGCGCGGCCGCCCACATTGGCGGCGCTGCCGTTGACCCACAGTTGGCGCAGCGCGGGGCGTACCTCGAAGTGACCGAACTTCAACACGTCCATGGCGGGTTCTGCAGCGGTGCCGTCCTCAGGTCCGGTCGCGGGTGACCGGCAGGGTGGTCAGGCCGCGGAAGTAGATGTTCTCTATCCAGGCCGGCATGGCGTCGGGCCGGCACAGGGCCAGCGCGGGGAACTCGTCCAGCAGCACGTCGAACACGCGCGTGGCAATCTGGTCTTGCAGGAAGCGGCCTATGCATTCGTGCATGCCGTAGCCGAGCGAGAGGTTGTCGTTCTTGGGGCGATCCCAGTGGAACTGGTCCATGCCCGGACCCTGGCGGTTGGCCGCGGCGATGACGGCGTGGATGGGCGCGTCCTTGGGCATGGCGAAGCCTTCCAAGTCGTCCATTGCACGGGCCGTGTAGCGCTCGACGATGGCCACCGGTGGGTCGAAGCGCACGGCCTCGGCCAGCGCCAGCTTCAGCGAAGCGGTGCGTGGCTCGCCATGCAGGTCGGCGAGCTGCCGCCAGGGGGTCTTGCCGGCCTTGCCGGTCTTGGTGCGCGGATCGGGGCGCAGGAAGTTCAGCGCCGCCGAGCCCAGCAGGAACTGCGTGGACATGTAGCCGGCCAGCACGATCTGGGTCAGCACGGCCACAGCTTCCAGCGCGGCCAGCGGCCTGTTGTCGTGGCCGGGGAAATGCATGCGGTACAGCGGCGGCGGGATGGCGGAGCCCACCGGCAGTTCGCTCAGGTCCACCTTGGTCTGACGCGCAATCTCGCCGATCAGCGTGCCGTCGTAGAGCGAGTGGTGGCCCGGCCGCAACTCGGCGATCCAGGCGCGCGCCAGCGCGCGGCCCAAGTGGGCGGACAGGCGCACGGTCGCGTCCGCATAGGTCTTGCGCCCCGCCTCCCAGGCCCCGTCGGGCAGGTTGTAGTAGCGCATCATGGTCTGTGCGAGCGCGTCGCAGGTCGCGACCTCGTCGGCGGGCAGCCCGAAGAAGCGCCAGAACACGCGCCTGGGCACGGGCTGAGCCACCTCGCGCACGAAGTCGAACTGGTCCAGCTGCCACAGCCGCGGCAGCACTTCGACCAGCGCATCGTTCAGGTAGGTGGCGATGTGCTCGGTCGAGTTCGTGAAGGCCCGGCCGACGGCGTTGCGCACCAGACCGTGGCGTTCGCCGTCCTGCCGGATGATGCCCCGCAGCAGCGCCGTGGACGGGGCCTGGCGGAAGTCCTGCGGCTGCGCCAGTATGGCGCCGACGAGTTCACGATCGATGGCCCAGTAGGCGCGATGCCCGGACACCCAGAGGACCTTGGGCAGCTTCTTGCCGGTTGGCTTCAACGCCTTCTGCGGTTCGGCGATGAAGCTGGAGCTACCGGCCTTGAAGGGCCAGTCCTTCTTGGGCGACTGGCCGGTGCGATGGCCGGCGGCGTAGGTGGCGGGACCATCGAAGCGCCTGGGCAGCAGTTGCGGCACCCACTCCTCCAGCTTGGGGCGCCATTTGTCCAGTTGGTCGCTGTCGCCGGCCGCGTCGACCAGCTTGTTCAGCGCCAGCAGCAGCAGATGCCGCGGCGTGCGGGCCAGGGTCTGGCGCAGTGGCCGCAGCAAATCCCTGGGCGTGCGCTCGGCCATGGCTGGCGGCTTGTCGCTGCCGGGGAGCAGGCTGTCCAGCATGCGCAGCCCCGGGTAGAACAGGTAGAGGCAGCCGCGCGTGGTCACCAGCGGCGGCACGTCCATGACATGGTTGCCCGCGCCCGGCCCGAGGTCGAACCGGACCGGCTTGGACCGTATGCCCGCGATGGGGTCTTGCGTGCCGCGCAGGCGACTGTCGGCACTGCCTTGTATCCAGTTGCGCTGGATGAATTCGAACTGGCGCTCCAGGTTGGCGCAGAAGAACAGGCCCATCAGGCCGTGCTTGCGCTGCGTGGCAACCTTGCCCGTCGTCTCATCCGTGACCGTGTCTGACCAGTTCGCCAGCATGCCGCGCCTCAGCAGGCGGCGCGAGTGGCGCAGGCCGGCCACCCGCGAGGAGCGCGGGTTGGTGCGGCGGATGTGGGCGCCCAACGGGCAGAAGTTGCCCTCGTGGTCGTCGACGGTCTTGGGGTGCTCCCAGCTGGGCGCGTAGTCGAAGGCGTTGCTTTGCTCGCTCACATGGCTGGCTGGCGACAGTGGTTCCCCGCTGGGCCAGCGGCCCATCAGCTTGGCCTTGATGAAGTCGGCGGCTTGCCCGGTGTCTGCAGCGGCCTGGTTCACGGCCTGCTCGAAGTCGTCCACGTGCTGCTCGATGAGCCGCAGCACGCCGAAGCTGCCGTTCTGCGCCAGGTCCGGGGCCAGGCCGCGCAGCGACGAGCCGCCGTAGATGCTGGCGTAGTCCTTGCCCAGCAGGAACTCGCCGGGGCTGGCCGAGGGCTGCATGTCGGGCTTGTCGTTCGCGGCGGCCAGGCCGCTGATGCGGGGCTGGGTGATCGAGTCCTTGAACCCGAACTGCTCCCGGCCTATCCAGTCGTCCGACTTGTCGGGGTGCTGGTACTTCTGCCAGTCGCGCGGCATCAGGTCCAGGCCCTGCTCATGCAGCACGGTCAGGCCGTTGATCTTGCAGTCGTTGCGTAGCCGCAGGCAGGCCTGCTGCAGGGCGTGCCCGTCATCGTTGAAGCCGTACAGCGAGATGACCACATGGACCTGTTGCTCCACGTCCTTGTCGTTGCCGAAGCGCCAGTGCTCGGGGGCGCTGGAACCCTCGTCACCGTTGTCTTCGGCGCGCAGCGCGGCGCCCTGGCGGAAGGCGGTCGGGAACTCGTCCAGGTCGTCCTGGCGCCAGGGCATCAGCATCTGCAGGCCCAGCCAGGTGAAGCCGATGTTGGCGGCCAGTTGGGGCTTCAGCGGCCAGGGCGCGGCGCTGGTCAGCCCCTTCCACGGGTAGCCGCTGTCCGGCGCGGCGAACTCATGCGCCAGCCACGGCCGCGCCGCGGCGCCATCGCGCACGCGCAGGAAGAAATGCCTCGCATGCGGGGCGCCGTAGCCCTTCAGGATGTTGCCCTGCACATCGTCCAGGTCCACCATGGCGGCGGGCCCGTCGATGACCGGCGGCAGCAGCCGGTCGGGGTCGCGGTGCGGATGAATGTCGAGGACGGTCTTGTCCGGATAGGCCTGGTAGATGGGAAAGTCGAACCGGCCGGGCAGCAGTGACGGGCTGCCGTCGGCCCGGCGGGGGCCGTAGGGCACGCGGTTCCACAGCCGCACGAACCTCAGGAAGTCGCTGGGGTGCTCGCGCACCGGCAGCGGTGGCGGGTTCTCGACGTAGCGCAGCAAGGTGTCGAAGACGTCGCCGATGACGATGGCGAAGTCCAGCACATAGTCCTCCAGCGGGCCGTCGAACTCGGTGATGACCATCAGCGCCGTGCCGTCCCACGAGGGCACGAAGCGCGCGAAGTGCAGGAAGGACAGCTCCCGCATCGCCAGGTCGATCTTGGGCTGGGCCGCGACGACGTCCCACAGCATCAGCGGCAGCTTGGCCGGATCGGCCAGCTTGAGGGCCAGGTTGAGGCCGCGTATCACCGGCGGCTCGGTCTTCTCGGAGAAGAGCCTCTGCAGCCAGTCGAGATCCTTGGGCATGACAACTCCCATGCACTGTCATGGGCCCCTGAGCGGAGCGGGAGGGCGGCTCTTGAGGGCCGTTGCGGCGGAATGTAGCGGTTTGTTTCATCGCCAGATAGGCCGTGGAAGTGCGGAGCCGCCCGGCGAGCGCCGGCTCCCGCAGGGTCAGGGCTTGCGGCGCTTTTGCAGCCACCCGGTCACCCCCAGCCCCAGTGCAAACAGCATCCACGTCCCCGGCTCCGGCACCGGCTGTGCCGCGAACACCGCGCCGCCCTCGGCGCTGAACGTGAACGACGTGAACTGGTAGGCGCTGCTGCTGGCCGCATAGCTGACGCCGCCCAGCAGCGCGTGGTCCAGCGGTGCACCGGCCTGGCTCAGGAAGCTGTCGATCTGGAAGCCGCCGCTGGCCTGGAAGGCGTTGGGGTCGGTGGCGCCGAGGAAGCGGAACTCGATCTGCAGCCCGCCCAGGTCCAGGGCGCCGCCGGCGCCGAAGACCAGCTGGTCGGTCACGAAGCCGCCCTGGCCGTCGGACTCCACCTCCAGCACCAGCCGTCCGCCGGCCTGGTTGACGAAGCTGCCCTGCACGTGCAGCGTGCCCGGCGAGTTGCCGGGGCTGAAGACGCCGCGGTTGATGACGTTGCCGATCAGCGTGCCGGTGCCGCCCACATAGCCCCTGGCGCCGATCTCGATGGTGGCGGCGGTCAGCGTGCTGGTGCCGTTGACGATGAGCGTGCCCACGCCGCCGCTGTCGGCGCCGTCGAAGGCGCCCACGCCCAGGTAGTCGGTCACCAGCGTGCTGCCGCCGCTCAGGGACAGCGTGCCGATGCCGCCCGCCGTGGCGCCCACCACCACCTGGCCGCCGCCGGCGCCGGTCACGCTGATCGCGGAGCCTGCGGCCTGCAGCACGCCCACGCCGCCGGGCGAGAACCAGCTGCCGCCCAGCGCCAGGCTGCCGCGCTCGGCGCCGTCGGCATGGATGAGCAACTGGCTGCCGTTGGTCAGCGTCATCAGGCCCGTGCCGCCGCCGCTGCCCAGCGCCAGGCTTGCGCCTATCGTGACGCCGCTGCGCCAGGCGCCGTCCAGCCGCAGCGTGGCGGCGTCCATGCCCACCGTGCCCATGGCACCCAGGTCGCCCACGCCCATCAGCGTGGTCGCCACCACGCCGCCGCTGTTGATGCGCAGCGCGCCGCTGGCCTGGCTGCCGGTGCCTATGGTGACGAAGGGGTTGCTGCCCACGGTGTCGACGCGGCTGCCAGCGCCGCTGACCAGCAGCTGGCCGGTGCCCACCGCGGCGTTGCTCTTGCCCACCGTCAGGCCGCTGCCCAGCCAGCCGTTGCTGGCCAGCGCGTCGCCGTCGCTGTCTATCAGCAGCTGCCCGCCGTTGCTGACCTGCACGCTGCCCTGCGCGTCGTTGCCTACCTGCATGAAGCCCATGCCGATGCCCAGCGCATGGCTGGCGTCGCGGCGGCCGACCACGTTGACCGTGCCGCCAGCGATGCGC
This sequence comes from uncultured Comamonadaceae bacterium, assembly GCA_965650725.1. Lineage (GTDB taxonomy): Bacteria > Pseudomonadota > Gammaproteobacteria > Burkholderiales > Burkholderiaceae_C > Pelomonas. The sequence continues at coordinate 2,176 of CBFGPX010000120.1, read as the reverse complement.
AGCAGGCCGTTGGCCGCCACGCCCTCACGTGTGCCTATGCCCACGCGCAGCGCGGACTGGCCGGCCTGCATCTGCAGCAGGCCGCCGGCGGTGACGTCCAGGCTGCCCTGGCCGCCGGTGTAGCCGACCGAGGTGTAGGCAATGCCGCCGCCACTGACATAGGCGGATCCCGCGCCGCTGATGGAGGCCGTGCCGACGGCGCCGGGCGCGGTGCCGATGGTGAAGTATTCGTTGCCGGTGATGCGGCCGCCCTGCGACACGGCGATGTCGGCAAAAGACCCGGCCGAGCGCGCCAGCTGCAGGCTGGTGCGGCCCACCTCGTTGGCCGCGAAGCTCAGCGTCGAGCCCGCGCCGCGGACCTGCATGCGCGTGCTGCCGGCCAGGTTGGACAGGCTCATCAGCGCCGTGCCGCCGCCATGCGCCTGCAGCGCCAGCACGCCGCCGTCCAGCACGGCCAGGTTGGCGCTGGAGTTCTGCGCGTTCCACGTCACGGTCTGCACATAGCTGCCCAGGCCGTCGCGGCCCAGCACCTCGAAGCGCGAGCCCGGGCCCTGCACGCTGAAGTCGACGATGGCGCTCTCGGTGCCGGTGGCGCCGGTGCTGAAGGTGCCCAGCGCCATCGTGACGTGGTCGGTCTGCACCAGGCCGCCGTTCAACACCTTGACGCTGGCCAGCGTCTGGCCGCCGGGCGTGCCGAGGGTCCAGCCGTCGGCGGCCTGGGTGGCGAGGTCGGTGACGCCGACCTGGAAGTGGCCCGTGAAGCGGCCCACCGAGCCGGCGCCGTCCACGGTCAGGCTGCCCTGGCTGCCGGCCACCGTGCCGATCTTGGTGGCGCACCACACGCCGCCGGCGCAGTTCGCTTCGTCGGCACGCGCGTCCAGCACGGCGCCGCCGCTGACCGTGATGCTGCCGTTGCCCACGTAGATGCGTTCGGTGTTCGTGCCGTTCAGTTCCAGCCGCGTGCCGCTGCCGCTGAGCAGCACGCGGTTCTGGCTGGGCGAATCGACGCCCACGGCCAGCCGGCCCATCTGCACCAGGCCACCGTCGCTGACCAGCAGCCGGTTCTCGCCCGTGGTGCCGAATTCGGCGCCCAGGTTCAGCGTGGCCGCGCTGTTGGCGCCCGTCACGCGCGAGCCCGTGCCGCTGACCTCCAGCGTGCCGGTACCGCCGTAGAAGCCACCCACGCGCAGGTCGTTCATGCCGCTGATGCTGCCGCCCCCGCTGACGCGGATCAGGTTGCTGCCGCGCGTGTCGCCCACGCGCAGCCAGGCATGCTCGGTGGCCTCGAAGCGCAGCGCGCCGCCGTTGGCGACCGTGAGCTGGTTGTTGCTGGCGCTGTCGTGGAAGCCCACCCACAGGCCGGGCCAGCGGCCGCTCAGGCGCACCTCGCTGTCGGCACCGTCCACGGCCATCGCGACGTTGCCGCCGCCATGGCCCAGCGCGAAGTGCACGGACTGACCGGGGTTGTCGCCCCACAGCAGGCCGCCCTGGTTCACGTCCAACGTGACGGTGGAGCCGATGCTCTGCCCCAGCCGCAGGCCCGCCGTGCCGCCGCTGTCGCGCTGGCCGGTCACCCGCCAGGTCGAGCCAGCGCCGCTGACCACCAGGTCCGCAAAGCTGCGCTCGCCACCGCCCTGCGAGCCGCCGGGCGGGTTGCCATTGCCCGCCACCACGTTCTCGGTGACGAGGCTGCCGCCGGCCAGCACCTCGACACGGGCGCGCGCCGTGCCGTTGACTTCGCCGGCCGTCCAGCCCTCGATGGCCGGGCGCGCGACCCGGCTGCTGCCGATCTCCAGGTTGCTCACGAAGCGCGCCTCGCTGCCGGCGCCGGTGACGGTCAGTCGCGCGGTGTCGCCGGCGTACTGGCCGATGAAGGCGCCGCAGAAGGCGTTGGCGCAGGCGGCCGCGCCGCTTGCGGCGTCCAGCAGCGCGCCACCGCTGACGGTCAGCGTGCCCGTGCCCCAGTCGCCCACGGCCAGGCGGGTCTGGCCCACGGGCGACGCGATGCGCAATACCGTGCCGGTGCCGTCCAGCAGGCCCGTGCCCACGCCGTTGCCTCCGGCGCCCAGGCTGAAGCCGGCCAGGTTGACCTGGCTGCCCGCCAGCGCGCTGAAGCTGCCCACGCCGCCGGCGCCGAACCAGAACCAGGTATCGGGGCGGTCCAGGTGCGGGCCGT
>CBFGPX010000119.1:0-12225 GCA_965650725.1 uncultured Comamonadaceae bacterium | reverse complement strand
TGGAGTACTTCCGCATCCCGCGCAACGTGCTCACCATCTGCCTGGGCAAGAGCACGTACGCCCGCTGCGGGATCATCGTCAACGTGACGCCCTTCGAGCCCGAGTGGGAAGGCTACGTGACGCTGGAGTTCAGCAACACCACGCCGCTGCCGGCCAAGATCTACGCGGGCGAGGGCTGCGCGCAGGTGCTGTTCTTCGAGAGCGACGAGGTCTGCGAGACCAGCTACAAGGACCGCGGCGGCAAGTACCAGGGCCAGGTGGGCGTCACGCTGCCCAAGACTTGAGCCGCATCAGCGGCGGACAGGCCGGCCTTTTCGGCCTTTATCCGAGCTTTGTTTCGCCGAGCCCCCGGCACCATGACGGCACACGCCAGAAGTCCGTCGAGGTCCGCATGCTCATCCCCCTGCACCTGATCCCCATCCCCGCCGACGAGCCGCGCGGCGCGGAGGAGCCGGGCCATGCGTGGAGCGGCCTGAAGATCGCGCAGGGCGTGAACCTGGGCGACATCCGCGCGCTGGGCCTGACGGTGGCCAATGCCACCACCGGGCCGGTGTCCACCGGTGACCTGCTGCGCTTCGGCCAGCTGATGAGCGACGCCGGCCTGCCCATCAACCCGACGCGCATGCTGTACGACCGAGGCTATGCCTACGAATGCCTGGCCGCCGGTCATGGCAGCGAGCATGCGCGGCTGCGCGAAGTCTCGCTGGACTTGTACGAGGCCTACCAGGCCGCCGGTGAATGGATCGGTCTGGCCCATTGACGGCTACGGGCTTTCCCCCGGCCTGATCCCTGCCTTTTCACACTCCGAAGCCTGAGGGCTTGCGCGTTACGCTCGCGGTTTCGTTTTTTCAGCGAACCGCTCCATGAACCGTCATTCCCTCACGCTGCTGGCCGCCGTCGCGCTGGCCGCGGCCAGCGCCCATGCCGACGAAGGCATGTGGATGCCCAAGCAGCTGCCGCAGATCGCCAAGCCCCTGAAGGCCGGCGGCCTGGCGCTGGACCCAAAGACGCTGAACGACCTGACGGGGTTCCCCATGGGGGCCGTCGTGTCCCTGGGCGGCTGCACGGCCAGCTTCGTGTCGCCGCAGGGCCTGGCGGTCACCAACCACCACTGCGCCTACGGCAGCATCCAGTACAACTCCAAGCCCGAGCGCGACCTGCTGAAGAACGGCTTCTACGCCACGACGCTGGCCGACGAACTGCCCGCCGCGCCCGGCAGCCGCATGCTGGTCACGGTGGACATGAAGGACGTGTCCGCCGAGGTGCTGAACGCCAAGACGCTGGCGTTGACCGGCAAGGCCCGCACCGACGCCATCGAGGCCACCGAGAAGAGCCTGGTCGCGGCCTGCGAGGCCGACAAGGGCCATCGCTGCAACGTCTACTCCTTCTTCGGTGGCCTGCAGTTCCAGCTCATCAAGCAGATGGAGATCCGCGACGTGCGCCTGGTGCACGCGCCCGCCACCGGCGTGGGCCTGTTCGGCGGCGACGCCGACAACTGGGTCTGGCCGCGCCACACCGGCGACTACAGCTTCTACCGCGCCTACGTGGGCCCGGACGGCAAGCCGGCCGATTTCAGCAAGGACAACAGGCCCTACGCGCCCAGGCACCACCTGAAGCTCGCGTCGCCCACGGCCAGCCCGCTGAACGAGGGCGACTTCGTCATGGTGGCCGGCTACCCGGGCCGCACCAACCGCCATCGCCTGCCCACCGAGGTGGACTTCGCCTTCGGTTGGCAGCATCCGGCACAGGTCAAGGCCATGGGCGAGTCCATCGACATCATCAAGGCCGAGACGGCCGGCCGCCGCGAAGGCGAGATCCGCATGGCCACGCGCAGGCAGGGCCTGGAGAACTACTTCAAGAACCTGCAGGGCCAGCAGCAGAGCTACGACGGCAGTGACATCCTGGCGCGCAAGCAGGCCGGCTTCGACCAGCTCAAGGCCTGGGTCAACGGCACGCCCCAGCGCCAGGCCCGCTACGGCGCCGACCTGGCCGCCACCGAGAGCCTGATCGCCGAGCGCCAGACCACGGCCCGCGCCGAGCACCTGATGAGCTTCATGACGCCGGCACTGCTGAACGCGGCCCGCCAGCTCTACCAGGTGGCCCAGGAGCGCGCCAAGCCGGATGCCGAGCGCAAGAGCGGCTACCAGGATCGCGACCTGCCGCGCCTGAAGGCCGCCCAGCAGTCGCTGGACCGTCGCTACGACGAGCAGACCGACAAGCGCCTGGTGGGCCATTTCCTGGCCCGCTACCTGGCCCAGCCCGCCGACACGCTGAACGCCGCCTGGCTGAGCGCCCTGGGCCTGAAGGCCGGGCAGGACGAGGCCATGGTCCGCGCGCAGGTCGACAAGCTGTACGCCGCCAGCAAGCTGTCCGACACCGCCTCGCGCATGGCCTGGATGGACAAGGACGTCGCCGCATTCAAGGCCAGCGACGACGCCTTCATCAAGGCCGCCGTGGCGCTGTACGACGATGACCAGAAGCGCGAGAACCGCGACAAGGAACTGGGCGGCAAGCTGCAGAAGGCCTATGCCGGCGTGCAGCAGGCCATGATCGACTACCACGCCAGCCGTGGCGAGGCCGTCTATCCCGACGCCAACAGCACGCTGCGCATCAGCTACGGCAAGGTGCAGGGCCGCGACGTGGGCCGCGACGGCGAAAGCTGGAAGGCCTTCACGACGCTGCGCGGCATTCAAGCGAAGCACAAGGGCCCGGACGAGGCGGGCGGCGAGTTCAACGCGCCGGCCGAACAGCTGGCCGCCATCAAGGCGCGCAACTTCGGCCCGTATTACGTGAAGGGCCTGGACTCCGTGCCGGTCAACTTCCTGTCCACGCTGGACACCACCGGCGGCAACTCCGGCAGCCCGGTGCTCAACAGACGAGCCGAGCTGGTGGGCCTGCTGTTCGACGGCACGCTGGACGCGGTCATCTCCGACTGGGACTTCAACCCCAAGCTGGTCCGCAGCATCAGCGTGGATTCGCGCTACATGTTGTGGCAGATGAGCACCGTCGACAAGACGACGCGGCTGTTGGAAGAGATGGGCGTCAAGTAAGTGCGGCGCTCACGATGAAGAACCGGCCCTTGTGGCCGGTTTCTCATGTGGGCCGGGCGCCGGGCCGCCCCCAAGCCGGCCCAGCTGGCGATGTGCTTGCGGCTCGATGCCGCAAGCATCGCCGTCCCCCCGGGGGACCGACCAGGCTCGCCAGCGTTCAGCGCAGCGAGACTGGGCGAGGGGTCACTCTTTCGCGACGGCTTCGACCTGGATGCGCAGGTTCACATCCATCTTGAAGCCCCAGTCCTTGCCCGCGCCCAGGCCGAACTCGTCGCGGTTGAAGCTGCCCGACGCGTCGGCGCCGCACAGGTCGCGCTTGTAGAGCGGGTGCGGGATGCACTTGATGTGGTGCAGGGTCAGCGTCAGCGGGCGGGTCTTGCCGTTCAGCGTCAGCTCGCCCACCAGCTTGCCCGGCAGCGGGCCTTCGAAGCGGCCGTTGAACGTGGCGCTGGGGTTCTTCTCGACGTTGAAGAATTTCTCGCCGCGTGCCCAGGCGTTCATCGCATCCAGGCCGAAGTCGATGCTGGCCAGGTCCATCTGCACATCCACGCTGCCGCGGCCGGCGGCCTTGTCGTAGACCACCGTGCCCGCGTTCTTGTTCAGCTTGCCGCGCCAGTAGGACAGGCCCATGTGGTCGGCCTCGAAGCTGGGGTAGGTGTGGGTGGGGTCGATCTCGTAGGTCACCGGCGCGGCCGTGGCGGCGATGGTGGCGAGCAGGGCGGAAGCGAACAGCAGGGCTTTCATCGGGGTCTCGTGAAGTGGAGAGGCAGGTGCGCCAATCGGACGACGAACCAGCGGCGCGGGTTTCGACATCATCGCGGTCCCGTGGCGTCGCCTGGCAAGCGCCCGTTAGCATCGCCGCATGCTGATCCGCCTCTTGCTGAGCGGCCTGGCGCTGGCCCTGGCCGGCTGTGCCAGCGGCCCGCCACCCCCGCCGCCCGACGGCTGGCGGCCGCTGGCGCCCGGCCTGTCCCAGCGTGCCTGGGCACCCTGGCCCGACAGCGAGGTGCAGGCCTTGCGCGTCGACCTGACCCGCATGCGCGTGGCGCTGTCTCCCCCCGCCGATGCCGGCCAGCCGCTGGACCGGATGGCCAGCGGCCGTGGTGCGCTGGCCAGCATCAACGCGTCCTTCTTCGACAAGCAGTTCCGTCCGCGCGGCCTGACCGTGTCGGACGGCCAGCCCTGGCCCGAGCTGCTGAAGCCGGCCAAGCCGGTGAACGACCCGCTGCTGGCCTGCGACACCACCTGCGCCATCCGCTTCGATGCGCCCGCCGTGCCCGCGCCCGGCTGGCGCATGGCCGTCAGCGGCACGCCCTGGCTGGTGCGCGATGGCCAGGCCCGCACGGCCGCGGACGACGCGAGCTGCGCCGGCCTGTGTGCCAACACCCACCCGCGCACGGCCGTGGGCCTGGACGCGTCGGGCCGCCATCTCATCGTGCTGCTGGCCGCCGGCCGGCGCGGCGAGGTCAAGGGCCTGACGCTGGCGCAGACCGCGCAGCTGCTGCGCGAACTGGGCGCGGTGCAGGCCTTCAACCTCGACGGCGGCGGCTCGTCCACGCTGCTGATCGGCGGCGAATCACGCCTGCCGCGCCCCCTCAACGAACCCGCGCTGCGCCGCGTGGCCAATGCCTTGCACCTGACCCCGCAATGAATCTCCGCTCCCTGGCCGTTCTCGGCGCTGCCCTGCTGCTGGCCGCCTGCACCACTCCGCTCAAGCCGGGCGAGAAGCGCTACAGCGCCGCCGAGCTGCTGGCATTGAAGCCCGCGGACTTCGGCTGGCCGGCCACGTCCACCGATGGCGAGCGCACGCTGCGCGAGGCCGCGCTGGCGGACATCCGCGCCCGCCTCGCGCTGCCACCCGGCCCCGAGCGCGACGCCGCGCTGCCGCGGCTGTTCGACCTCGTGGCGCACTACAACGCCGAGATCGCCACGGCCCGCCCGCTGCTGCTGCAGGCCTTGCCCACGCTGGGCCAGCGCGACGCCGAGACGCAGCGCGCGCTGCTGACCGCCGCCCATACGCTGTATGCGGCTGACGCCGCACCGTTGCTCTGGCCGCTGCTGCCGCAGCTGACGACCAGCAAGCCCTTCGCCATCGCCGCCTACACGCTGCTGCTGGCCGACGGGGCCGCCGCTGACCGCCTGCGCGTGCTGCTGCCGCAGCAGTTCCCGAACTGGGCCGACGACGCGCGACTCACCGCGCTGATGCAGCGCCTGCGCCCCTCGGCCGCCGCCCAGCCGCCGCTGGCCGAGTTGCTGGCTGCGCCGCTGCGGCCGGGCTTCCCGGTCATCGTCAGCCTGCAGCGGCCGGGGCGGCAGCACATGGGCCTGGCGCTGGTGCGCGATGCCGGCGGGCGCTTCGTGCGCGACGGCGCCGGCCGGCTGTTCACATCGCCGCAGCTGGCGCTGGCACGCACGGCGCTGCCGGGCACCCTCACCAACGGCAACACGCCGCAAGGCCTGTTCACGCTGGTGGGCGCCGGCACGGCCACCAATCCCAACATCGGCCCCACGCCCTACCTGCACAGCAAGCTGCCGGTGGAGGCCACGCCGGCCGAGTTCGAGCATGTGCCAGCACCCGGCGCGGCGGCGTGGGACGAGGCGCTGTACGACAGCTACCTGCCGCCCAGCTGGCGCGGCTGGCCGCCGATCAAGGAGGCGCTGCTGGCCGGCCGCGCCGGCCGCGACGAGCTGCTGGTGCACGGCAACACCATCAACCCGGCCTACTACGCCGGCGCGCCCTACCACCCCGGTGTGCCGCAGCAGGGCTGCCTGGTCTCCCACGAGGACTGGGACCCAGCCACCGGCCGGCTGCTGGCGAGCCGGCAGCTGGCGCTGGCGCAGACCTATGCCACCGCCGGCGCGCGGCCCGATCTGGCGGGCTATCTGATCGTCGTGGAGCTGCCCGGCGAGGGCGCGGTGACGCCGGCCGAGGCGCAGGCGCTGGTGACGGCGGCGGGCCGATGACAGCCCTGCGCACGCTGCCGCACGCGGCCCTGCTGGCGCTGGCCTTGCTCGGGCCGCTGGCACCGGCCCGGGCCGACGAGCCGGCGCGGCTGGTGCCCAGCGCGGACGGGCAGGAACTGATCGACGCCGCCGCCGGCCTGGCCTGGGCGCGCTGCCCGCAAGGCCAGCGCTGGGACGGCCGGCGCTGCGCGGGCGAGGCGGTGCTGGCCACGCATGCGCAGGCGCTGGCCTTTGCGCGGGCGCATGCCCAGGCCGAGGGCCAGGCCTGGCGGCTGCCGCGGGTGCCGGAGCTGAAGCACTTCTTCGAGCGCCTGCCGCTGGGCAGGGAGGCGGCGCTGCTGGCCTCGGCCGGGCCGGCGGGCTGGTACTGGACCGGCACCACCCGCATCGAGAGCGAGGCGGTGAACCCCTATGCCTACCGCAACGTGGAGCGCGGCGCGACGCAGCGGCAGGTGGACCGGCTGGTGGTGAACACCGGCTGGGCCGTGCAACAGCCCGGCGGCGCCGTGCGCGGCGACATGGCCAGGCGCGAGACGCTGGCCGTGCGGCTGGTGCGGCCGCTGCAACCCTGAGCCACCATGGACCTGCTGAAGACCTTCGCGCTGTTCGTCGTCACCGCGCTGGCCGAGATCGTCGGCTGCTACCTGCCCTGGCTGTGGCTGAAGCAGGGCGCATCCGCCTGGCTGCTGCTGCCGGCCGCGGCCAGCCTGGCGCTGTTTGCCTGGCTGCTGACCCTGCATCCCACCGCCGCCGGCCGCATCTACGCGGCCTATGGCGGCGTCTACATCGGCGTGGCCCTCGTCTGGCTGAGGGTGGTGGACCAGGTGAAGCCCACGCTGACGGACTGGGTCGGCGCCGGCCTGTGCTTTGCCGGCATGGCGGTCATCATGGCCGGCGCGCGGCCGGCGGCCTGACTTCACCGTGCTGCGCCACGGCCCGTGCATGGGCCAGGGCGGGCTCGGTCGCCGCGCAGCCCAGCGCTGCCTGCGGCCCGTCGGCCCAGCGCGGCAGCCGTGCATGGAAGTCCTGCGTGGCCGCCACCAAGGCTTCGACGCGAGCGTCCGGCCAGCCGGCCTGCCGTCCCAGGGCCGCGGCTTGCTGCAGCAGTGCGGCCGAGTCCGCGCTGGCGGCTATCTTTTCGGCGACCAGCGCGCAGCTTGCAGGCTGGGCCGGGCATTGCGCCTCCAGCAGCTCCAGCCCCTCAGGCGCCTGGGCCGCGTCCCGCGCCAGCGTCTCGCGTGCGATGTGGGCACGCAGATAGGCCGGGGGCGGGGGCTGCAGCGTATCCAGCGCGGTCTGCACGGTGGCGGTGAGGCCGCCCGGGTGTTCGTGCCAGTGGCGTGCGCGGGCCAGGTGTTGCCAGGCCTGCGGCCAGGTCGGCGCCGCGGCCAGCCAGTGCAGGCCGTTGTCGGGGTCGGCGCGCAGGCGTTCCAGTGCGAGCGCGTGGCGGCAGCCGGCGTCGTCGGTGTAGCCGCAGGCCGCCGTGGCCCAGCGCAGCGCCAGCGCGTCGCCACCGGCGCGGGCCTCGGCGAGCAGTCCGGCAGCCCAGGCGGCCTGGGCCGGCGCGTCGGCCGCGTCGGCCTGGCGCAGCAGCCAGGCGGCCACGCGCTGGCGGGCGTCGCCGCTGGCCAGCGCGTGTTGCAGGCGCTCCTGCAACTCCAGCAGCGCCAGCCGGCCCAGCGGCGCGGGCAGCTGCTCGAAGCGATCGGCCGTGTCGCCGGTGGCTGGCAGAGGCAGGCGGCCCAGGCCGCAGAGCTCGGTCACGTCGGTCGCCGCTGCAGGGCGAGCGGCTGGCGTAGCGGGCTCCGCTGAGCCGGGCATGGCAGGCGCAGGCCGGACTGCGAACGCTACGGTCGGTGGAGACGGTGGCGTTGGCGCCTCGGGCTGGGCGGCAGGCAGGGCCAGCCAGCTGACGCCGGCCAGCGCGGCAACGGCGGCGAAGAGAGGGACGGTCCAGCGGTTCACGGCGCGCAGCATCGGCCAGCGGCCGCGTGTCGGGCACCGGGAAACCGATAGTGCCGGCGCGCATGGCGCCCAGCAGAATGCGCCGCGCCCGGCCGTCTCCCTCGCCGGGCTTTGCACGTCAGTCGCTGCGCCAGGCCGCGCAGATCGTCGGTGCATGCCGCCCCGTGTCACGGGCCCTGCATCCACCCACGAGATCCTTGCTATGACGGCATCCCACCGCTTCCCTCGTCACGCCTGCGCGCCGCGCGCGGCGTCCCTGCTTGCCCTGAGCCTGCTGGCCGCGCTGCCGGTCGGGGCGGCCACCTCCACGGCCACGCGGCCGCAGCTGTCGTCGTCCGAGCAGGGCAGCTACACGGTGGCCAGCTTCCTGGGCAGCTGGAGCCCCGCCGCGGTGGGCACCAAGAGCACGGGCGACTACGTCGTCAGCCCCAGCGGCCCTTACAAGACCGTGCAGGCCGCCGTCAACGCGGCCATCAAGGCCGGCGGCACCACACGCAAATACATCCAGATCAAGGCCGGCACCTACACCGGGCTGGTGGTCATCCCGTCCGGCGTGCCGCTGACCGTCTACGGCGACAGCCAGACCGGCGTCGTGCTGCAGCTGAGCGCGCACTATGCAATGACCGGCTCGGCCTTCAAGTCGGCCGTCGGCAACGCGGCCGATTTCGGCAGCGGCACGCCCAGCCGCGTCAGCGCCTACTACAACGACTGCGGCGGCCGCAGAACGCTGGGCACCAACTGCACGGCCACCGTGGTCAGCTATGCCAGCCAACTGCAGATCAAGAACCTCACCATCCAGAACACCTACGGCGAGAACAACGCCGCGGCCAACGGCCAGCACCAGGCCGTGGCCTACCTGAACAACGGTGGTGACCAGGTGCAGCTGGACACCGTGCGGTTGCTGGGCAACCAGGACACGCTGTGGCTGGCCGGCTCCGGCAAGCGCACCCATGTGCGCAACAGCTTCATCCAGGGCGACGTGGACTTCATCTTCGGCGACATGACCGCCGTGTTCGACGCCTGCGAGATCCGCTACACGAACGCGCGCACCAGCACCGGCGTCATCGCCGCACCCAGCCATGTGCTGAGCAACAAGGGCTTTTTGTTCAAGGGCGGTTCGTTCACGACGACGGGCGGCAGCAACAGCGTGTCGTTCGCACGCCAGTGGCCGCAGAACGGATCGACCACCGGCCAGATGATCGTCCGCGAGGTCAACCTGGGCGGCCACATCAAGAAGACCGCGCCCTGGGCCGACTGGAACAGCAGCAACCCGGTCAACTATGGCAGCGCCGGCAACCGGCGCCTGGCCGAGTACGCCAACACGGGCAGTGGCGCGGCGCCCTGACGCCGCTTACTCGCCTGCGGCTTCGAGATTGGCGCGCAGCCGCGCCAGCAGGGCCAGCAACTGGCCCAGCTCCGCTTCGCTGAAGTCCCGCACCGCCGCCTGCGCCAGCTGTTCGCCATGGCGGCGCAGCCGGCGGTGCAGGGCCTGGCCGGCCTCGGTCAGCGCCAGCCGCTGGGTGCGGCGGTCGGCAGCGTCGGCGCTGGCCTCGATGAGGCCGCGGGCCTTCAGCGAGGCGATCAGCCGCGCGATCTGCGCCTTGTCGCGCCCGCTGCGCTGCACCAGGTCGGTCTGCGTGGCGCCCGCTTGCCGGCCGATGAAGCCCAGCGCGCGGGCCTCCATGTGCGTCAGCGCGGCCTCGTCCTGCGCGGCAGCCTCGCGCGGCTGGCGGCCGCGGTGCAGGTGCATCACCGCGTGCAGCAGGTCGAAGATCTCCCCAGCGAGCGTGAGGGGCTTTGAGTTGACTTTATCAACTGTCTTGCTCATGATGGATGACATTATCAACCAAACAGTCTTCCATCATGTCCGATGAAATGCCGGTCCGCCGCGTGCAGCGCGTGCGGCATGAGATCCAGCGCCGCGAGCTGACGGTCACCGAGGTGGCGCGTCGCGACGGCCGCTTCGTCGTCGTCACGCTGCAGGGCGATTCGCTGAAGAGCTTCGTGTCCAGCTCGTTCGACGACCACGTCAAGCTGATGCTGCCCAACCCCGACGCGAGCGCGGGCGGCCCGCTGATGCGCGACTACACGCCGCGCGCCTTCGACACGCAGCGCGGCGAGCTGGTGCTGGAGTTCGCGCTGCATGGCAGCGGCCCGTTCAGCAGCTGGGCCGCGCAGGCGGCGCCGGGGCAGACCTTGACGGTCGCCGGCCCGCGCGGCTCCATGGTCATCCCGACGGACTACGCCTGGCACTGGCTGGTGGGCGACGACACGGCCTGGCCGGCCATCGCGCGCCGGCTGGAGGAGCTGCCGGCAGACGCGCGCGTGTCGCTGTGGCTGCTGATGGACGACGCACCCACGCTGCCCGTGCGCCGGCCGGCGGCGCTGGACCTGCGCGTGCTGGCCACGCCGCAGGCACTGCTGCAAGCGCTGCGCAGCGCGGCGCTGCCGGCAGGCGAGGGCTATGTGTGGTGTGCCGGCGAGGCGCAGTCCATGGCGCAGCTGCGCGAGCTGATGCTGCGCGACAAGGGCCACCCCAAGGAGGGGCTGAAGGTGGCGGCCTACTGGAAGCAGGGTGCCGAGGGCTTCCATGAGCGGCTGGACGAGGACGCGCCCGTGCGCTGATCAGGGCAGGCGCCGCAGCGTCTTCTGCAGCGGCGCCACGAGGCGGTCGCGCTGCACGGCGTCGCTCAGGTCCAGCGCGCCGGCCAGCAGCGGCCACAGGAAGCCGCGCAGGTTGTGCAGGTCGGTCATGGCCGTCTCGTCCCAGGCCTTGGCCCGCTTCAGCGGCGCGAGCAGCCCGTCCAGCCAGGCCTGCAGCGCGGCGTCGTCGGGTTTCAACCTGAGCAGCAGCTGCAGCGCCGCGCGGGCCAGGCGCTGGCCTTCGCCGAAGCGGTAGGCGTGGCGGTGGTCGGCCAGCACCTGGGCGCTGACGGCGTCCAGCAGCGTCTGGCGCTGCGCCGCGTCCAGCGCGTCGTTTAGCCCCAACTGCAAGGCCAGGTCGGCGCCGTGGGCCACGCCGTGGCGCCAGCCCTCGCCGGCCACCAGGCCGCGGTAGTCACGCACGCCGACGAGAAAGCGGGCGGCGCGCGCCACCAGCTCGGCGCGCTGTTCTGGCGTCATGAAGGGCTGCAGCCGGTCTGCCCGCGCCACCTCGGCCAGCGTCAGCGCGGCAAACGGCTGGTGCACGCCGGCGGCGTCGGCCGGGCCGTCCAGCACGGCGACCAGCTCGGTGCGCAGGCGCTGCAGCGTGGCCGCGTCCAGCTTGCGTGCACGGGCCCAGGCCGACAGCTGCTCGAAAGCGATCTCGTCGCGCAGCCTGGGATCGGGGGCCGCCAGGCAGGGCAGCAACGCGATGGCCAGCTGCTGGACGCGCGCGGCGTCGGCCTCGGTCTTCAGGTCGGTCGGCGGCGCGCAGGTCTGGGCCAGGCCCAGCATCGGCAGCAGCAGTGCGGTGGCGAGGAGGGTCTTCATGCGTCGGAGTAGCGCATGGCGCAGGCCGTGGAGCAAGAAGTCATCGTCCGGGGCGAGCCACTACAGTCGCGGCCGCAACGCCTTCAAACCTGTGGAGACGCCCCATGACGCAGCACCCCATCACCGTCCGTCCAGCGGTCGCCGCCGCATGAGCTGCGTGCGCGAGTTCCTTGCCCTGCTGCTCCTCGCCTGGGTGACCCTGCTGGCGGCGTGCGGCGCCGGGTCGGCCAAGGCCGAGCCGGCCGCGTCGCATCGGGTGACCTTCGAGGTCGAGGGCCGACTCACGCGGGCGCGGTTCGCCGACCAGGCCTTGCTGCAGGCCCCCGCCAGGCCCGACCGTGGACCCGACCACTATTTCGTCGGCTGGTTCCAGCCCGACGCAGGCCCGGGTCGCATGTGGGATTTCGTGCATGACCGGGTCACGACCGACCTCGCGCTGCAGGCCAAGTTCGTGCCGCTGTCGGCGGCCAACGTCGTGGTGGACGCCTACCTGGACGAGTCGCGGCGCAACGCCTTCACCTTTCGCACGCTGCAGGAGCTGAAGGCCGCCAACATCGCGGACGGCACGACGGTGAACTTCACGCCCGGCGTCTACTGGACCGATGACCACCTCGACCCGCACGACGCCAACACGCCGCAGCATCCCGGTCTGGTGGGCATCGCCTTCCCCCAGGCCAATCTCCGCTTCCAGGGCCTGACCTCTAACGCGGATGATGTGCGCATTGCCGGCAACCGCGGCCAGACCGTGGGCGCCCAGGGCAACTGGAACGTG
>CBFGPX010000118.1:0-12335 GCA_965650725.1 uncultured Comamonadaceae bacterium | reverse complement strand
GCAGGCCCAGCGCGCGGGCCTTGATGCGCATGTTGATGTCCTTGGACACCAGCACGACTTCGCGGCCCGGGTGGCGGCCCTTCAGCGCCTGGACGACGCCCAGGATCTGGTTGTCCGCCTTGCCCTGCGGCAGGCCTTGCGGCAGCGGCGTGTCGATCAGCTCGGTCTGGAAGAACAGCTTGCCCTCGGCCTCGCGGTGGCCGGTGGCGGCCAGCGGCAGGCCCTTGGCCATCTCGGCGATGCTGCTGCTCTGCAGGCTGGCGGCGAGCTGGTCCAGTTCGCGGCTGACCTGGCGCACGTTGCGGGCGACTTCGGTCATGCCCTTCTTGTGCCCGTCCAGCTCTTCGAGCGTGATCATCGGCAGGTAGACGTCGTGCTCCTCGAAACGGAACAGCGACATCGGGTCGTGCATCAGCACGTTGGTGTCGAGGACGAAGAGCTTGGGATCGCCGGCCGGCTTGCGCGTGCGCTTGGGCGCGGCGGCCGTCTTGGCCGGCGTTTTGCTCGCCGCCTTGACGGGCAAGCCCGACTTGGCGCCGGCTGGGTTGGAGGCGGGAGTGGGGAGTCGCAGCACTTCGGCTGAGGGCGGCGCGGCCGGCGTCGCCGGACTCAGCGCGGGCGCGACGCTCGGGGGTGTCGCGCGGGGTTTGCTGGGGGTCAGATTGGCCGAATAAGCAGTGGCATCGAGGCGGCTGGCGCGTTGTGCAGGAGGCTTAGGCAGTGGCATGTACGGCGTGTCGACGGGAAGTGAACCCCACGCTCACCAGGCGCCAGAAAGCAAAAAGCCGCACAAGATGAGTGCGGCTTTTTGATCTGAGACATGGATTCGACCCGGGGCATGGGCTGATTATGCACATCCCGCGGGTAGCCGCGATGTCAGGAAGCAACGCGTGTCAGGCCGCTTCCTTCTTCAGGCCCTTCACGGCCTTCAGCACCTCGTCGACATGGCCGGCGACCTTGATGCCGCGCCATTCGCCGACCAGCACGCCGGAGGGGCTGATCAAAAAGGTCGAGCGCTCGATGCCCTTGACCTTCTTGCCGTACATGATCTTGTTCTTGACCACGCCGAACATGTGGCAGAGCTTCTCTTCGGTGTCGGCAATCAGCTCGAACGGCAGTTCCAGTGCCTGCTTGAACTTGTCGTGCGAGGCCATGTTGTCGCGAGAGACGCCGAACACGACGGCGCCGGCCTTCACGAAGTCCTTGTGGCGATCCCGGAATTGCATCGCTTCGGTGGTACAACCCGGCGTGTTGTCCTTCGGATAGAAGTACAGCACGACCGACTTGCCCAGGAAGGCGTTGCCGGTGAACTTCACGCCGCCGGTGGCTTGAGCCTCAATTTCCGGCAGGGGTTTGTTGAGCGCAGGCGTCATTGGGGGGTGCGGCAAGTTGGTCTCACGGGGTCCCCGGTTCGTGAGCGATGTCACGCGGGCGCCCGCAAGCAATAGCCAGTGATTATAGGGCCTCGCCCCACCGCTTCGGCCGGCAGGTCATCCCTCGATCAGCAGCGCCGCCAGCACATTGCGGCCTTCGCTGGCCAGCACGTTGTAGGTGCGGCAGGCGGCGGCGATGTCCATCACCTCGAAGCCGATGCGCGCCTCGACCAGCCCGCGCCACAGCGCCGGGCTCGGGAAACGCAGCCGTGCACCGCTGCCAAAGACCACCAGCTCGGGTTTCAGTGCCTGGATTGCTTCGAAATGCGCGGGCTGAAGTTCCTCGAAGCGCGAAGGCGCCCAGGCGACCACGTCACCTTTCCACGGCACCAGCACGCTGGCCGTGTGGAGCTGGCCATTGACCCAGACGCCCTGGGTGTCGTGGCGGGAGATGCTGTTGCCGCCTTGCGGCTCGTCGAGCTGGAACTTCATCTGAAACAGAGGCGCTGAAAGCCGGGCGCGAGTGTCGCCCAGAACGGCATGCCGCGTGCCCGGCCCTTTAAACTTCGAGGCCCCTCTTTTTGCACTGCAGCAGACGCTGCGCCGGAGCCCCTTTTGAAGCCCATCGCCAAGTCCAGCAAGCTCGCCAGCGTCAGCTACGACATCCGTGGCCCGGTGCTGGACAAGGCCCGGCAGATGGAGGAAGAGGGCCAGAAGATCATCAAGCTGAACATCGGCAACACCGCCGTTTTCGGCCTGACGCCGCCGGACGAGATCGTGCAGGACATGATCCGCAACCTCGGCGACGCCGGCGGCTACACCGACAGCAAGGGCCTGTTCGCGCCGCGCAAGGCGGTGGTGCACTACATGCAGCAGAAGGGCGTCAAGGGCGTCACCGTCGATGACGTGTACCTCGGCAACGGCGCGTCCGAGCTGATCCAGATGGCCATCAACGCGCTGGTCAACGACGGCGACGAGATCCTGATCCCGGCGCCGGACTTCCCGCTCTACACGGCGGTCGTCGGCCTGTCCGGTGGCCGCCCGGTGCACTACCGCTGCGACGAGGGCGCCGGCTGGCTGCCCGACCTGGCCGACATCGAGAGCAAGATCACCGATCGCACCCGCGGCATCATGGTCTGCAACCCGAACAACCCGACCGGCGCGCTGTATCCCAACGACCTGCTGCTGGGCATCATCGAGCTGGCCCGCAAGCATCAACTCGTCGTCTTCGCCGACGAGATCTATGACAAGACGCTGTACGACGGCAACATGCACACGGCAATGGCTTCGCTGGCCGACGACGTGCTGTTCATCACCTTCAACGGCCTGTCCAAGAATTACCGCAGCTGCGGCTACCGGGCCGGCTGGATGGTCGTCAGCGGCGAGAAGCGCCACGCCCGCGACTACATCGAGGGCCTGAACATGCTGGCCTCGCTGCGGTTGTGCTCCAACACGCCGGGGCAATTGGCCATCCAGACCGCCCTGGGCGGTTACCAGAGCATCGACGACCTCGTCGCGCCCACCGGCCGCCTGTGCCGCCAGCGCGACCTGGCCTACGAGCTGCTGACGCAGATCCCGGGCGTCAGCGTCGTCAAGCCGAAGGCCGCGCTGTACATGTTCCCGCGGCTGGACCCGCAGATGTACCCCATCGCCGACGACCAGCAGTTCGCCTACGAGCTGCTGGCCGACGAGAAGGTGCTCATCGTCCAGGGCACCGGCTTCAACTGGCCGGAACACGACCATTTCCGCCTCGTCTTCCTGCCCAATGTGGACGACCTGCGCGAGGCCATCGGCCGCATCGAACGTTTCCTGGCTGGCTATCGCCGCCGCCACTCCGCCTGATTTCCCGTTGTCCTGAGAGCCCTGCAATGAAAGCGATCCAAGTCGGCCTGATCGGCCTCGGCACCGTCGGTGCCGGCACCTTCAACGTCCTGCAGCGCAACCAGACCGAGATTCGCGGCCGCGCCGGCCGGGGCATAGCGATTGCGATGGTGGCCGCCCGCAATGCCGAGCGCGCCAAGGCCTACCAGGCCATCGTCGGCGACGGCGTGCCCTGCACGGGTGATGCGCAAGAGCTGGTGAACAACCCCGCCATCGACATCGTCGTTGAGCTGATCGGCGGCATCGAACCGGCACGCACGCTGGTGCTGCAGGCGATCGCCAACGGCAAACATGTCGTCACGGCCAACAAGGCACTGCTGGCGCTGCATGGCACCGAGATCTTCGAAGCTGCGCGCGAGAAGGGCGTCGTCGTCGCCTTTGAAGCTGCGGTCGCTGGCGGCATCCCCATCATCAAGGCGCTGCGCGAAGGCCTGACGGCCAACCGCATCGAGTGGATCGCCGGCATCATCAACGGCACGACCAACTTCATCCTGTCGGAGATGCGCGGCAAGGGCCTGGACTTCGCCACCGTGCTGAAGGAAGCGCAGCGCCTGGGCTATGCCGAGAGCGACCCGACCTTCGACATCGAAGGCGTGGACGCGGCCCACAAGCTGACCATCATGAGCGCCATCGCCTTCGGCGTGCCGGTGCAGTTCGACAAGGCGCACGTGGAAGGCATCTCCGCGCTGCAGGCCACCGACATCAAGTACGCCGAGCAGCTCGGCTACCGCATCAAGCTGCTGGGCATCACGCGCCGCCGTGAGAACGGCTTCGAGCTGCGCGTGCACCCCACGCTGATCCCGGCGACCCGCCTCATCGCCAATGTCGAAGGCGCGATGAACGCTGTCGTCGTGCAGGCCGATGCCGTCGGCACGACGCTGTACTACGGCAAGGGCGCCGGCGCCGAGCCGACCGCCTCGGCCGTCGTCGCCGACCTGGTGGACGTGACCCGCCTGGCCACCGCCGACCCCGACCACCGCGTGCCCCACCTGGCCTTCCAGCCCGACGCGATGAGCGACACGCCCGTGCTGCCCATGGCCGACGTGAACACCGCCTTCTACCTGCGCCTGGTCGTCGCGGACCAGGCCGGCGTGCTGTCGCGCATCACCACCATCCTGGCCGAGCACGACATCTCCATCGACGCCGTGCTGCAGCGCGAGTCCGCCGAAGGCGAGCGTCAGACCGACCTCATCATCCTGACGCACGACACCGTCGAAGGCCGCATGAACGAGGCGCTGGCCAAGATGCAGGGCCTGCCCACCGTGCTCGCGCCCATCGTCAAGCTGCGCAAGGAAGAACTGGCCTGAACATGAAGTACATCTCCACCCGCGGTGACCAGACCGAGCGCGGCTTCTCCGACATCCTGCTGGAAGGCCTGGCGCCCGATGGCGGCCTGTATCTGCCCAAGACCTATCCGAAGGTCGATGCCGCCACGTTGACGCGCTGGCGTGGCCTCGCCTACGCGGACCTGGCGTTCGAGATCCTGTCGCTCTACATCGACGACATTCCCGCCGACGACCTGCGCGCCATCACGCGCCGCGTCTACACGGCCGAGGTCTTTGGCACGGAGCAGATCACGCCGCTGACCTGGCTGGGCGACCACATCGCGCTGCAAGGCCTGTCCAACGGCCCGACGCTGGCCTTCAAGGACATGGCCATGCAGCTGCTGGGCGCCTTGTTCGAGTACGAGCTGGGCCGCCGCGGCGAGACGCTGAACATCCTGGGCGCCACTTCCGGCGACACCGGCAGCGCCGCCGAGTACGCGATGCGCGGCAAGAAGGGCGTCAAGGTCTTCATGCTCAGCCCCAACGGCCGCATGAGCCCGTTCCAGCAGGCGCAGATGTTCAGCCTGCAGGACGCCAACATCCACAACATCGCCATCGAAGGCGTGTTCGACGACTGCCAGGACATCGTCAAGGCCGTCAGCAACGACCTGGCCTTCAAGCGCAAGTACAAGATTGGCACCGTCAACTCCATCAACTGGGCGCGCCTGCTGGCGCAGGTGGTGTACTACTTTGCGGGCTACATCCAGGCCACCGAGACCAACGACCAGAAGGTCAGCTTCACGGTGCCCAGCGGCAACTTTGGCAACGTGTGCGCGGGCCATGTGGCGCGCATGATGGGCCTGCCCATTGCCAAGCTGGTGGTGGCCACCAACGAGAACGACGTGCTCGACGAGTTCTTCCGCACCGGCGCCTACCGCCCGCGCGGCACGGCCGACACGCACGAGACGTCGAGCCCGTCGATGGACATCTCCAAGGCCAGCAACTTCGAGCGCTTCGTGTTCGACCTGCTGGGCCGCGACGGCGCGCGCGTGAAGGCGCACTTCACCGCGCCGCAGTTCGAGTTGGCGGCCAGCGAGCATGCCGACATCGCGGGTTTTGGCTTCACGTCCGGCCGCAGCACGCACGCCGACCGCGTGGCCACCATCCGCCGCTGCCATGCCGAGCACGGCATCGTCATCGACCCGCACACGGCCGACGGCCTCAAGGTGGCGCTGGAGAGACACGAGCCCGGCACGACCATGCTGGTGCTGGAGACGGCGCTGCCGGCCAAGTTCGCCTCCACCATCGTGGAGGCCCTGGGCACCGAGCCGCCGCGGCCCGCGGCGCTGGAAGGCATCGAGGACCTGCCCAAGCGCGTGAAGGTCATGCCCGCCGACGTGGCCCAGGTGAAGGCCTACATCCGCGCCCATGTCTGACGGCAAGAAGCCCGGCCTGATCCCGCTGGACGACGCGCTGGCGTCGCTGCTGGCGCAGATGACGCCGCTGGTGCAGGTTGAGACGCTGGCCACGTTCGATGCGCGTGGCCGCGTGCTGGCGGCGGACCTCGTGTCGCCGGTGGACGTGCCGCCCGCCGACAACTCGGCCATGGACGGCTACGCCCTGCGTGCCACCGATGCCGCGGGCCTGCTGCCCGTGACGCAGCGCATCCCCGCCGGCAGCGTGCCGACGCCGCTGGCCGCTGGCGAAGCCGCGCGCATCTTCACCGGCGCGCAGGTGCCGCCGGGCGCAGACACCGTGGTCATGCAGGAGCACACCGAACTGGCGGACGGCCAGTTGCGCGTGACCCAGCCCGTCAGCGCCGGTCAGCATGTGCGCCGCCGCGGCGAGGATGTGAAGGCCGGCGTCGTCGTGCTGCCGGCCGGCACGCGGCTGGACGCCGTGTCGCTGGGCCTCGCTGCGACCGCTGGCGCGGCGCAGCTCACCGTGACCCGCCGCCCGCGCGTCGCGCTGTTCTCGACCGGCGACGAACTGGTCATGCCCGGCGAGCCGCTGCCGCCCGGCGCCATCTACAACTCCAACCGCTTCACGCTGCGTGCGCTGCTGGAAGGGCTGGGCTGCGAGGTGGTGGACCTGGGCATCGTGCCGGATAACTTGGACGCCACGCGCGCCGCGCTGCGTGAAGCCGCCTCCCGGGCCGACGTCATCCTGACCTCCGGCGGTGTGTCCGTCGGCGAAGAGGACCACCTGCGCCCGGCCGTGCAGGCCGAGGGGCGGCTGGACCTGTGGGCCATTGCCATCAAGCCCGGCAAGCCCTTCGCGTATGGCCGTGTGGGCGAGGCCCATTTCATCGGCCTGCCCGGCAATCCGGTGTCCAGCCTGGTGACTTTCTTCGTGCTCGTGCGGCCCGCACTGCTGAAACTGCAGGGGGCCACGCGCCTGGCGCCGCGCGCCTGCCGCATCGCGGCGGGCTTCGACTGGCCCAGGCCCGACAAGCGCCGGGAGTTCCTGCGCGTGCGGCTGGGCGATGACGGTGGCCTGGCGCTGTTCGGCAACCAGAGCAGCGGCGTGCTGACCTCGGCCTTCTGGGCCGACGGCCTGCTGGACAACCCACCGGGCCAGCCCTTCAAGGCGGGTGACACGGTGCGCTTCATCCCGTTTGCGGAGCTGCTGTCATGACCATTGCCGTGCGCCTGAAGTTCTTTGCCTCGTTGCGCGAGAAGCTCGGCGAGGGCGAGGCGCTGGTCCTGCCACCCGGCAGCACCGTGGCGGCGGCGCGCGAGGCGCTGCGCTCGCGCGGCGGCGTGCATGCCGAGGCTCTGGCGCCTGGCCGCGCGGTGCGCTCGGCGCTGAACCAGAAGATGTGCGCCGAATCCGCCGCGCTGGCGGATGGCGACGAGCTGGCCTTCTTCCCGCCGGTCACCGGCGGTTGAGGCTCACAGCCAGCCCAGCAGCCGCAGCGCCAGCAGCAGCTGGCAGGCCACCCCGGCCAGGAAGCACAGCGTGCGCGGAATGATGGGCAGGCCCGCCATGCAGATGGCGATGTAGCCTGCGCGTGCCCAGAAGTAGGCTTGGCAGGCGCCGGCGGTGAGCGCGTCACCGCGGCCGCCGAGGGCCACGGCCAGCGCCAGCGGCGCGAACACCACGAGGTTCTCCACCGAATTGGCATGGGCGCGGGCCGCGCGGTTGGCCCATTCGGCCCGGTGCGGCGGGTCGGCGGGCGGAAACCAGGCCCAGCCCGGCGCGCCCAGTTCGCGGAAGCGGTTGACCACGTAGGGCAACCAGGCCAGGCCCGTCAACAGCGTGGCCAGGGTCAGCCAGAACAGATGGCTCTCAGTAGACTGCGTCATGCGTGCGCTCTCCTTTTCATGAGGCGCCACCATAGGTCGCAGGCACGCGGTTCGCAGGGATGGCATGGAAGCAAGACTGGTCTGGGATGGAAACGGCAGGGCGCCTGCCGCGCTGCGGGGCATGCTGGCGCGCGGCTTCGGCGTGGCGACCGTGACGGGAACGCGTCTGCAGGCCCGCTTCGAGGCGGGCGCATCGACCTGCCTGAAGCTCGTGTCCATCGAGGCCGGCCGGGCCGAGTTGCGCACGTCGCGCGGGCGGGAGCGCCTGCAGCCGGGTGACCTGGTGTTGCTGGACCCGCGTGATGGCGCGGAGCTGTGCAGCGATGCCGGGTTCCGGCATGCGGTGGCCTTCGTGCCGCGCTTCGAGGGGCGCCTGATCGGGCAGGCGTGGGCGGCGCAGGCCGCCGACGAGCCCTTGCTGGGCCTGCTGCGGGGCTGGCGTCGCTCGGCGGGGCTGTCGCCGTCCTCCGGATGGGCCGCGGCCATGGCGATGTCGCAGTTGCTGGCCGAGCGCCTGTCGGCGGGGCCCGCACCGCAGGCCTGGGTCCAGCGGCAGAGCCGCAGCTTCGTGGAGCTGGACCTTGCGGCGGTCACACCCGACAGCCTGGCCGCGAGGCTGCGGCTGAGCCGCCGCCGGCTCGACCAGTTGCTGGCGGCTCAGGGCCTGACCGCCAGCCGGCTGATCTGGGCCTGCCGCCTGCAGCGTGCCGCCGGGCTGCTGCGCATGGATGCGCAGGCTTCGATCACCACCATCGCGCACGGCTGCGGCTTCAAGGACAGTTCGCATTTCTCGCGCCTGTTTCGCCAGGCCTACGGCCAGGCGCCCAGCGCCTGGCGCGCGCAGGTGGAGCGCTGATGCAAGGCCTGCACCTGACGGCCGACCTGGGCGGCTGCGACCCCGCCGCGCCGTGGATGACGCAGCCCGAGGCGCTCGCCGCGCATTGCCGATCTGCGGTGTCGGGTGCCGGGCTGACCGGGGTGGCCGAACTCTTCCACCGCTTCGGCCCCGCCGACGGGCAGGGTGGCATCACCGGCGTCGTGCTGCTGGCCGAATCGCACCTGGCCATCCACACCTGGCCCGAGCTGGGCGGCGTGACGCTGGACGTCTACGTCTGCAACTACGGCGCCGACAACAGCGCCAAGGCCGAGGCGCTGATGGCCGCGATGATCGCCGCCTTCGCGCCCGCCGAGCTGCGCCGCCAGCAGCTGCGACGCGGCTGATCAGCGCGGCGCCGGCGGCAGCGGCTGCTGCACCATCCACTGGCCCTTGGGCGGCAGCAGGCGTGTCAGGTCGGTGGCCGGCAGGCTTTGCCGGTCCAGCATCAGGATGCTGGGGCTGACCCGGCGCGGCACCGCCTGCTGCTGCAGCGCCCGCACGGCCAGGTCCAGCGCGATGCGCGCCTGGACGACGGGCTGGTCGGTGGGGGCGGCAAGCACCTCGCCGCGGGCGATGCGGCCCACCACCTCCTCCGTCGCGTAATAGGCCAGCAGCCGGGGCTGCCGGCCGCTGCGCTGGCCGAAGTAGCGCGCGGCGAACTCGATGGCAACCGCGTTGCCGACCAGGTAGTCCGGCACGCCGGTGGCCTCCACGTGGCTGCGCACCAGCGTGGCCTGCGACCTGGCGTCGGTGGGGCCGTGCCCGCCGCGGCTCAACTCGGCGTTCCTACCGGCCAGCGCACCGACCAGGCCGCGCTCGCCGTCGCGCACCCAGGCGGCGTCGGCCGGGCCGGGAAACCAGGCCACCTTGACGTGGCGGCCGCCGGCATCGCGCAGCAAGGTCTCGGCCGTCAGCGCGGCCATGTCGGCGAAGCTGACGCTGGCGCTGCTGGTGACATCGGCGTTGACGCCGTTGATCAGGTCGATGACCGGCTTGCCGGCCGCCCGGGCGCGGGCCACCTCGGCGCCGAAGGCGTCGGCATGGATGGCGGCGAGCACGAAGGCCTGCGCGCCCGCGGCCTCGCAGTCGGCCCACTGCTGCTTCTGCATCGGCAGGTGCTCGTAGCTGCTGGCCGCATAGATGCCGACCCGCACGCCCAGCTGCCTGGCCTGCTCGGCCAGGCCCCAGGACACGCCCCACCAGTATTTGTCGCGGCCATGTGGCAGCAGGGCGCAGATGCGCCAGGGCTGCTCGGCCTTGTCCAGCAATGGCCAGGTCTGGCGCCTGCCGTTGGCGACCACGTCGAAGCGCTGCGCCGCGGCCGGCGCGGCCAGCAGGAACAGCAGCGCGCCCACGGCGAGAAGAGGTCCACCCATGGCGCATTGTGAACAAGGCGGCAGGGCGCGCATCAACCGGGCAGGATCCGTGCCGCCGCCTCGACGCCGGCCGTGTAGGCCTCCTCGAACACGGAGTAGCCCGCCAGGTCGGCGTGCGCGAACACGACGCGGCCACGCGCCTCGTTCAGCGCGGCCAGCGCCGCCGAGCCGCGCAGGCCCGGCATCGGGATGCTCATCGCATGACCGAAGCGGCACAGGTCGATGCGCTCCAGCTTGGGCGGCAGGTCCGGGTGCGTCAGCGCAAGCTCGTCGGTGACGACGCGGGCCCAGTGCTGCCAGGGCTGCCGCAGCAACTCGCCGCGCTGCGTGGCCGGCAGGGCCAGGTAGGCGGTCAGCAGCGGTGGCTGGGGGGCCGGGTTCATGGACTGGTGGCGCGCGTCCACATAGCCCAGCGCCGTCGTGCCGTAGCGCACGCTGTCCCAGGCCGTGGGCAGGCCCGGGCGGATCAGCAGCGGCTCGCGCAGCAGCAGGTTGGCGGTCAGCCAGGGCGCGTAGCGGAGTTGACCTGCGGCCTGGCGCAGCGCATCCGGCGGGGCGGCCAGCACGCGCGCTGCGATGAACAGCGGCGTGGCCATCACGACGGCCCGCGCCTGCCAGCGCTCGGCTGCGCCGGCAGCCTCGTTCCAGGCCAGCAGCTCGACACCGTGCTTGTGCTCGGTCACGCGCAGCACGCTGCGGCCCGCGTGCGTGCGGTCGCGCAGCGGCGCGGCCAGGCGCTGGCTGAGCCAGCCGTTGCCTTCGGGCCAGGTCAGCACCGGTTCGCGCTCGGCCGTGTCGTCGCCCGGTGCGTGGAAGCCGTGGCGGCTGGCGAAGTAGTGCAGGCCGGCCCAGGCGGACACGCCCGCCGCGTCCGCGCCGAAATCGTCGCGGCAGCAGTAGTCCAGGTACCAGCGCAGGCGGGTGTCGGTCAGGCCGGCGCGGTCCAGCCAGGCGGCAAAGGTCTGCGCGTCGAGCGCGGCATGTGCCGCGGTCCAGCGCGCGCGCCGCGTGGGCATCGCGAAGCCGGCCTCGCGCTGGGCCTGGGACACCAGCGCCGAGAAGCGACGGTACTGCTCGCGCGAGGCGCCTTCTTCGGCCGGCGGCAGCAGGCCCTCGTGCCATTCGCCGTCGATGAACAGCCGCTCCTGCGGGCTGTGGCACAGGTGGCGTTCGTCCCATTCCGTGCGGCCCAGGTGCGAGCGGGCCAGGCCCAGCTCGTGCAGCAGTTCGCTGACCTCGCGTGCCTCGGTGCCGGGAATGGGCAGGTAGTGCGCGCCCAGCGGACAGGGCGAGCCGGCAAGGACATGGCCGCGGCTGTTGCCGCCTGCCTGGTCCTCCAGGTCCAGCAGTGCGATGTCGGTCACGCCGCGCTTGGCCAGTTCGCGTGCGCAGGCCAGGCCGGCGATGCCGGCACCGACGATGACGACGGCGGCCTTGCGCAGCGCGCCGTCGGTCGCGGGCAATCCGTCACGCAACCGGTGGCCGCGCGCGGGATGCGTGCCGACCCAGCCGCCCTGCAGCGGCGGTGAACCAGGCGTGCAACCGGCGGTGGCCAGGCCCGCCAGCAACAGCTCGCGCCGTGTCGGCATCAGTGCACCTGGCCCCACTCGGCCTCGAACTCCTGCACCAGCACCTGGTTGCTCAGCCGGTTCACCTCGGTGGGCACGCGTGCCATGTCCGGTGGAAAGTTCAGCAGCGTCGGCAGCGTCTGCGCCGTCATGAAGCGCAGCCCGGGCGGGAACTGCGTCGGCAGGCGGAACGGCCGCCGCGACGCGAGGATGAAGCCCCATTCGCCGAAGCTCGGCACATGGGCGTGGTAGGGCGTGGCCGTCAGGCCGACCGACTCGATGGTGGTCACCACGGTCCAGAAGCTGCGCCGCGCGATCAGCGGCGATGTGGTCTGCACCACCGCGTAGCCGCCCGCGCTCAGGTGCTGGTCCACGAACTCGTAGAAGCTGGCCGTGTAGAGCTTGCCGAGCGCGAAGTTGGACGGGTCGGGGAAGTCGATGACGATGACGTCGAAGGTTTCCGATTGCTGCTCCAGCCAGCCGAAGGCATCGGTGTTGATGATGGTCAGCTTGGGCGACGACAGCGCATGGCCGTTCAGCGCGGCCAGCTTGGGCGAGTCGCGGAACAGCGTGGTCATCAGCGGGTCCAGCTCCACCAAGGTGACCTGCTCGACGCTCGGGTACTTCAGCACCTCGCGCACGGCCATGCCGTCGCCGCCGCCCAGCACCAGCACGCGCTTGGGCGCG
>CBFGPX010000117.1:0-12458 GCA_965650725.1 uncultured Comamonadaceae bacterium | reverse complement strand
GCCACAAGCTCTACGCGCCCAAGGGCATCGGCCTGCTGTACGTGCGCGAGGACGCCCCGTTCACGCCGCTGCTGGCCGGGGGCGGCCAGGAGGGCGCGCTGCGCTCGGGCACCGAGAACATGTCGGGCATCGCCGCACTGGGCGCCGTGCTGGCCGCGCTGGACGAGGGCCGCGTGTTCCGCGACCCCGCCACGCTGTCGGGCTACCGCGACCGCCTGGCCGCGGCGCTGCGGCAGGCCTTCCCCGGGTTGGTGTTCAACGCACCGCCGGAGCTGTGCCTGCCGACCACGCTGAACTTCTCCGTGCCCGGCATCAGCTCCAAGCTGCTGCTGGACCTGTTCGACGCCGCCGAACTGCGCGTCAGCGGCGGTTCGGCCTGCAGCGCGGCCAAGGCCCAGCCCAGCTACGTGCTGCAGGCCATGGGCCTGCCGGCCTGGCAGACCGCGTCTGCCGTGCGCCTGTCGTTCGGGCCGGTGGCCGATGCCGATTTCATCGACGAGGCCTGTGCGCGCATCCGCATCTGCGGCGAATCGCTGCGCGAGAGCTGCCTGGACCCCAGCGCGCCGGGCCAGGCGCTGCCGGCCGACGGCCTGACGCGCTTCGTGGTGGACGGCGCCTGCTGCTACCTGCTGGCAGATGCAGCCAGCCGCCGCGCCGTGGTCATCGACCCGCTGCCCGGGCTGACCGAGCGGCTCGCCCAGTGGCTGGGCTGCCAGGGCTATGCGCTGGCCGCGGTGCTGGACACGCACAGCCATGGCGACCATGTCTCCTCGGCGCCCGAGCTGCTGGCGGCGCTGCGGCAGCCGCGTGGCGAGGTCGACGGGCTGGGCTGGCCGCGCGGTGCCGATGCCATCGTGCTGGGCGCATTGCGGCTGACCCGGTTGCCCATTCCGGGCCACACGCAGGACTCGACGGCCTACCTGCTGCATGACGAGGCAGGGCTGCGCCTGGCCTTCGTGGGCGACACCGTCATGCCCGGCGCGCTGGGCCGCAGCGACTTCGAGCAGAGCGCGCCGCTGGACTACGCGGCCTCGCTGGCGCGGCTGGAGCAGGCCGTGGGCCCGCACACGCTGCTGCTGCCGGGCCACGACTACGACGACCGCTTCGCCAGCACGCTGGCCGTCGAATGCGCTGCCCAGCCGCTGCTGGCCGACGTGCTGGGTGGCCGCATCGATGCCGCCGGCTTTGCCGCTGCCAAGGCCGGACTGGAGCAAGGCCTGGCCTTCACCGAGTACCAGACCGTGGCCTGCGGCGCGCGTGTCGATGGCGGCTGTGCGCAGGCGTCCAGTGAGTTGGGGCCGCAGGCGCTGCTGGACCTGCTGGGGCGACATCCCGACCTGCGGCTGGTGGACGTGCGCGAGCCCTACGAGCAGCGCCTGGGCCAGGCGCCCGAACTGGCTGCCAGCGTGCACCGCGAGGCCGTCGCGCTGTCCGGCCTGCCCAATGCGTTGGCCGCCTGGCTGGCCCTGCCGGCCGAGGCGCCGGTGGTGTTCTTCTGCCGCAGCGGCAACCGCAGCGCGCAGGCGGCACAGGCCCTGCGCCGGCTGGGCCACGAGCAGGCCTGGAGCCTGGGCGGCGGGCTGGCGCTGTGGCCGCGGGGCTTTGCCGGCGCCGCCGACGCGGCGCTGGCGATCTGATCGACCGAACTGGGCCGGCATCGCCGCCCAGTTCGCGGCATCGAAACCCGCTTTGTGTCGGCCCCGATACATAGCGAACAAGAACGGCTTACTGCGCCTCAGAAGAATGGATTTGCCCGCCGCCACCGGCGTGCGGGCGCATTCCAACCTCTTTCTGAAGGAGTAGCCATGAGCACGATCAGCGGCCTGGGCAGCGTGAACCGGTCCTGGGACAGCGGCGCCAGCCGCAAGGCCGAGCACGAGGCCCGCATGTTCGCCAAGGCGGACAGCGATGGCAGCGGCGGCGTCGATGCGACCGAGCTGGGCGCGATGCTGGAGCACGCCGGCCAGTCCGGCGACAGTGCCGAACTGTTGAAGCAGATGGACGGCGACGGCAGCCTCAGCAGCGATGAGCTGAGCCAGGGCCTGCGCGAACTGATGTCGCCACCGTCGTCGACGCTGGACTTCGTGCAGGCGCGCGGCGCGGCCAACGACGAGGTCGACGTCTTCGGCGAGCTGGACGCCGACGGCGACGGCCAGCTGACGCGCGCCGAGTTCGAGGCCGGCCGGCCGTCGGGCCCGCCGCCGGGTGGCATGCCACCGCCGGCCGCGTCGGGCACCAGCACCAGTGCCACCTCGACCGAGATCGACCCGCTGGACCTGAATCAGGACGGCACGGTCTCCGAGATCGAGCGGCTGGCCGGCGAGCTGAAGGCGCTGGCCCAGAGCGCGAACGACGAGACGGCGGCCAACCCGCTGAACTCCGAGATCGCGCAGCTGGCGCAGAAGCTCTACGACCAGATCGCGCGCAACTGGCTGCAGCCGGCCAGCACGGCAACCCAGGTCAGCACGACGGCCTAGAGCCTGGCCGCAACCTCCTCGGCCAGCGCGAGCGAGGCGGTCAGCCCCGGCGACTCGATGCCCAGCAACTGCACCAGGCCCGGCGTGGCGGTGTCGATGACGAAGTCGGCGGCGGCCTCGCCGGGGCCGCCGAGCTTGGGCCGTATGCCGCTGTAGGCCGGCTGCAGCGCGCCCGCCGGCAGGCCCGGCCAGTAGCCGCGCACCTCGGCCTCGAAGGCGGGTGCCAGCGCGGGGTCCACGGCGTAGCTCAACGACGCGGGATCGCTGTCGGGCAGCCATTGCACGTCCGGGCCGAAGCGGGCCTGGCCACCCAGGTCCAGCGTCAGGTGCACGCCCAGGCCGCCGTCCACCGGCAGCGGATAGATCAGCCGCGAGAACGGCGCGCGGCCCGCCAGCGAGAAGTAGTGGCCGCGCGCGAAGCGCAACCGCGGCGCCGGCACGCCCAGCGCCTCGGACACCTGGCCGGCGAACAGCCCGGCCGCGTTGACGACGAGCCGCGCACCCAGCTCGAAGTCATCGGCGATGCGCAGCCGCCAGCCGTCGCCGCCGCGCGCGCCGCCCGTGACCGAGCTGGCCAGCGCCAGCGTGGCGCCGGCGTTCTCGGCATCGCCCAGCAGCGCCGTCATCAGCCCGTGGCTGTCCACGATGCCGCTGGACGGCGACAGCAGCGCCCCGGCGGCCTGCAGTGCAGGCTCCAGCGCCAGCGCCTCGGCGCGGCCGAGCAGGCGCAGGTCATCGACGCCGTTGGCCGCGCCCTTGGCGGCCAGTTCCTCCAGCCGGTCCAGGTCCGCCAGCCGCGTCGCGACGACCAGCTTGCCGCAGCGGCGGTGCGCCACGCCGCGCGCGGCGCAGTAGTCGTACAGCAAGGTCTTGCCGCGCACGCACAGGCGGGCCTTCAGGCTGCCGGCCGGGTAGTAGAGGCCCGCATGCACCACCTCGCTGTTGCGCGACGAGATGCCGGTGCCGATGGCGTTGGCGGCTTCGATCAGCACGACCTCGCGGCCGCGCAGCGCCAGCTCGCGTGCGACGGCCAGGCCCACGACGCCCGCGCCGATGACGGCAATGTCCACTTGATCCATGACCATCAGCCTAGCAGGCGGCTCTGCCTAGAATCCGTGACGCGCCGTCTCAGCGGCGCCGTCCCGCCGAGGGGTGCTGCGACGAAGGCCACGATGCCTTCGCCACGCTCGGGGGAGACGACTGGACAAGGGCGCCCTTTGTGAAAAGGGTTGTGCATGTCTTCTTCATCCTCCGCCTCCATACGCACCATCCTGCCGCTGGCCTTCGTGACCGGCGTCAGCATGGCCGCGATGGACCTCTACCTGCCTGCCGTGCCGGCGCTGCAGGTCGGCATGGGCATCAGCATCTCGCTGGCCCAGGCCACGGTGGCCGTCTACCTGGCCGGCCTGGCCGCCGCGCAGCTGCTGTGGGGCGAGTGGCTGAACCGCCTGGGGCCGCGCCGCTGCGTGCAGATTGGCCTGGCGCTGCTGACGCTGACCAGCCTGGGCTGCGCGCTGGCGCCCAACATCGAGACGCTGCTGGTGTTCCGGCTGCTGCAGGGCCTGGCGGCGGCTGCGGCCACCGTGGTGGCGCCCACCGTCGTGCGCGCCACGCTGGCGGATGCGGACGTGGTGCGCGGCATTGCCGCCATCTCCATGGTCGAGGCCATCGTGCCGGCGGCCGGCCCCGTGCTGGGCGCGCTGCTGTTGCAGGTCACCGACTGGCGCGGCACCTTCTGGGTGCTGGCCGCGCTGTCGCTGCTGGTGCTGCCCTGGGTCGTCAAGATCGCGCCGCGCCGGCTGCCCGGCCTCGATCTCGACCACGACGCGAGCTATGTCGCCATCCTGCGCAACCGCAGCTACCTGCGTCTGGCGCTGTCGCACGCGCTGTGCATAGGCGCGCTGCTGACCTTCCTGGCCAGTGCGCCGCAGCTGCTGCAGCACTCGCTGGGCCTGGGCTCCGACGCCTTCGCGCTGCTGCAGGTGCTGGGCGTGGGCTCGTTCATGCTGGGCGCGTCGCAGTCCGGCCGGCTGGCCAAGCGGCTGGGCCATGCGCGCGTGGTGCGGCTGGGCGCGTCGGTGCAGCTGGTGGCCTGCACGCTGGCGCTGCTGGTTGCGTGGCTGGGGCAACTGCCCTATGCGGCGGTGGCGGCCTACTGGATGTGCTTCTGCGGTTCGCTGGCGATCCGCGGGCCGGCCACGTTCGTCGACGCGCTGGCCGTGCCGCCCGCGCAGATGGGCCGCGCGACGGCCATGCTGGTGCTGGCATTGCTGGCGGCCGGTGCGCTGGGCACGCAGTTGGTGGCGCCGTTCCTGGGCGGTGAGGGCAGCGCGGTGCCGGTGTTCTGCGGTGTGCTGGTGCAGTTGCTGGTGAGCGCGGCGCTGGTGTGGCGCTACCCGGTGCTGGTCAAGGCCTGACGTCCAGCGCGCGGAAGGCCCGCTTGGACTTGCCTGCGTCCTTGCAGGCCTTCTTGCCCACCTGCACGCCACCGTCGTCGCTGAGCAGCGTGAGCCGGCCGTCGGGCCAGGCGAACAGCGCTTCGGGGCGCAGCGTGCCCAGGTCCAGCTTCAGCGCTACGGGCGCATCACCGGCCTTGCCGCTCCAGCGGTAGACGGCGAAGCTGCCCTCGTCGCCGGTCGGGCCGGCGGCGATCAGGTAGCCATTGCCCACGCGCTCCAGGCTGCGCACGCCGCGGCCACCCAGGTCGAGCCGGAGGGCCGTGCCGAAGCGCGCCGGGCCCTGGCCCCAGATCAGCTCGGCAGGATTCAGCAGCGGCACGATGAGGGCCAAGCCTCGCGGCACCGGGTTGCGCAGGCCGACGAGCAGGCCGCCGTCGGGGGCCGCGGCCAGGCCCTCGATGTTGAAGCCGCCATCGGCCTCGGCCGCGCGCCGGGACGCCTCCGCCAGCAGCGGCGCCAGCGCCGGCGTGGCCAGCAAGTCGGCCAGCAAGCGCGTGTAGGGCTGGCCCACGGGCACCACCGTGGCGCCGCGCACCTCGGTCGCGAAGAAGCGGTGCCGGTCCTCGCGCAGCTCGCCCGCGCTGTTGCGTGCGTGCGAGGCGATCCAGTAGATGCGCGAACCCGCCTGGGCCGCACCTTCGAGGTCGGACTCCTTCTTCGCCTTCAGGAACTTGGCCAGGTCCACCTCGCCAACACGCTGCGCCTCACCACGGCGATAGACCACCAGCGTGTTGCGCTCGTCATCGGCCACGATGAAGTGGCGCGCGTCCAGCGCCACTGCGGCGGACGCATCGCACAAGCCCTCGAAGCGGGGCTGTGCCGAAGCCGGGCCAGCCGCGCCGGCCGCGATCAGCAGCAGCGCGGCCAGCCGCCTCACGCGGCCAGCGGCTCGGTGCCGGTCAGCAGCCAGGCCAGCGCCGCGCCGCTCACCAGCGGCTGCAGGCGCTCGCGCACGGTGGCGTGGTAGGCGTTCAGCCAGGCGATCTCGTCGGCGCGCATCAGCGTCAGGTCGATGCAGCTCGTCGCGATGGGGCACAGCGTCAGCGTCTCGAACGCCAGCATCTCGCCGAAGGCATTCTTCTCCGGCGTGTCGATGGCGACGTTGAGCACCAGGTTCTCGATGCGCACGCCCCACAGGCCCGGGCGGTACAGACCCGGCTCGATGGACGTGATCATGCCGGGCTCCATCGCCATCGTGGCGTCGGGGATGGCCTTGCTGATGCTCTGCGGGCCTTCGTGCACGTTCAGGAAGTAGCCGACGCCGTGGCCGGTGCCGTGGCCGTAGTCCAGGCCGTGCTCCCACAGCGGTGCGCGGGCGATGGCGTCCAGCATGGGGCTCAGCGTGCCGCGCGGGAAGCGCGTGCGCGACAGCGCGATGGTGCCCTTCAGCACCAGCGTGTAGTCGCGCTTCTGGGCGTCGGACACCTGGCCGATGGGCCAGACGCGGGTGATGTCCGTGGTGCCGCCCAGGTACTGGCCGCCGGAGTCGATCAGCAGCAGGCCGTTGCCGTCGATCTGGGCGAACGACTCGGGTGTGGCGCGGTAGTGGGGCAGGGCGCCGTTGGCCATCCAGCCGGCGATGGTCGAGAAGCTCAAGCCCACGAAATCCTTGCGGCGCTTGCGGCAGGCGGACAGCCGGGTGTCGATGTCCAGCTCGCTCCAGCGTTCGCCACGGGCCAGCGAGGCCTCGAACTCGGCGTAGAACTCGCACATGGCCGCGCCGTCCTCGGCCATGGCCTCGCGGATGAACACCGCCTCGGCGGCGCTCTTGCGGCTCTTCAGCAGCGTGCTCGGGTTGATCTGCTCGACGACCTTCACGGCCGAAGGCACGGCTTCGCGCAGGCCCAGCGTGATGCGGCGCGGATCGACCAGCAGCGTCGCGTCGGCCGGCAGCGCGGCCAGTGCGGCGGCGGCCTGGGTGTAGGGCGCGAGCTGGATGCCGTCCGCGGCCAGCCGGGCCACCACGTCGGCCGGCACCTTGCCGTCGGCGATGAACAGGCGGCCGCCAGCGGCGTCCAGCAGCAGGTGGGCGATGAAGACCGGGTTGCACTCCACGTCGGCGCCGCGCAGGTTCAGCAGCCAGGCCACGTCGTCCACGGTGGACACGAGGTGGTGCGTGGCGCCGGCGGCGGCCATGGCCGCGCGCACGTGGGCCAGCTTGTCGGCGCGGGCCACGGCGGCCTGCGGCGGCACGTGCTCGTAGACGGGCTCGGTGGGCAGGCCGGGGCGGTCGTCCCAGGCGGCGGCCAGCAGGTCGGCGTCGGTGCGCAGCTGCACGCCCTTGCGGCCCAGGCCGGCACGCAAGGCCTTGGCCAGCGACAGGCCCAGCACCTGGCCGTCCACGGCCAGCGTCTGGCCGGGTTGCAGCGCGTCGGCGATCCAGTCGATGTAGAGCGTGGAGGCGCCCGAGTTCATCTTCTGCAGCTCGATGCCGCTGCCGGCCAGCTGGGCCTCGGCCTGGGCCCAGTAGCGGCTGTCGGCGAACAGCGCGGCTTTGTCGCGGGTGACGACCAGGCTGCCCACCGAGCCGGTGAAGCCCGACAGCCATTGCCGGCCCTGCCAACGGCCGGGCAGGTATTCGGACAGATGGGGGTCGCTGGACGGCACGAGCACGGCGTGTGTGTCATGGGCGAGGAGGGCGTCGCGCAGGCGCTCGATGCGCAGGCGGGTCTCGGAGGTGCGGGTGTCCATGGTGTTGGAGCCTTGGAGGGCGGCCGCGGCCGGGTCGGCGGCGGCCTGGGTCAATGTGGGCGGATTCTCGCAAAAAGGGCGTTCCGGCCCGGTCGGCGCGGCGGCGGCGCTGTCGCGCATCTGAGGTGGTCGATTGCCACACCCGGATCGGCGCCGCCAGACAAGTGATTGGTCGGGCGCGGGGCGGCTTCCTAGCATGCCCTGGCCCACAGCGGCGCCAGGCGCCGCTGTGGGCGGTCCCATCGCCGGAATCCCCGGCTCGGCCCTAGAACAACGGAGACAAACGACATGAAACCCAAGGCTTTCACTCACGGCGCCCGCCGGCTTCTGGCCGGGCTGGCGCTCGCGGCGCTGCTGCCGCAGGCGTCCGCGCAGACGGTCAACCTCAACCCCAACACCGTGTACCAGACGGTGCGCGGCTTCGGCGGCATGAACGGCGCGGGCTGGATCGCCGACCTGACCGCCGCGCAGGCCAACACGGCCTTCGGCACGGGCAACGGGCAGGTCGGGCTGTCCATCATGCGCATGCGCATCGACCCCAACAGTGCCAACTGGGCCACGCAGCTGCCCACGGCGCAGCTGGCCAAATCGATGGGCGTGACGTTGTTCGCCACGCCCTGGACGCCGCCGGCGGCCTGGAAGTCCAACAACAGCCTCATCAACGGCGGCACGCTGCTGGCCTCACGCTATGCCGATTACGCGTCCCACTTGCTGAGCTTCGCCAGCTACATGAGCTCCGGCAACGCGGCGCTGCACGCCATCTCGGTGCAGAACGAGCCGGACTGGCACCCGGACTACGAGAGCTGCGCCTGGACGGCCGCGCA
Source organism: uncultured Comamonadaceae bacterium (assembly GCA_965650725.1). Lineage (GTDB taxonomy): Bacteria > Pseudomonadota > Gammaproteobacteria > Burkholderiales > Burkholderiaceae_C > Pelomonas. Next base: position 4,007 of record CBFGPX010000117.1, on the reverse strand, counting down.
GTTCGTCAGCTTCCTGCAGGGCCAGGGCTCGCGCTTCGGCAGCCTCAAGGTCATCGCGCCCGAGGCGCTGGGATTCAACAAGTCGCTGTCCGACCCGATGCTGAACGACGCCACCGCCGTGCAGCACGTGGACATCATCGGCGGCCACCTGTACGGCGCCACGCCCAGCGACTACCCGCTGGCGCGCAGCAAGGGCAAGGAGTTGTGGATGACCGAGCACATCACCAACACCAACGATGCCAACGACTGGGCCCAGGCCATGCCGCTGGCGCAGGAGCTGCACGCCAGCATGGTGTCCAACTACAACGCCTACGTGTGGTGGTACATCCGGCGCAGCTACGGCCTGCTCACCGAGGACGGCGCGGTCAGCAAGCGCGGCTACATCATGGCCCAGTACGCGCGCTACGTGCGGCCGGGCTGGCAGCGCATCGCCGCCACCGAGAAGCCGCATGCCGACGTGTTCGTCACGGCCTACAAGAACGCGGCCGGCAAGCTGGCCATCGTGGCCATCAACACCGGCAGCTCGCAGCGCCAGCTGGTGTTCAACCTGCAGAGCGGCTCGGTGGCGTCCTTCGCCAAGACGCGCACCTCGGCCAGCTACTCGAACGCGGGCGCCGGCACCATCACGATGACCAATGGCCAGGGCACGGCCTGGGTCGATCCCGGCAGCATCAACACCTTCGTCAGCCCGTAAGGACGAGCGGGGCTGCGGCCCCGCCTTGCTGCGCTTACAGCTCCGTGCGCAGCGACCACAGCTCCGGGAACAGCACCACGTCCAGCATCTTGCGCAGGTAGCTGACGCCGCCGGTGCCGCCGGTGCCGCGCTTGAAGCCGATGACGCGCTCCACGGTGGTCACGTGGCGGAAGCGCCAGAGGCGGAAGGCGTCCTCCAGGTCCACCAGTTCCTCGCCCATCTGGTACAGGTCCCAGTGGGCCTGCGGCGCGCGGTAGACGCTCAGCCAGGCGTCTTTCACGCCGTCGTCGGCCGCGCGGGGCTGGGTCCAGTCGCGCTCCAGCTGAGTGGCCGGCATGGCGATGCCGCGGCGGGCCATCAGCCGCAGCACCTCGTCGTACAGCGACGGTGCCTCATAGGCCGCCTGCACCTGGGCCAGCAGGTCGGGGCGGTGCTCGTGCGGCTTCAGCATGGCGGCGTTCTTGTTGCCCAGCATGAACTCGATGCGCCGGTACTGTGCGCTCTGGAAGCCGCTGCTCTTGGCCAGATAGGGCCGCACGGCCGAGTACTCCGGCGGCGTCATCGTGGCCAGCACGTCCCAGGCGTGCACCAGCTGCTCCATGATGCGCGACACGCGGGCCAGCATCTTGAAGGCCTCGGGCAGCCGGTCGGACGCCACCTGGGCCACGGCCGCCTGCAGCTCGTGCAGCATCAGCTTCATCCACAGCTCGGACGTCTGGTGCTGCACGATGAACAGCATCTCGTTGTGGTCGGGCGAGAGCGGCTTCTGCGCGTTCAGGATGGCGTCGAGCTGCAGGTAGTCGCCGTAGCTCATGTCCTGCGAGAAATCGAGCTGGGCGCCGTGGTGTTCAAGGGTCGCCATGCTCAGGTCACTTTTGCGCGGTTGGTGAACTGCGGCGCGTTCCACGCACCGGTCGTGACGATGTCCGCCAGCTCGTCCACCGCCCGCACCACGTCCGCAAAGCCGTTGTACAGCGGCGCGAAGCCGAAGCGCAGCAGCTCGGGGTGGCCGGCGCGGTAGTCGCCGATGACGCCGCGGGCGATCAGCGCCTGCATGACCGCGTAGCCGTCGGTGCCCTTGGGCAGCGAGAACGATACCTGCGAGCCGCGCAGCGCCGCGTCGCGCGGCGTCGCGATGACGGCGCCGGGCACGCGCTCATCCACGCCGCCGATGAACGCCTCGGTCAGCGCCAGCGACTTGTTGCGCAGCGCCTTGATGCCGCCCAGCGCCTGGGCAGCGTCGAACACGTCCAGCGCGCTGTCCAGCGCGGTCATGGCCAGCACGGCCGGCGTGCCGCACTGGTACTGCTGGATGCCCGGCGCGGGCTGGTACTCGCTGTCGAAATCGAAGGGGTTGGCGTGGCCCAGCCAGCCCGTCAGCGGCTGCCACACCTGGCCTTCGTGGCGCGGGTGCATCCACACGAAGGCCGGCGCGCCGGGGCCGCCGTTGAGGTACTTGTAGCCGCAGCCGATGGCGAAGTCGGCCGCGCTGCCCAGCAGGTCGATGGGCACGGCGCCGGCGCTGTGCGCCAGGTCCCACACGGCCAGCGCCCCGGCCTGGTGGGCCCAGCGGGTCAACAGCGCCATGTCGTGCATGCGGCCACTGCGGTAGTTCACGTGCGTCAGCATCAGCACCGCGCAGTGCTCGTCCAGCAGCGGCGGAATGTCCTCGGGCGACTCCACCAGCACCAGCTCGCCGCCGTGGGCGCGCACCACGCTCTGCGCGATGTAGTTGTCGGTCGGGAAGTTGCTGCGCTCGCTGACCACGATGCGGCGCTTGCCCTGCTGCAGCTGCAGCGCGGCGTGCAAGACCTTGTAGAGGTTGATGGAGGTGGAGTCCGCCACCAGCACCTCGCCGGGCCGCGCGCCCAGCCAGGGCGCTAGCCGGTCGCCCAGGCGGCGCGGCAGGTCGATCCAGCCGGCGCTGTTCCAGCTGCCGATCAGGCCCTGGCCCCACTCCTGGGTTACGGCTTTGGCGATGCGGGGCGGCGTTGCCTTTGGCAATGCCCCCAGCGAGTTGCCGTCCAAGTAGGTGACGCCCTCGGGCAGCGCGAACAGGTCGCGCAGGCTGCGCAGCGGGTCGGCGGCATCGAGCCGCTTGGCATCATCGAGATTCATGGCAATTCCCTCAGGACGGCGCGCACCGGTGAAGCACAGGCGCCTTGGAGTTTGAGTGGCAGGGCGATCAGCTCGTAGTCGCCGGCGGGCACGTCGTCCAGCACCAGGTTCTCCAGCACGCGCAGGTCCAGCCGGCGCAACTGCTGGTGGCTGTCCAGCACCTTGGAGTCGGCCGGGTCCACGCTGGGCGTGTCGATGCCGATGAGCTTCACGCCGCGCGCGGCCAGCCATTCGATGGCCTCGGGCGCGTAGGCGGTGAAGGTCGGGTTCCAGGCCGTGTCGGCGCGCTCGCAGACGCGCACCAGCACGCGGGGCGGCAGGTCGCTTGCGGCGTGCAGCAGGTGCTCGACGGTGATGAGCGGCGTGGCGCCGATGGCGTGGATGACGCGGCAGGGGCCGAGAAAGCTGTCCAGCGGCACGTCGGCGATGGCCGGCGCGTCGTTGGCGTAGTGCAGCGGCGCATCCGCATGCGCGCCGACATGCGGGCTCATCGTGATGGCGCTGAGGTTGACCGGGCAGCCGGGCGACAGCTGTGCCGTCCAGCGCAGGCTGTAGGGTTGGTCACCCGGGAAGATGGGGGCGTCGGGGGCGACGGTGGGAGAGATGTCCCAGAGGCGGGGCGTCGTGTGGCTCATGGCGGGCGGCACCATAGCGTTGCCTGGACGGTCGTGGTGTCGGTTAATTCCAACTGCCTGTCAACCCGTGGGGCGTGCGGCCAGGAAGTGCTCGCGCAGCACGGCCGCTCCGTCCTGGCGCCATGCGGCGAACACGGCCGACGCTTCGATGGCCTCGGCCAGCGGCCGGAACGCCGCGCCCTGGATGCCCGCCTGCCGGAACGCCGCCGGCACGATGCTCACGCCCAGCCCCTGCGCCACCAGCGACACCACCGACAGCCAGTGCCGGCCCTCGTGCTGCAGCCGCGGGTAGAAACCGTGCCGGCGGCAGATCTCGACGATGCGGGCGTGATAGTCCGGCGAGCCCTTGCGGGAGAACAGGATGAAGGGTTGCTCGCTCAAGGCTGCGAGCGGGATCTCGTCCAGCGCCGCCAGCGGATGGCTGGCCGGCAGGCAGGCGAGGAAGGGTTCGCTGTAGAGGGGTTGTGAGGCCAGCGCCGGCGGCAGGCGGTCGGTGTGGACCAGGCCCAGGTCCAGTTCCTCGCCCAGCAGCGCATCGATCTGGTCCTGCGAATTCAGCT
>CBFGPX010000116.1:0-12684 GCA_965650725.1 uncultured Comamonadaceae bacterium | reverse complement strand
GCTGAACTTGTCGCCCTGGTAGCGCAGGTAGCTCTCGATCTGGAACTCGATGTCCTGCGTCGAATAGCCCAGCGCACCGGTCTTCAGCTCGCGGCCGAACTTCTCGGCCATGACGTCGTCGGACAGATAGGTGATGTGGCCGATCATGCGCGCCACGCGCAGGCCGCGCTTGGGCACCACGCCGTGCTCGTAGTAGTGGCCGCCGTGGAAGTCGGGGTCGGTCACGATGGCGCGGCGCGCCACCTCGTTGAAGGCGATGTTCTGCGCCGACAGGTTGGGCGCGGTCGCGATGGCGATGCAGTGGCCCACCCGGTCGGGGTAGCGCAGCGCCCAGTCCAGCGCCTGCATGCCGCCCAGCGAGCCGCCCAGCACGGCCGCCAGTTTCAGGATGCCGAAGCGCTCGACCACGCGGGCCTGCGCGTCCACCCAGTCCTGCACGGTGACGACGGGGAAGTCCGCGCCCCAGGCGCGGCCGGTGGCCGGGTTCACATGCATGGGGCCGGTGGAACCGAAGCAGGAGCCCAGGTTGTTGACGCCGATGACGAAGAACTTGTCGGTGTCCAGCGCCTTGCCCGGGCCGATGAGGTTGTCCCACCAGCCCTCGCTCCTGGCCTGGCCCGCATAGGTGCCGGCCACGTGATGGCTGGCGTTCAGCGCGTGGCACACCAGCACCGCGTTGCTGCGCTCGGCGTTGAGCTGGCCGTAGGTTTCGACCATCAGGTCGTATGCGGCCAGGCTGGCGCCGCTGCGCAAGGGCAGCGGTTCGTCGAAATGAAAACTCTGCGGCGACACGTCGCCGATGCTGCGGCCCGTCATGGCCTCACTCCAAAAAACAAAACCGGCGCCACTTGCGGGACGCCGGTTGACCGGAGCGTCCTGTTTAGCGGCATTTATAGAGCGCCCGCAATCCGGATCAAATCGGCGCTGTGGCCGGCATTCTAGCGGCCGTCGATGTGGAACTGCGCCACCGCGCCGGTCAGCAGCTGCAGCTGCTGACGCAGGCTGTCGGCCGCCGCGGCGGACTGCTCGACCAACGCGGCGTTCTGCTGGGTCATGTTGTCAAGCTGGGTGACGGCGCCATTGATCTTCACGATGCGCGCGCTCTGGTCGGACGCGCCGGTGGCCACCTCGCCGATCATGTCGCTGACCTTCTGCACGTTGTCGACGATCTCCTGCATCGTCGTGCCGGCGTGCTGCACCAGGCGGGCGCCCGCCTCGGCGCGCTCAACGCTGGTGGCGATCAGGGTCTTGATCTCGCGCGCCGCGCCGGCCGAGCGCTGCGCCAGCGCCCGCACCTCGCTGGCCACCACCGCAAAGCCCCGCCCCTGCTCGCCCGCACGCGCCGCCTCGACGGCCGCGTTCAGCGCCAGGATGTTGGTCTGGAAGGCGATGCTGTCGATCAGGCCCACGATGTCGGCGATGCGCCGCGAGCTGTCGTTGATCTGGTCCATCGTGCTGACCACCTCGGACACCTCCTGCCCGCCGCGCCGCGCCACCTCGGCGGCGCCCTGCGCCAGTTGGCGGGCCTTGCCGGCGGCGTCGGCGCCGTGGCGCACGCCGCTGGTCAGGTCTTCCATGGAGCTGGTGGTCTGCTGAAGGCTGGACGCCGCCTGCTCGGTGCGCTGGCTCAGGTCCTGGTTGCCCGACGCCACCTCGCTGCTGGCCGTCTCGATGCTGTGTGCCGAAGTCTTCACCTGGCGCACCAGCTCGCGCAGGCTGGACTGCATCGAATCCAGCGCCCGCAGCAGGTCGGCCGCCTCGTCGCGCCCCTGCACGCGGATGGCGTTGCCCAGCTCGCCGCTGGCGATGGACTGGGCCACCGTGCCCGCGTAGCGCATGGGGTTGATGATGGTGGCGGAGTTGATCAGCGTCAGCGGCACCACCAGCACCATGACCAGCACCAGCACGGCCAGCGAGCGCCAGCCGATGCGCGCCATCTCGGCGCCGAACTCGGCCTCGGCCGCCTTGGCCTGCTGCTCGATGAGGCCGGCCACCTTCTCCACGCGCTGCTCCATCTCGCGCATGGCCGCCTTGGGGCGGTTCAGCATGCGGTCGGCCACCTTGGCGGTGTCGAAGCCACCGGCCTCGATCTGGTTCAGCACGCCCTGGGCGCCGCTGCGGTAGTCCTGCAGGAACTTCAGCGCCTCGGCCGCCACGGCCTTGTTGTCCTGCTGCTTGCCGTCCTGCAGGCCTTGCAGTGACTTCTGCAGGCGCTCCGCGGCCTCGTTCCAGCGCTGGCGGAACTGCTTGACCTGGTCGGCGTCCTCGTAGGCGATGACCATTTCCTTCTCCTGCAGGCGCACATCGGCCAGCCCCTGGCGGATGGCGGCGAGGTTCTGCAGGTCGCGCATCGCGTGCGTCGTGACCTCGCTGTTGAGCGTCATCAACTGCCGCCCGCCCAGCAGGCCGGTCAGGCCCAGCGCGGCAAACATCAGCAGCACCAGCAGGATGGCCCCGTGCATGCGGGTGCGGATGGTGAAGCTGCGCATCCAGGTGGCGAGGTCCATGGCGTCTCCTTGATGTTGGACGGTCATGCTAATGAAGCGGGCGTCGAAGGCAAGTCCCCGCGGGCCGGACAGGGGCCGGCCGCCATGCAGGGCCAAGATGCCATGACGCCTTCGTCGAGCGTGCAAAATCGTCTCGGATCATGAGCCCCACACCTGTCCTTCCCCCCTCGCGACGCTTGGTCCCCCGGCCCAGCTTCGGCCGCGTCAGCGTGGGCGTGCACGGCCGCGTCATGGTGTCCATGGCCGAAGGCCCCTTCGACACCGAGCTGATGGTCGCCACCCGGCGCGCCATCGCGCTGGCCGGCAAGCGCCTGCCCATGGACCGCCGCTTCGGCGACCTGCTGGAGATACGCGGCAGCCTGCAGATGGACGCCGACGCGCTGGCCGCGCTGCGCGCCAGCATCGACAGCTTCGGGCGCCGCGGCATCGTCGCGCTGTCCACCGTCTTCCTCGTCAGGCCCGGCATCCCCGGCATCGAGCGCCTGCCGGCGCTGATGGACATCTGGCGCGCCAGCCGCCCGGTGCGCCGCGCCGAGACCTTCGAGGCCGCCTGGTCGCTGGTCAACGCCGACCTCGTCGCCGCCGGCCTGCCGCCGCAGCACCCACCGCCACGCCCATGAGCGACGCCGCCGGCCTGCAGTGGCCGCCCGATGCCAAGGGCCGACGCGCATCCGGCGCGCCGGGCCAGCGCATCGTCGCCGCCGCGCTGCGCGGGCTGGATGCCACCGCGGCCGACGCCGTGCTGGCCGAGCGCGACTGGCGCCACGCCTACCCGCGCCACTGGCGCGCGCTCGTGCAGGCCCAGGCCGCGCGGCCGGTGGCCGTGGTGGCATCGGCGCGCGCGGGGCTGGATGCCGCCTGGCGCGAGCTGCCCTTCGTCCGCGCCGGCCAACCGCTGGCGCTGGCCGACGCGATGCGCGCGCCGCAGCGCCCGCTGCAAACACTGCAGCTGCGCGGCATCGGCGATGCCGCGCCCGCGCCCTGGACCGTGCCCCACCACGGCCGCGAGCTGCGCGGCGACGCACTCGCGAAGCAGATTGACCGCTGGGAGCGGGCCGGCGTCTGCGAGCCCGCCCATGCCGCCGCGCTGCGCGACTGCCTGGCGCACCCGGAATGGTTCGACCTGTCCGACCAGCGCCTGGTGCTGCTGGGCGCCGGCAGCGAGGCCGGGCCGCTGGCCTGGCTGGCGCGCTGGCGGGCCAACCTGGTCGGCGTGGACCTGGCCCGCGCGGCGACCTGGAAGCGCATCGCCGCCACCATCGCCGCCGGCAACGCCACGCTGACCGCGCCCGTCGCGCCGGGCCAGCCGCTGGACGCCGCCCATGCCGGCGCCGACCTGCTGGCCGACACGCCCGAGATCGCCGCCTGGCTGGCCTCGTTGGGCCGGCCGCTGTCCATCGCCAACCTGGCCTACCTGGACGGCGAGCGCCATGTGCGCGTGTCGCTCGCGATGGACGCCATCAGCGCCACGCTGTGCGCCGCCGACGCGCGCACGCAGCTGGCCTACATGGCCACGCCCACCGACGTGTTCGCCGTGCCCGAGGCGCTGGCCGTGGCCGTCATGCAGCGCTATGCCGACCGCGGCCTCGTGAAGAAGCTGGCGCAATGGGGCGCGCGGCTGTCCAGCGGCGGGCGCGGCTTTGCGCCGCACATCGAGACGCTGATCGACGCCGGCGACTTCGGCCGCTGGGGCCTGGTGGACGCGCTGGTGGTGGAGCAGGGCCCCAACTACGCGCTGGCCAAGCGGCTGCAGCAGTGGCGGGCGCTGGTGGCGCGCGCCGACGGCCACCGCGTGGCCTTCAACGTGGCGCCCAGCACCACGACGACCTCGGTCGTCTCCAACCCGCTGCTGGCCGCGGGCTTTCGCGGCGCCAAGGCCTTCGACGTGGAGGTGTTCGAGCCGGCCACCACCAACGCGCTGATGGCCGCCCTGTGGGTGCACCAGCTGCGCACCGAGGCGCGCGACTTCGCTCACCCGCTCAAGCTGCTGGTGCACACCGCCAACCACGGCGGCCTGTGGCGCCTGCCCTATCTGCCGCGCTCGGTGCTGCCGATGGCGGCGTTGTTGGGGTTTGTGAAGCGGGGGTGAGGGTGGGGCGGGGAGGGGTGAGGCCTGACAAGCAGCGGCGAGTTGGCGGGGTTGCGAACGGCTGCTGTGCAGCGATTGCAGCTGTTCAATCCGCCCAGCGCGTCCGGCACCTTGCGGCCAGGAGCTGCCGCTCTGACCTGTGTCCGCTTCAGGGGCGCACGGACGACCTAGTAGGCAGCCTGTGCGAAATCGTCAACGATCCGCTTATAACGCGTTATGAAACCGATCGCTGGCCCAGGGTAGCGCTGAACGTACACCGCGGTAGCCGGCACATCTGGCTTTATCTTCGCGCTCGGCGCAAGCTCTACAAGCGATGCTGACGCCTAACTATTTCTTGGATTTGACTGCCCTCGGCGGCCGCTCACCTTCAAGCCAACTAAATGAGTAGCACCGAAGATACGCCCATCGTCTGCTCAAACTGCTTCAACGATGTTGGTCTCCGACTGGACGCGGAGCGAATCGGCAGGGAACTTCCCGGCACTTGCACCAACTGCGGGTCGGAGGGCTTCAAAAAGCTGCCTCACGCCGGCCTTGGTGCGCTAGCACACCGCTACTTTGTATGGGGTTCACTCTGGCGTGCACGGTATGGCGCAGCTCCGTTGATTCAGTTCAACGAGCACCAGACCACGACTATCGATATTCAGCCTTGGCTGCAGTCTGATGTCCGTCTCATCGAGCGATTGTTGGGAGTGGGCTTCTTTCACTATGGACCGCGCCTTTGGATGGTCGGCGAGATTGAGCCGCTCAAGGCCATGGAGCGTGCGCGGACGCGTAGTGCAATCATCAGCCGGATCCTGGCTGAGTACCCAGCCAGGATCTTGAAGCCCGACGAACACTTCTATCGCATCCGCGTCAACCCGACCTCTCCTTCTGACAAGACGCAGTACGACAGCCCGCCACCGGATCACGCTGGGCACGGGAGGCTGGACGTCAAGGGACGACCCGTCCTCTACGGTTCGCCGGATCTCGAAGTCTGCATCCATGAGTGCCGCGTTACGGCAGAAGACGACACTTTCGTTGCCACTCTTCGCCCTGCGCGGGAGCTACGTCTGCTCGACTTGTCCGTCCTGCTGCGTGAAGACTCCAGCGTCACCGAGTTCGAGAGCTTAGATCTCACCGTTCATATGCTCTTCCTCGCCGGCCGTCACTCGTACAAGCTCACCCGCAAAATCGCTGAGTCAGCACGTACGGCAGGCTTTGACGGTCTGGTTTACCCGTCCTACTTCAGTCTGCTGCGTATCGGGCAAATGCCCTTCCCAACCGTCTACGGTATCTCTCATCGCCGCATTGAGCAGTTGCAGGATCATGAGCAATCAAAGACCATCCCTAACCTAGCTCTCTTCGGAAGGCCCGTCTCGTCTGGTGCAGTTGATGTTCATTGCATTGATCGCATCATCATCAGCCGGGTAGGTTACGAGTACCACTTCGGCCCAACGGGTGCATGAAGCCTACTTAGCCGCTGAGTGCCTGCTTCTCGACGGTCAGTTCAGCGATGCCGATGTCTGCATAGGGTCGGTTGGCCGCCGGTGGCGAGGCCTTCTGCGAACGACCGCAACCAGCCTGAAGCAGCCGCCAGCGCTACCTACACCACACCCCCGTCGCACCGGCACTCCCCTCCACTCGCCCCACCACCCCCAACGCCGACCGCACCGCACTCTCCAGCAACGGCACACCCGCTTCGGCGTAGGAGCCGCACCACCACACGCGGCGGCCGGGCTGCGCGTGCAGCCGCTGCAGCGCGGCCAGCGCCGCGGCGCTGCCGGCGTCGACCAGCGGGCGCTCGAAGCGGGCCTGGCCGATGACGCTGTCGGCGCGCGGCGCGCGCTGCGGCATCACGGTCTGGAACAGCGGCGCGGCGTGGCGCAGCGCCGGCTGCACGCTGTTGATCCAGATCGTGCTCTCGGGCTGCGCATGCTCGGCGCAGACGCGGGCATTCACCGGCGACCAGTCGGCGCGGCGCGCCGGCATCAGCGCGGTGTCACGGTGCATCAGCACCTCCAGCGCCCGATAGCGGAAGGCGGCCAGCGCCGCGGCCTCGTCGGGTGCGGCGTCGGCCAGCAGCGCGAGGGCCTGGTTGGCCTGGGTGGCGAAGACGACATGGTCGAAGACCTCCGCGCCCGCCGCGTGCTGCACCAGCACGCGCTCGCCGCCGGCCTCGCGGCGCACGGCCGCCACGCCGGCGCTGCACTGCACGCGCGCGACGCCGGCCAGCAGCCGGGCGGCCACCGCGTCGGCGCCGTCGCGCGCGCGGCGCACGCTCTGGCGCGCCACGCCTGCCGCGGCGTAGCCGGCGACCACGGCGGCGGGGTAGGCGCGCGCGTCGGCGGTGCTGCAAGTGGCGATGGTGGCGAGGGTCGGCAGCAGCAGGCCGTCGACGAAGTCCGTTTCGATGCGCTCGGCCGCGACGAACTCGCCGATGCTGGCGCCCCCCAGGCCGCCCGCCGCCAGCGCCGCGCGCACCCGGGCCTGGAAGCGCAGCGCGCCGCGCAGGATGCGCCAGGCGCGCGGGCTGGCCACGTCCTGCGGCAGCACATAGGGCAGGGACCCGCCGCACAGGCGGGCATTGCGCCAGCGGAAGTAGGCGCGGCCGTCCGCGCCGGTGAAGGTGGTGGCGTAGTTGACGGGCTCGGTGGCGATGCCGAGTTCGGCGTACAGCCGCATCAGCGTCGGGTAGTAGCCGGGGTAGAAGACGCGCAGCGGCACGTCGACGCGCAGGCCCGCGGCGCCGTCGTCCAGCGCCACCGAACTGGCGATGAAGCCGGGCCGGGCATGGCGTTCGAACAGCGTCACCCGGTGGCGCCGCGACAGCTGCCAGGCGGCCACCAGGCCGGCGATGCCGCCGCCGATGACGGCGATGTTCATCGCAGCGGCAGCGGGCCGGGGATGGCCCGCCGCTTCAGTCGGCACCCAGCGGCCACGCGGGCGGCTCCGGCCGCAGTTGCTCCCAGGCCGCACCGAGCGCCAGCACGCCGGCGTCGTCGAAGCGGCGGCCGATGATCTGCAGGCCGATCGGCAGGCCCGCCGCCGTGAAGCCCGCGTTGACGGCCAGCGCCGGCTGCTCGCTCATGTTGAAGGGCAGCGTGAACGCGATGTGCTCGAAGGGCCGCGCGGGGTCGTGCAGCGGGCTGGCCTGGTGGGCCGGGAAGGCGGGCATGGGCGCCACCGGCGACAGCACGAAGTCGAAGGGTTCGCAGGCGGCGTTGGCGGCCTCGCGCAGCGCCTGCATCTGGCTGTAGCCGTGGAACACGGTGGCGCCGTCGTAGCCGGCGGCGGGGGCCACCCAGTCGAGGATGTAGGGCAGCACGCGGGCGCGCCGCTCGGGCGGCAGCGCCGAGATGTCCAGCCACGAGCGCATGCGCCAGAAGCGGTCCATGCCGTCGCCCATCTCGCGCGTCGTGAAGGCCGGCAGCGGCTCGACGACGGCGCCCTGGGCCTCGAAGGCCCGCGCCGCGGCGCTGACGGCGGCCGCCACCTCGGGCTGCACGGCCGCGCCCCAGCCGGCGTCCAGCCAGAGGGCGATGTGCAGGCCGCGCAGGTCCAGCGGGCGCGGCAGCACCTCTGCAGGCGGCAGCTGCGTGGCGTCGCGCGCGTCGGGCCGGGCGAGCGCCGCAAGCATCAGCGCGGCGTCGTCCACCGTGCGCGCCAGCGGCCCAGCGACCCTGCCCGCATAAGCCGGCTTGATCGGCACGCGCCCATGGCTGGGCTTCAGGCCCACCAGGCCGCACCAGCCGGCGGGCAGCCGGATGGAGCCGCCGATGTCGGTGCCGAGGTGCAGCGGGCCATAGCCCGCAGCGGCTGCCGCCGCGGCACCGGCGCTCGAACCACCCGGCGTCATGCGCACATCCCAGGGGTTGCGCGCAGGCTCGGGGTACAGGCTGGACAGGCCGGAACTCAGCATGCCGTAGTCGGGCATGGTGGTGCGCGCCCAGGCAATGGCGCCTGCCTCGCGCAGCCGCGCGGCGGGCGGGGCCTCGAAGCCGGCCACCGCGTCGTCGGGCGTGGCGGCCGTGCCCAGCCGGTAGGGCGCGCCGGGCACGGCGATGTTCTCCTTCAGCGTGACGGGCACGCCGTCCAGCGCGAGCGCGGTGCCGGCGCGCCAGCGCGCCTCGCTGGCGCGGGCGGCGGCCAGCGCCGCGTCGGCCTCCACCGCGCACAGCGCATGCAGCTCGCCCTCGCGCGCGGCGGCCTGCGCGAGCACCGCCTGCATCACGTCCACCGGCGACAGCGCGCCGCTGCGGTAGCCGTCCAGCAGCGCGCGGACGCCAAGGGCGGCGATCACTTCTTCAGCTTCTCGGCGGCCTTGAGCATGGCGTCGATGTGGCCGTCGGGGTTCATGCTGGCGTGCACGGCGGCCACCTTGCCGTCCATGCCGATCAGGTAGGACACGCGGTCGGCCATGGTTCCGGGCACCATCTTCAGGCTGACGTCGTAGTCCTTGATGGTCTTGCCGTTGGCATCGGCGGCGACGGCGAACTTGTTGCGGCAGGCCTCCACGCTGAACTTCTTCAGCGTGTCGATGTTGTCGTTGGACATGCCGATGACGGTGGTGTTGAAGGCCTTGAACTTGTCGGTGGCCTCGGCAAACTGGTGGGCCTCGACCGTGCAGCCGCTGGTGAAGGCCTTGGGATAGAAGTACAGCACCACGGGGCCTTTCTTCAGGGTCTCGGCGAGGCTGAACTTGAAGGCCTGGCCGCCCACGGCGGCTTCGGCGGTGAAGTCGGGCGCCGGCGCGCCCACGCTCAGGGCGGCCTGGGCGGTGGGGATGAGCAGCGCGGTGAACAGGGCAGTCAGCAGTCGGGACATGGCAGGGCCTCGGTGGTCGGGTGGGGCGCAGGATAGCCAAGCCGGCATGACCCGGCGACCGGGTCGGTCAAGTCGATCGCAACAAGCCGTCAGCCAGCCATTGCTGCAGCGCGGCGACCACGGCCGGCGCGGTGGCGGCGCGCTCGCACAGCATGGCGAACGGCTCGCCGTCGGCCACGGCCTGCAGCAGCGCGGCCTCCAGCGGCTCCAGCGAACGCCAACGCGTCTCGCCGCGCTGGCGCCAGGCCAGCAACGCGTGCGCGTGCGGCGGCGGCTCATCCAGCTCGGGCTGTTCTGCGCCCGCTTCGGGCTCCCACTCGCGCAGCGCGCGCCAGCCGGGTTCGATGGCATGGGCCAGCGCCACGCGCTGCACGCTGGGATGCAGGTGAAGCCGCAGGCCAGCCCAGTCGTCCGGGCCCAGCGCGGCCAGCGTGGCGTGCTGCAGCAGCGGCGCGTCGGCGGCGTCGAAGGCGCTGCGCAGCGCCCAGTCCATGCGCGCGAAGTCGACGAGGCTGGCATGCGGCACGAGCTCGTCGCCCGCCGCGGCCATGAAGTCGGCCAGTTGGTGGCCGAACCAGCGGATGGATGGGTGGCGGCTGGGCAGTGCGGCGATGTAGGCCTGGGCCAGCGCGTCGAAGGCCTCGTCGCCCAGCGCGCGCGCCAGCACCGTGTAGTTGTCGGCCAGCGCCTCGGCCAGCCGCGCGCGGTAGGCGTGGCGGTAGACGGCCAGGCCCGTGGAGAAGTCGCCGGCCAGCAGGCCGGTGGCGTCGGCGCCGTCGCGGATGGCGGCGGCCAACTGGTGCTGCTGTGCGGCCGTGCTCATGCAGCGAGCGCCCGCGCGCGCCCCAGTTCGGCCAGCAGCTCCGGCAGGGGTGGAATGTGGTCGTCGCGCTCGATCATGGTGGGCACGCGGCCGAAGCGCTTCAGCGCATGCGCGTACAGCGCCCAGACCTCGTCGCGCACCGGGTGGTCGTGCGTGTCGATGACGATGTCGCCACGGTCTTCATGGCCGGCGAGGTGGATCTGGCGCACGAGATCCACCGGGATCGCGTCCAGGTAGGCGACGGGATCGAAGCCGTGGTTGCGGCCGGACACGTAGACGTTGTTGACGTCCAGCAGCAGCCGCGCGCCGGTGGCCTGCAGCAGCTGGACGATGAAGTCCCATTCGGGCATTTCGTCGGCTTGGAATCGCACGTAGCTGGACACGTTCTCCAGCATCAGCGGCCGGCCGAGCAGATCCTGCGCCTGGGTGATGCGGCCACCCACGTGGTCCAGCGCGGCGCGCGTCAGCGGCACGGGCAGCAGGTCGTGCAGCTGGCTGTGGGCGTCGGCGCTCCAGCACAGGTGGTCGGACACCCAGCCGGGCTGCAGCCGGTCGGCGAGGGCTCTCAGCTCGCGCAGGTAGGCCAGGTCCAGCGGCTCGGGCCCGGCGACGGACAGTGACACGCCGTGCATGACCAGCGGGTAGTCGGCGCGGATGCGCTCCAGATGCGCCAGCGGCGGCCCGCCGGGCACCAGGTAGTTCTCGGAAATGATCTCCAGCCAGTCGGGCCGCACGGTGGCGTCGACGCCGGCCTCGAAGGCGGCGTAGTGCTCCACGCGCAAGCCGAGGCCGAAGCCTTCAATCTTGGTCATATCGAAAAGGAGAGATGGCGCGGCGCCGCCGGCGTCGCGCCTCATCAAGCGGCAGCTGTGGAACTGGCTCTGCCAGGCCACTGGCTGCGCCCCCTTGAGGGGGAGGCGCGTCAAGCGCCTCGGGGGTGGGCTTACTTCTCGACTTTTCCGCCGGCCTTGGTGCACTCCTCGGCGGACTTCTTGTGCACCCAGCCCTGGCCCTTGCAGCCGTTCTGGCCCTTGCAGCCGCTCTTGGCGGTCTTGCACTCGGAGCTGCCCTTGCAGCCGTTGACGCCCGAACACTTGACCATGCCATCGGCGGCGGCGGCGGTGGTGGGTACGGCGGTCGCGAACAGCGCCGCGGCGGCGGCGGCAATGCCCAGGCCGGTCTTCAGGGATGCGTTCATGGAGGTCTCCAGAAAAAAGGAAGTGGTTGAGATCGGGTTCACCACAGGTCGCGGCGGGTTGTGCCGCATCGACTTGCCTGCCTGCGTCGGACGGAGAACGGGAGTCCTTACAGCCGGCCGGCAGATTCTGATTACCTGCCGTTATGGCCGCAATGCCGCGTGGCATTCGTCATGCCCCGATGCCAGGGGCTAGAGTGCGGCAGCTTTGCTGCCGCCACCCATGCTGAACACCGAGACCCCGAGCACCCGCCACCCCGACCTGGACAGCTACGCCACGCCGGCGCTGCTGGAGGCCTTCATCGACGACCAGAACGCCGCCGTCGCCGCCGTGAAGGCCGCGATGCCGCAGCTGGCCGCAGCGGTGGACGCCGCGCTGCCGCGCATCCGCGCCGGCGGCCGGCTGCTGTACGCCGGCGCCGGCACCTCGGGGCGCTTGGGCGTGCTGGACAGCGTGGAGCTGTACCCGACCTTCTCGTGGCCGCGCGAGCGTGCCGTGGCGGTGATGGCCGGCGGCGCCGGCGCGATGTTCGTCGCCGTCGAGGGCGCCGAGGACGACCGTGCGCAAGGCGGTGCCGACCTCGCCGCGCTGCAGCCCGGCCCCAACGACGTGGCGCTGCTGCTGGCTGCGTCCGGCGGCACGCCCTACGTGCTGGGCGCCATCGAGGCCGCCCGCGCAGCCGGCGCGCTGACCATAGCCTTCGCCAACAACCCGAATGCGCCCGTCACGCAACAGGCCGACATCGGCATCACGCTGGACACCGGCGCCGAGGTCATCTCCGGCAGCACGCGGCTGAAGGCCGGCACCTCGCAGAAGATCGCGCTGAACACCTTCTCGTCGGCGCTGATGGTCAAGCTGAACAAGGTGTACGGCAACCTGATGGTGGACCTGAAGGCCACCAATGCCAAGCTCGTGAAGCGCGCGCTGGCGCTGACGGTGCGCGCCTCGGGCGCCAGCGAGGCCGATGCACAGGCGGCGCTGGCCGACTGCGACCACCATGTGAAGACGGCGCTGGTGATGCTGAAGCGCGGCGTCACGGCCGGCGAGGCGCGCACGCTGCTGGAGGCTGCGGACGGCAGCGTCAGCAGGGCCCTGGCGGCATGACCCGCTCCCCCTGGGTCTGGATTCCCAGCCTCTACTTCGGCCAGGGCATTCCCTACGTCGTCGTGATGACCTTGTCGGTCGTCATGTACAAGAACCTGGGTTTCTCCAACACCGACATCGCGCTCTACACCAGCTGGCTCTACCTGCCCTGGGTCATCAAGC
>CBFGPX010000115.1:0-12881 GCA_965650725.1 uncultured Comamonadaceae bacterium | reverse complement strand
TCAAGGCCACGAAGGCCAGTGCGGCGAACAGCGTGCGGCGCGGCCAGGCGAGGGGCGTCATCTCAACGCTTGATATTGGCCATGATCTGGTCGAACGTGCCGCCATCGGCAAAGTGCGTCTTGCTGACCTTGGCCCAGCCGCCCAGCGTCTGCTCCACGGTGAACAGCTTGATGTTGGCGAAGCGCTGCTGATGCTTCTTGAACACGGCCGGGTCGCGCGGGCGGAAGTTGTTCTTGGCAATGATTTCCTGCGCCTCCGGGCTCCAGTGGAAGTCCAGGTAGGCCTTGGCCAGCGCGCTCGTGCCCTTCTTGGCGGCGACCTTGTCCACCAGCGCGACCGGCGCCTCGGTCTCGATGGAGATGCTGGGGTTGACCTGCTGGAAGTTGCCCTTGCCGAACTCGTTCTCGATCAGCTCGACCTCGGCCTCGAAGGTGACCAGCACGTCGCCGATGCCGCGTTGCGTGAAGGTCGTCGTGGCGCCGCGGCCACCACCGTCCAGCACCGGCACGTTGGTCAGGATCTTGGTGGCCAGGTCGCGTGCCTGAGCTTCGGTGCCGCCACCCGCCAGCACGCTACCCCAGATGGCCAGGAAGCTGTAGCGGCCGTTGCCCGTCACCTTGGGGTTGGGGATGATGACCTGCACGCCGGGGCGGGCCAGGTCGGCCCAGTCCTTGATGCCCTTGGGGTTGCCCTTGCGCACCAGGAAGGTCATCGTGGACGAGTAGGGCGCCGCGTTGTTGGGGAAGCGGCTGCGCCAGTCGGCCGGGGTCAGGCCGCTGGAGGCGAGCTGGTCCACGTCGGTGGCCTGGTTCATCGTCACCAGGTCGGCTTCCAGGCCGCCGATGACGGCGCCGATCTGCTTGCTGGAGCCGCCATGGCTCTGGTTGACCGTCACGGTCACGCCCTTGGCCTTCTGTGCGGCGACGAAGGCCGGGTTGATCTGCTTGTACAGCTCGCGGGCCACGTCGTAGGAGACGTTCAGCAGCGTCGGGTCGGCGGCCATCGCCGGCAGGGCGGCGGAGGCGGCGAACAGCGCCAGGGTGGCGCGGCGGGTGAGCTTGGAAATGGACATGTCGTCTGGCCGTCGTTGGAACGAAGCCGCGAGGGTGCCCCAAGTCGCTTATTCGCGGAACGACAGTTTGCTTATTTCCTTATTCGATATGCACCAAAGCGTGGCACGGGCCTTGCTGCCGGCATGAGCATGCCGTTTGCCCTGACCGACCCGCCCGCGGCCTCCGAGGAGGCCAACCGCCGCCTGACCCTGCTGCTGGAGAGCACCGGCGAGGGGATCTTCGGCATCGACATGGCCGGGAAATGCACCTTCGTGAACCGCGCCGCCTGCGATCAGCTGGGTTGGCGCACCGAAGAGGTGCTGGGGCGCAACATGCACGAGCTGATCCACCACTCGCGCGAGACGGGCGCGCACTACCCGGAGTGCGACTGCCCCATCTTCAATGCCTTCCGCCGCGGCGACCCCTGCCGCATCGATGACGAGGTGCTGTGGCGGGCCGACGGCAGCGCCTTCCCGGCCGAGTACTCCAGCTATCCCGTCATCGAGGACGGCATCGTGCAGGGGGCGGTGGTCACCTTCGTGGACATCTCCGCGCGCCGCCGGGCCGAGGCCTTGCTGCGCGCCAGCCATGACGAGCTGGAGCAGCGCGTGGCCGGGCGCACGGCCGAGCTGCGCGAGCTGGCCCACCACCTGGAGGCCGTGCGCGAGACCGAGCGCAAGCGCATCGCCCGCGAGATCCACGACGAGCTGGGCTCGCTGCTGGTGGCGCTGAAGATGGACATCGACTGGCTGAACCGCCGCGTGGGCGACCCGGCGCTGCGCGAGCCCATGGTGGGCAAATGCCAGCGCATGGGCGGGCTGGTGGACACGGCGGTGGATGCCGTGGGTCGCATCATCACCGACCTGCGCCCCAGCATCCTGGACCACCAGGGCCTGTGGGCCGCGCTGGAGTGGCAGGCGCAGGAGTTCCAGCTGGCCGGCAGCGACGAGCGCGAGGTGGACTTCAAGATGCACGTCGCGGCCGACGTGGCGCCGCCCGAGGGCGGGCTGGCCATCGCCGTGTTCCGCATCTTCCAGGAGGTGTTGTCCAACGTGGCCCGGCATGCGCGGGCGCGGCATGTGGCCATACGCATCGACGTGGACGCGCCGCCCTCGCCGGTGCTCTACCTGCAGGTGCGCGACGACGGCGTCGGCGCGGCGCCCGAGGCGCTGAACGATGCGCGCAGCTACGGCGTGCTGGGCATGCGCGAGCGGGCGGCGCATTTCGGCGGACGCATCGGCATCGAAAGCGCGGCCGGGCGCGGAACCACGGTGCGGCTGGTGATGCCGCTGGAGGCGGAATGATCCGGGTGCTGATCTGCGACGACCACCTGATCGTTCGCCAGGGCATCAAGCAGGTGCTGGCCGAGGCCGAGGACCTGCGCGTCGTCGGCGAGGCGGCCAACGGCCCCGAG
The DNA here is from genome assembly GCA_965650725.1 of uncultured Comamonadaceae bacterium. Lineage (GTDB taxonomy): Bacteria > Pseudomonadota > Gammaproteobacteria > Burkholderiales > Burkholderiaceae_C > Pelomonas. The sequence continues at coordinate 10,414 of CBFGPX010000115.1, read as the reverse complement.
GCCATCCAGCAGGTGAGGGCGGGTGGGATCGACGTGGTGCTGCTGGACATCGCCATGCCGCAGCGCGACGGGTTGGACATCCTGAAGGCGCTGAAGTCGGAGTTCCCCAAGCTGCCGGTGCTGATGCTGTCCACCTACCCGGACCGGCAATACGCCGTGCGCAGCCTCAAGCTGGGCGCCGCCGGCTACCTGAACAAGAGCGCGGACAGCGAGCAGATGATCGACGCCGTGCGCAGCGTGGCCCGCGGCAGGCTGTTCATCACGCCCAGCGTGGCCGAGCAGCTGGCGGGCGCCGTGGGCGCGGGGGGCCGCAAGGCCGACGACGAGCAGCCGCTGCAGGAGCGGCTGTCGCACCGCGAGCACCAGGTCTTCCAGCTGCTGGCCGCCGGCCGCAGCGTGGGCGAGATCGCCGAGCAGCTGGTGTTGTCGCCCAACACCGTGTCCACCTACCGCACGCGCGTGCTGGAGAAGATCGGCGTGCGCAACGACGTGGAGCTGGCGCTGTTCGCGGTGCGCATGGAGCAGGTGGGCGGCGCCGGCTAGGGCCAGAGCGCGCGCAGCCAGCGCGGGCGCCAGGCGAGGACCAGGGCCACCAGCGGCGCCGTGGCGATCAGCAGCGTCAGCCACACCAGCGCGGCCATGGAGGGGCGGTCGGTCAGCAGGCACAGCGCGGCGCTGGCGGCCAGGCCGGCGCATCCCGCCAGCCGCAGCAACCGGCGCGTGCGCGAGGAGGGCGCTTCGGAACCCCGCGCCTGCTGCCAGTGCACGTCCATCGCCAGTGCCAGCCAGGCGAAGCCGGCGAAGCTGGCCACCGCGGCGCCGCAGTGCAGCACCCAACCCGCCTCAGGCATGGCTGACCTCCGCGGCAGTGGCGCGCGGCGGCGGCACGCGGCGCTCGCGCCGGGCCAGCACGCGTGCCGCCTTGAGGGCCAGCGCGGCGGCGGCCAGCAGGCTCAGGTCCATGCCCGCCACGGGCCAGTAGGTGGTGGTGAACAGCGTTCGCAGCAGATGGTCGCCCGTCGTCAGCCAGTTCAGCAGCACGGCGGCCACGGCCAGGGCCGCCAGCGCCCGGCATTGCTCCCGCCACGCCGGGTTGATGCGACCGAGCGCTACCGGGCCGCTGCGCCACGCGGCATGGATGAAGCAGAGCACCCAGGCGCCCCAGAACACGCGCTGCTCCCAGTCGCCCTTGCCCACGAGGTCGGCCGGCAGCAGGCGGTTGGCCGCCAGCATCGCCAGCGTCGCGACCACCATGCCGGTGACCGCGGACACGGCCAGCGCATCGGCGATGCGGCTGCCCGCACTGCCTGCCCTGGCGTGCTGCGCCTTGCGCTTCTCGACGAAGAAGATGAAGCCGGTGGCGATGCACACGCAGCCCAGCAGGCCGCCTACCACGTACAGCCAGCGCAGCAGCCAGTGCCGGAAGTGCTGCAGGTGCAGGCCGGTCAGGAACTCGTTGACGCGCATGACGGCCGAGGGCGGCGGGTCCTCGCGGATCACGCGGCCGCTGTGCGCCTCGAAGTGCACGCCCTGGCCCACCAGTGCCACCTGGTCGTTGCCGGCGCGGAAGATGCTGACGTAGCCGTTGCGGTCGCCCAGGTGGTTGAGATAGAGGAAGCCCACGTCGCCCGGCATGTCGCGCGCGGCCCAGCGGCGCCGGGCCTCCGCCACCATCGCGTCCACCGAGGCCAGCGGCGCCTTCACGCCCGCGGGCTGGTGGGCCAGGCCGGTGCGCGCCGCCTCCAGCACCTCGTGCTGGTCGTGCAGCGGCTTGAGCAGGCTGTGGCCGACGGGGAAGTAGATGCCCGCGAAGACGATCAGCCCGGTCAGCGCGAAGAAGAAGTGGAAGGGCAGCCCGGCCACGCCGGTCAGGTTGTGCAGGTCGAGGCTGCTGCGCTGGGTGGTCTTCCACGGCCGGAAGGTGAAGAACTCGCGGAAGATCCGGCGGTGCATGACCACGCCGCTGACCAGCGCGGCCAGCATCGCCAGCGCCGCCAGCCCGACGACCCAGGTGCCCAGGTTCTTCCACTGCAGGTTCAGGCTGTAGTGCATGGGGTAGAAGAAGTCGCTGCCGATCTTGAACTGCGATTCGGGAAGCACCGCGCCGCTGCGCGGGTCGATGGTGGCCCAGCCGTGCGCGTGGGGGTGCTCGTCCGATGCGTCTTTCAGCTTGTTGGGCAGGGCGAACTCGCCGCCGATGCGCAGCACCGGATCGCGGTGCGTGCGGTAGTAGTACAGCGCCTGCATGGGCAGCGTGTCCGCGGGCGGCAGCGGGCCGATCACGCGCTCCTGCGTGGCCTTGTAGTCGTCGGGGTGCGGCCCCAGGCGTTCGAACAGTGGCTTGAGCAGCGTGTCGAACGACGGCGCCGGCTGCGCCGGGAAGCGCGTGTCGGGCAGTGCCCAGCGGTCGATCTCGCGGTCGAACACCGACAGCGCGCCGAAGAAGAAGCACGCCATCAGCACGTAGCCCAGCACCAGGCCGAACCAGGTGTGCACCCAGGCCATGGAGTGGCGAAAGCTCTGCAGCATCGTCGGACCTTTCAAAGCAGGCTGCGTTGCAGCAGCCAGGCGCCCAGCGTCATCGCCGCGCCGCCGCCGGCCAGCACCGCCCAGATGAGCGGCAGGCTGCGGCCCGCGAAGGACCACAGGAAGGCGACCAGGAAGACGATGAAGGCCGGCAGCAGCGCCGCGTGCTCGGCCTCGTGGAAGTCCATGCCGGCACCGACCAGCGCCGCCGTGCCCAGGGCGACGGCCCCCCAGGTGAAGGCGTAGGCGCCCGGCAGCGCCGCGGCGATGCGCAGCGCGATGGACAGCCGCGAAGGAGGGCGCAGGGTGCGGGCCATGCTCAGAAGTGCAGCGTCGCGCTCAGGTTCAGCGAGCGCGGGTCGCCGGCCTTGATGTAGTTGCTGTACTGGTAGACCCAGTACTTCTTGCCGAGCAGGTTGTGGACTTGCGCCTGCCACGTCATGACCCGGCCAGCCACCACGGTGTCGTAGGACGCCCCCAGGCTGGCCAGCACGTGGCCATCGACATCGATGCTGTTGTCCACGCGCAGCGGGGTCCTGCCGGTGTACTTGGCGCCCAGGCGCAGCTGCAGCCCCTGCACGGCCGGCACGCGCCAGGCCAGCTGCGCCGTCGTCACGAGGCGCGGCGAGCCCGCCACGCGCTTGCCCACCAGGGCGGTCTCGCCCGACGCGTACTCGGCATCGAGCAGCATCAGGTTGCCGCCCAGGCTCCAGGCGCTGTCCAGCCGCGCGGTGGCGCCCAGCTCCAGCCCCTGGAAGACGGACTCGCCCTCCTGGACCTTGGTCAGGCAGTCGGCGCCGCAGCTGCGGTCGTACTCCGTGGCCTTGGTGACCCGGAACAGCGCGGCGGTGAAGGACCAGTCGGCGCCGTCCTTCTTGACGCCCAGCTCCCACTGCCGGCTCTTCAGCGGGTTCAGCATCGCGCCGGCGTTGGTGTAGATGGGCAGCCGGGGCACGTTGGCGCCCTGCTGCAGCGACTCCACGTAGCTGGCATAGGCCGTGGTGTCGCTGGCGAGCTTGTACATGGCGGCCACCGTGGGCGTCACGACGCCGTTCTCGCGGTACGGCGTGGTGGCGGCGCCCGTGCCGTCCCAGTTCAGCTTCTCGTACTGGATCCAGCGCAGCCCGGCCAGCACCGACCAGCGGTCGTTCAGCTCGATGCGGTCGCTGGCGAACACGGCCTTGTGTGTCAGCTCCGTCAGCCGGTACAGGCCCAGGCTGTCGAAGCTGCCGATGCTGTCGTAGCGGTTGGTGTTCTGGACGCCGAGCCTGCCGGTGCCGACGCTGGGGATCCACACGGCGTTGCGCGAGTCGTCGTTGCGCTGCTGCTGCCACGACACCCCGGCGACGATGTGGTGCGTCACGCCCGCGGCCTGCACGCTGCCCTGCAGCATGGCGTCCCAGTAGCTGTACTGGTAGCGCTCGCCGTAGTCGGCGCGGGCGTCGGCGTAGTCGCCGGCGGCGTTCTGCAGGTAGAGGATGGATTCGTTGCGGCGCGTCTTCGAGTAGCTCTGGCTGAAGCTGGTCTGCGCCTGCCAGTCGTCGCCGAGGCGGTACTTCAGTCGCGTGGCGAGGAAGCCGAACTGGTTGTCCACGAAGTTGCCGGGCCCCACCAGCTTGCGGTCGTTGCGGATGGGGTCGGGCAGACGGTCCACCAGGGCCCGCGTCTGCATGCCCGGCTCGGTTTCCTCGGTCAGGCGGTCCTGGTAGATGGTCTGGAAGTCCCAGCTCAGGCGGTCCGTCAGCTGGGCATCCAGCGCCAGCAGCACGGAGCTGCGCTTCAGCGAGCCGTCGTTGGTGGTGCTGCCCTGCTCGTGCGTGGCATCGAGCCGGTAGCCCAGGCCGCCTTCAAGCCGCCCGCCGAGGTCGGCGTTGGCGCGCACGATGCTGCTGCCCGCGTAGCCCAGGCCGATGCTGCGCGTCGGCGTGGCGGTGGGCTTCTTGGTCACGTAGTTCAGCATGCCGCCCGGTGCGCCGAAGCCGTACATGAAGCCGGTGGCGCCCTTCAGCAGCTCCACCTGCTCCATGTGCTCGTAGGGCAGGGTGACGGTGTAGCCCAGGTAGGGCTTGCCGTCGATGCGGTAGGAGTTCTGCCAGTCCAGGTCCATGCCGCGCACCGTCAGGTAGGTGCTCCAGGCGGTGTAGGCGCCGCTGTTGTCGGAGACCGAGGCGTCCTGCACGAACAGGTCGCCCAGCTTCTGCGGGGCCAGTTCCTGGATCTGGCCGTTCGTCACCACGGCGCTGGAGAACGGCGTGTCCTTCTGCGCCACGTCGCCCAGCGCGCCGGCCCGGACCGCGGTGCCGAGGTTGCGCGTGATGTCGGCGTCGACTGCAGCCTTGGTCCGCACCACCGGCAGCGCTGCGGCGCCGCCGGCCTCCGAAGCCGCGGCGGGCGCCGCCACGAGCACATAGCCCGCTGCCGTGCGCCCCGCCTGGTAGCCGCTGCCTTCCAGCAGGCGCCGGAAGCCTTCGTCCGCCGTCACCGCGCCTTTCAGCCCCGGCGTGCTCAGCCCCTTCAGCCGGTCGGCGTCCACGGCGATCGTCACGCCGGCCTGCAGCGCAAAGCGGTTCAGCGCGGCGGCCAGCGGGCCGGCGGGCACGTCAGCCTGGACGACGGCCGCGCCGCTGGCGGCCTGCGCGTGCGCGGCGGGCGTGAACATCCAGCCGGCGGCCAGCGCGGCATAGGCCAGGTGGACGGCAAGGGCCGTGGGGCGCAGCGGCGCTGCGAGCGCACGCCGTGGGGGCCGGGAGGTGAGGGTCATGAAGGGTTTCCAGTCAATGAACGGCTGAGGGGACCGGCGCGCGGGCACGCGACGGTCTGTCAGACGAGAACCGGAACTGGCTGGGGTTGCCGAGGTGGGTGCTGCGGCGCCCACCATCCAGCCGCATCGGGCGGCTGGCATCAGGTCGCTTGGCGGCCCGATTTCGTCGTCTTCACAGGCATTGACGAACGAGAACCCGGAAGTGGAACCCGTCGGCCGAAAAATCCTGCATTGCCGGCCGCCGCTCAGCGCGGCAAGTCCACCATCACCACCCAGCGCGTGGCGGTGCGCACGCGCAGCTGCGGGAAGCTGTCGACCAGCAGCTGCAGCGCGCGGTCGGTGTCGTCCAGCGGCAGCACGGCGGACACGCGGATGCCGTCGAGCTGCTCGCGCTGGTAGCGGATGAGGCCGGGGCGGTGGCGGGACAGCTCGTCCAGCACCTCGGGCAGCGGCCGGTCCTGCACCAGCAGGCGGCGGTGCACGAAGGCGTCCTCCACCATGCCGGCGTTGATGTCGTCTAGCCGCTCGACGCCTTGCGCCGACAGGCGGGCCTGCCCGCCGGCGGCCAGCCGCACCTCGGCCGTCGCGGGCTGGCCGGCCGTGAGCGCCGTGCTGGACTCCAGCATGAGCACCCGGGTCGAGTCGGCGTCACGCCGCACGATGAAGCGGGTGCCCAGCGCGCGGACGCGGCCGTGGGCCGTCTCCACGACGAAGGGGCGCGAGGCGTCCTTGGCCACGTCCACGTGGATCTCGCCGCCGAGCAGCTCCAGCCGGCGCAGGTCCGGTGTCATCTCGACGTTGACCGCGCTGCCCGTGCCCAGCGCCAGGCGCGTGCCGTCGGCCAGCACCTGCGTGCGCCGCTCGCCGGTGCCGGTGCGCAGGTCGGCCAGCATCTCGGCGGGCGGGAAGGCGCGCAGCGCCAGCACGCCGGGGACGAGCAGCGCGAACGCCAGCACCAGCGGCGCGCCGAGCCGCCGCAGCCGCCCGGCCTTGGCGGGTGCGTCCAGCGCCGCGTGAAGCGCAGCGCGCGCGGCGGACCCGTGGGCCGGGCCGCCGCGCAGCGCACGGGTCTGGTCGATGAAGCGCTCCATGCCGGCCGCCGCCGCCGCATGCCGCGGGTCGGCGCGCTTCCAGGCCTCGAAGCCGGCCCGCGCCGCGTCGCGCTCGCGGGCGTCATCGGCCGACAGCTGCACCAGCCAGTCGGCCGCCGCCTGCGCGATGCGGTCGTCGTCGAGCGCGAGGGCGGGCGGCATCAGCGGCAGCGCAGCAGCACCTGGGCCAGGTACTTCTGCACCATCTTGGTCGACACGCCCAGCTCGGCCGCCGTGGTGGCCAGCGTCTCGCCGTCCAGGTAGTGGCGCACGAAGGCGGTCCGTGCCTTGGGCGAGACGCCTTCGAGCACCGCGCTCAGCTGCTCCAGCGCCTGCAGCGCCATCAGCGTCTGCTCTGGCGAGGGGTAGCCCTCGTCGCCCTGGGCCAGCGCGGCCAGCTCGGCCAGGTAGGCCTGTTCGAGGCGCCGCCGCCGTTCCTCATCGACGATCAGCCGTGTGGCGGTGGTGGTGAGCCACGCGCGTGGCTGCTCCACGCCGCACAGCGCGTCGCGCGCGGCCAGCACGCGCAGGAAGGTGTTCTGCGCCACGTCCGCCGCGCGGTGCGGGCAACCCAGCTTGCGGCGCAGCCAGCCGTACAGCCAGCCATGGTGGTCGCTGTAGAGGGCATGGACATCGTTCTGCAGTGCAAGCTCGGCGGCGGACACAGGTGTTCCTCAAGACGGCCGCGCGTCGTGCGGCTTTGGGTCTAAATGAGAATTACTCTCATTGTAGGGGCCTCACTCGATCGCCACGAACGCCAGTTGCCCCGACGTGCAGTGGCGTCGCTCACCCGTGTTGGGTGATTCGGCCCACATCTCCACCTGCACCCGTACCGAGCGGCGGCCCACGCCCACCACGGTGGCGGTCACCTCGACGACATCGCCCACATGGGCCGGCGCGCGGAAGTCCAGCTTCTCGCTGCCGGCCATGACGATGGTGCGGCGCACCTGCCGTGTCGCCGCGACGAAGCCGGCCTTGGCCATCCACTCCATCGCCGGCCCGCCATGCAGCAGACCGCGGTGGTTGGCGTGGCCGGGAAAGACGATCTCGGCGACCAGGGCGGACGCCAGAGGCGTGGCGGCAGGCGGTTCAGTCGAAGGCGTGACGGCGGCGCCTTCGCCCTCGTCGGCCTGACGCACCATGACGAACTCGCCGCTGAGGCAATCGGTGCGCGTGCCGCTCAGCAGGTCCTCGGCCACCAGGCGCGTGCCCACCGTGACGGAGCGCCGCCCGCGCTGCAGCACCGTGGCGCTGCACTCCACCAGATGCCCGGCCGGTGCCGGCGCGGCAAAGTTCAACTGGCCGACGGACGCGGTGACGACGGACCCGCGCAGCGCCTTGCTGCCCACGATGAAGGCCATGCGGTCCAGCATGGCCAGCGCCGCGCCGCCGAACAGCGTGCCGTGATGGTTGGACTGGTCGGGCCAGACCATGTCGACGACGACCATGGCGGCCGGAGCTTCGGGGGTGACGAGGTGGTTCAAGCGCTTTCTCCGCAAAAGAGTCGGAGAGGCTCGGCAAGACCAGGCACCATGGCGGCGGCACTCCGGGCGGTGTGAGGCCCCGAGCAACACGCGCCATGCGGTGGCGGTTCTTGCTCGGAGACACCCCGCCCCAAGACATAAACATGCGCCCCCCGGCAGGTCTCCTGGCTCTCGGGTCGCCGCCTTGCGCACGCCTTCCCGGCACCAGGCCAGTGGCAATGCAGCGCAAAGCTCGCCGATCACAGTTGCGGGGGCAGCCACAGCGCGAGCCGCCCAGTGGCGGCCCTTCTGTCGTTCCCTTTTCATCCCTGCCTTGGCAGAGAACCGCGGGGCGGGCGGATTATGGCGGGGTGGGTGTTGCGCTACGCAACTCGTAGGTTGGGGTGAAGGTACTGAACCCCCAACGACGCTACCAGCTGGTTCGTGTTGGGGTTCGCTTTGCTCACCCCAACCTACCGGGCTGCCCAGGCTAACCACCGCCGCAGATTCCAGTAATCGACTGCCTACATGACAGGGGAGCTTACGGTGTGACCTGTGACGCCGCCGCCAGCGCCCACTGAACTTGATGATGCCAGCGCTGCTTGCCCCACGGCGATGCTGTCGCGTCCCAGGAAATCCCTCGTAGTTCCACCCCTACAAAAACTCGCCGCCCCGCACGATTCCGCGACGGCGTGCCGGTTCCTAGAGTCGCTCCCATCCTGTGATGGAGCGACGCGATGACCCACGATCCCTACGACGCCGACCGGCCCCTGCTGATGCGCTGTGCCTGTGGCCAGCATGCGAGCCCCGCCGACCACGTCGCCGCCGAGCTGCGCGCCCGCAGCGAGACGGCGGAGTTCGAGGCTGAATCAGCCAGCTTCATCGAAGCGTCGCTCGTGAAGGCGCTGTTCCCGCAGGACGCGCTGCGCCGCCGCTTCCTGAAGGCCGTGGGCCGCAACACCGCGATGGCCGCCATCTCCAGCGTGCTGCCCGTCGCCTCGCTGCAGGCGATGGCGCAGGGAACGACCGGACCGCTGGAGAAGAAGGACCTGAAGATCGGCTTCATCCCCATCACCTGCGCCACGCCGCTGATCATGGCGCACCCGTTGGGCTTCTACAGCAAGCAGGGGCTGAACGTGGAGGTCGTGAAGACGGCGGGCTGGGCGTTGATCCGCGACAAGATGATCAACAAGGAGTACGACGCCACGCACTTCCTGTCGCCCATGCCGCTGGCCATCAGCCAGGGCCTGGGATCGGTGGCCACGCCGATGAACGTTGCCACCATCCAGAACACCAACGGCCAGGCGATCACGCTGAGCGTGAAGCACAAGGACAAGCGCGACCCGAAGAGCTGGAAGGGCTTCAAGTTCGCCGTGCCGTTCGAGTACTCGATGCACAACTTCCTGCTGCGCTACTACGTGGCCGAAGCGGGGCTGGACCCGGACCGCGACATCCAGATCCGCGTGCTGCCGCCGCCCGAGATGGTGGCCAACCTGCGCTCCGGCAACATCGACGGCTTCCTGGGCCCCGATCCGTTCAACCAGCGCGCGGTGTTCGAGGAGGTGGGCTTCATCCACATCCTCACCAAGGAGCTGTGGGACGGCCACCCCTGCTGCGCCTTCGGCACCAGCACGGAGTTCATCCAGAAGAATCCCAACACCTTCATCGCGCTGTACCGCGCGGTGCTGACGGCGGCCGCAATGGCGCGCGAGGCCAAGAACCGCGAACTGATCGCCAAGGTCATCGCGCCGCAGGCCTATCTGAACCAGCCGGAGACGGTCATCGCGCAAGTGCTGACGGGCAAGTTCGCCGACGGCCTGGGCAACGTCAAGGTCGTGCCCGACCGCGCCGACTTCAACCCGATGCCTTGGCAGAGCATGGCCGTGTGGATGCTGAGCCAGATGAAGCGCTGGGGTTACCTCAAGGGCGACGTGAACTACAAGCAGATCGCCGAGAAGGTGTTCCTGCTGACCGACGCGAAGAAGCAGATGAAGGCGCTGGACATCCCGGTGCCGGAGGACAAAGCGGGCGGCTATCCGAAGTTCAAGGTCATGGGCAAGGAGTTCGATCCCGCCAAGCCTGACGCCTACGTCAACAGCTTCGCCATCAAGCGCTGACCATGCAGAAGTCCCTGAACTTCCGCGCGGGCCTGCTGTCGCTGCTGCTGCTGGGTTGCTTGCTGGGCCTGTGGCATCTGGCCACGCTCGGCACGGTGCCGGCAGCCAGGCCGGCGGCGGCGATGACGCCCGAGCAGATCGAGTACGCCAAGCTGATGGGCAAGCCCGTCGATGCGGCGGCACCGGCGCCCGCCAAGAGCGGCTTCCCGACGCTCGGGCAGATGGGCAGCGTGGTGGCCCAGCACCTGTCCGACCCGTTCTTCGACCGCGGCCCCAACGACAAGGGCATAGGCCTGCAGCTCGCCTACTCGCTGGGCCGCGTGGGCCTGGGCTATCTGCTGGCGGCGCTGGTGGCCATTCCGCTGGGCTTCGTCATCGGCATGAGCCCGCTGATCTACAAGGCGCTGGACCCGTTCATCCAGGTGCTCAAGCCCATCTCGCCGCTGGCCTGGATGC
>CBFGPX010000114.1:0-12897 GCA_965650725.1 uncultured Comamonadaceae bacterium | reverse complement strand
TCATGGACGACATGATCGACACCGCCGGCACGCTGGTGAAGGCGGCCGAGGTGCTGAAGGCGCGCGGCGCCAAGAGCGTCTACGCCTACTGCACCCACCCCATCCTGTCGGGCCCGGCCATCGAGCGCATCGCCGGCTCGCAGCTGGACGAGGTCGTCATCACCAACACCATCCCGCTGACCGACGCGGCCAAGGCCTGCAAGAACATCCGCCAGCTGTCGGTGGCCTTCCTGTTTGCCGAGACCATCCGCCGCATCTCTGACGGCGAGTCTGTCACTTCCCTCTTCTCGGAGCAGAACAACAACTTCTGATCAGTCCGAGTAGGGTCCCTCCCGCCACGCGGGGCCCTCCCAATCTCTCCGAGCAGAACAACAGCTTCTGATCGGAACACGTGGCCGTCGCAAGACGGCTTTTTCAACGGCGCCTGGTCGCGGGTGCCGTTCTCTTTTTGGAGAAAACCATGAAGTTCGTCGCTTTTGAGCGCAAGCTGCAGGGGACCGGAGCGAGCCGCCGCCTGCGAGTGGCCGGCAAGGTGCCCGGCATTGTTTATGGCGCCGGTGAACCCGCACTGATCGAGCTCGATCACAACGCGCTGTACCACGCCCTCAAGAAGGAAGCCTTCCACAGCTCCCTGCTGGACATGGAGCTGAACGGCTCGGTCACGCAAGTGCTGCTGCGCGACTTCCAGATGCACCCCTACAAGCCGCAAGTCCAGCACATCGACTTCCAGCGCGTGGACGGCACGACCAAGATCACGAAGAAGGTGCCCCTGCACTTCATCGGCGAAGAGAACTCCGTGGCCGTCAAGACCGACAAGTGCACGGTCAACCACGTCGTCACCGAGCTGGAAATCACCTGCCTGGCGCAGCAGCTGCCTGAGTTCATCGAGATCGACCTGTCCGGCCTGACCAAGGGCCACTCGCTGCACGTCAACGACGTGAAGCTGCCGGCCGGCATCAAGGTCGTCACGCACGGCAAGCCCAACCCCGTCATCGCGACGCCGGTCGAGCCCAAGGTCGAAGAGATCGTTGTCGCCGCCGCTCCGGCCGCCGACGACAAGAAGGGCAAGAAGGGCAAGAAGTAATTCCTGCCTGGCGTCCGCCTACCGAAAGGGCCCTCCGGGGCCCTTTTGCTTTTTGCGGCCCTCGATAATCCGCGCCCATGATCAAGTTGATGGTTGGCCTCGGCAATCCCGGCGCCGAGTACGAAGACACCCGCCACAACGCCGGCTTCTGGTGGATTGACGGCTTGGCCCGCGGCCTCAAGGCCAGCCTCTCGCCCGACAAGGCCTATCACGGCCTCGTGGCCCGCGTGAACAACGCCCCCGGCGCCAGCGGCCCGATCTGGCTGCTGCAGCCCATGACCTACATGAACCTGTCCGGCAAGTCGGTCGCGGCGCTGGCGCGCTTCTTCAAGATCGCGCCCGAGGAGATCCTGGCCATCCACGACGAGCTGGACCTGGCGCCCGGCGAGATGAAGTTCAAGAAGGGCGGCGGCGACGGCGGCCACAACGGCCTGAGGGACATGCGCGCCCAGCTGGGCAGTGGCGACTTCTGGCGGCTGCGGCTGGGCATAGGCCACCCCGGCCACAAAGCCGAGGTGGCCGGCTACGTGCTGCGCAAGCCGCCGCTGACCGAACGGCAGGCCGTGGAGGACTGCATCGAGAAGAGCTACGCCGCCGTCGAGCTGATGCTGCGCGGCGAGATGGACAAGGCGCTGGCCAAGATTCACGCCAAGCCGCCACGCCCCAAGCCCCCCAAACCGGCGCCGCCGGTGGACACTCCGCAACCATGAAGCTGTTGCCGCTGCTCCTGGCCCTGTGCGTCGTGCTGCCCGCCGATGCACAAACCCAGCAGCGGCGCGCCCAGGTCTACCGCTGCGGCCCGGATGGCCGCGACCTGCGCGACTCGCCCTGCCCCTCCGGCACCGGCGCCGCCGCCAACGTCAGCTACGACGAACCCAGCGCCGCCGACAGCAAGGCGGCCCGCGAGCGCCACCTGGCCGACGCCAAGCACGCCGCGGCCCTGGCCTCGGCGCGCCGGGCCAGCGAGGCCGAGGCGCGACGCATGCGCAGCCAGCACGTGGGCCTGCAGACGCTGCCACCGCCCGCCGCAGCGGCCAGCAGCCCGCAGGTCGTGGTGCTGAAGCCACCCCAGGCCGCCAAGCCGCGCAAGCCCGGCGCGGCCGCCAGCAGCGCCCGATAGAATGCCCGCCGTTGGTGCTCGCGCCCGGTTCCAAGCCGGATGCAGTTCAACGGGAATCAGGAGGACGAGCGGCCACGCCGCAGATCTAACCTGAGCTGTCCCCGCAACGGTAGTGGACGAGGCCCTCGCGCCTCGCTGTTCGACCGACGAGCCACTGGTGCCCAGCACCGGGAAGGCGTCGAACGGATGTCCATCAGCCCGGATACCGGCCAACGACGGGGCTGTCACGTACAGCCGTTTTTCAGCTGCGCTGCGGGGGTCAGGGCGGCTGAGTGATCGTTTGCGTTCCTCTCATGTCCTCTTCCCTCCTCGCGGCCCGTCGGCCGCTGTTTGCACTGTCGGCCCTCGCCCTGGCCGCGTCCGCTGCATCCGCACAGGCCCAGAACAAGCTCGACACCGTCGTCACCACGGCCACCCGCACGCCGCAGAAGCTGTCCGAGGTGCTGGCCGACCTGACCGTCATCACCCGCGCCGACATCGAGCGCCAGGCCGCCGCCAGCCTGGCCGACCTGCTGCGCAACAACGGCTGCGCCGAGATGGTCCGCAACGGTGGCGCCGCCGCGACGACGTCCATCTTCCTGCGCGGCGCCGACAGCCGCCACACGCTGGTGCTGATCGACGGCGTCAAGGTCGACTCGCAGGCCACGGGCGGCGCCAGCTGGCAAGGCCTGCCGCTGTCGCAGATCGAGCGCGTGGAGGTGCTGAAGGGCCCGGCCAGCGCCATCTACGGCTCCGACGCGGTGGCCGGCGTGGTGCAGATCTTCACGCGCAAGGGCGCCGGCGGCGCGAATGCCGACCTGGGCGTGTCCGCCGGCAACCTCGGCACCTACAAGGCCGACGGCGGCCTGTTCGGCAGCGCCGGCATCTTCGACTACGCGCTGACCGCCGCCTTCGAAGGCACGGACGGCTTCAATGCCACCGTGGACTACCCCGGCTCGTTCAGCTACGTCCCGGACCGCGACGGCCACCACAAGCGCCAGGCCATGCTGCGCGTGGGCGCCCAGCTGGGCACGGGCCACCGCGCCGAGGCGCTGGTCATGCGCACCCACACGCGCGGCCAGTACGACGCGTCCAAGTCGCGCCCGCTGGTGGACGACATCACCAAGCAGGACGCCGACGCCGCCCGCATCTCCTGGACCGCGCAGTGGACGCCCGACCTGCAGACGCAGCTGAGCTTCGGCGAGTCGCGCGACATCTACGAGACCACGCCCTCGCCCTACCTGACCGACACGCGCGTGCGCAACCTCGCGCTGACCGGCTTCTACAAGCTGTCGGCCGACCAGCAGCTGAACTTCACGGTCGAGCGCATGGAGGACAAGCTGGAGAACAGCGGCCTCGTGACGGCCGGCGTCGGCAAGCGCGACCGCGACGGCTTCGGCCTGGCCTACCTGCTGTCGGCCGGCGCCTTCGACCTGCAGGCGCACGCACGCCACGACCGCGACAGCCAGTTCGGCGACGTGGGCACCGGCACGCTGCTGGCTGGCTACGAGGTCGTGCAGGGCCTGCGCGTCGTGGGCTCGGTGGGCAACGCCTTCCGCGCGCCCACCATCTACCAGCAGGGCTCGGTCTACGGCCCGGCGCTGAACCTGCCCGGCGTGAAGCCGCTGGACGCCGAGCGCGGCCGCAACGTCGAGGTGGGCTTGAAATGGGCCCGCGGCGACCACGAGCTGACGGCCATGGCCTACCGCAACCGCATCAGCAAGCTCATCGTGTTCGGCGCCGCCGGCACCTGCAACAGCGCCTTCGGCTGCTACCAGAACGTCGCCAAGGCACGCCTGCAAGGCCTGAGCCTGGCCGGCGCCACCAAGGTCGCCAACGTGAACCTGCGCGCCACGCTGGACCTGCAGAAGCCCACCGACACCGCCACCGGTCTGCTGCTGGCCCGCCGCGCCAAGCGCCTGGCCACGGTGAACGCCGACACCGCGCTGGGCAAATGGACGCTGGGCGCCGGCGTGACGGCCTCGGGCGCGCGCTTCGACAACGCGACCAATACGCGCCGCTTGGGCGGCTACGCGCTGTTCAACGCCAGCGCGCAGTACGCGGTCAGCCGCGAGGTGAAGCTGCAGCTGAACGTGGACAACGCGTTCGGCCGCGAGGTCCAGACGGCCTACGGCTACGCGTCGGCGCCCATGACGGTGCTGGCCTCGCTGCGCTGGACGCCGAAGCTGTAACGCGCATGGCCGCGCACGAACTCATCGTCGGTGGCCAGCGCAGCGGCAAATCGCGCCGCGCTGAAAGCCTGGCCCGCCAATGGCAGGAACGCGGCGGCCGCGTGGTGGTCATCGCCACCGCGCTGGCCGCCGACGACGAGATGCGTGCGCGCATCGCCCACCACCGGGCCCAGCGGCCGGCGGGTTTTGCCACCGTCGAGGCGCCGCTGGGGCTGGCCACGGCGCTGGAGCATGTGGACGGTGCCGGCACGCTGGTCATCGTCGACTGCCTGACGCTGTGGCTGGTCAACTGGCTGATGCCCATGGACGGCGCGCGCGACGGCGCCGGTTGGCAGCGCGAACGCGAGGCCGTGCTGGCGCTGCTGCCGCGGCTGGAGTCGCCGGTGGTCTTCGTCTCCAACGAGGTCGGCTGGGGCGTGTCGCCGCTGGGCCGCGAGGCGCGCGACTATGTCGACGAGCTGGGCCGGCTGAACCAGGACATCGCCCGGCGCTGCGGCCGGCTGACACTGATGGTCGCGGGCCAGGCCTGGACGCGCCCCGTCGAGGATTCACACGATGCTTAGAACACTCTTCACCTTGCTGCTCGCCGCCGCGCTGCCGGCGGCCGCCGCCGAGATCAAGGACGACCTGGGCCACGTCACCACGCTCAACGCACCGCCGCAGCGCATCGTCAGCCTGCTGCCTTCGCTGACCGAGACCGTCTGCGAGCTGGGCGCCTGCGGCCGACTGGTGGGCGTGGACCGCTACTCCAACTTTCCCGCACCAGTGAACGCGCTGCCCAAGCTGGGCGGCCTGGACGACACCAACGTCGAGCTGATCGCGGCGCTGAAGCCCGACGTGGTGCTGGTGGCCGTGTCCTCGCGCGTGGCCGAGCGGCTGCGCGCGCTGGGCCTGAAGGTCATCGCACTGGAGCCCCGTTCCTACAAGGACGTGCAGCGCGTGCTGAACACCATCGGTCAGATCCTGGCCGTACCCGACGCGCAGCGCGTCTGGCGCCACATCGAGGCCGGCGTGGCCGCGGCGGCCAGCAGCGTGCCGGCCACGGCGCGCGGCGTGCGCGTGTACTACGAGGTCGCCAGCGGCATCTGGGCCGCCGGCACCGTATCCTTCATGGGCGAGACGCTGACGCGGCTGGGCGCCGGCAACATCATCCCGGCCGAGCTGGGCCCCTTTCCCAAGATCAACCCCGAGTTCGTCGTGAAGGCCAACCCTGCGCTCATCATGATCGGCTCGCGCGGCGAGCAGGGGCTGGCGGAGCGGCCGGGCTGGAACCAGATCGACGCGGTCAAGCGCGGCCGCATCTGCGTCTTCAAGCCCGAGGAAGGCGACATCCTGGCCCGCCCGGGGCCGCGCATGGCCGAGGCGGCGCAGATCATGGCCAAGTGCCTGCGCGAGAAGGCCGGCGCGTGAACCTGAGGCCAGGCGTCCTGCTCGCGCTGCTGCTGGCCGCCGGCGCCGCCGGCGTGCTGGGCGGCGTGCTGATCGGCAGCACCGGCTGGGCCGACCTGGGCAACGACGACATGGCCGTCATCCTGTGGGAGATCCGCCTGCCGCGCTCGCTGGGCGCCTGGTGGGCCGGCGCGCTGCTGGGCATGGCCGGCGCCATCTCGCAGGGCCTGTTCCGCAACCCGCTGGCCGACCCCTATCTGCTGGGCAGCGCGTCAGGCGCGGGCCTGGCCGTCGCCATCGCGCTGGCGCTGACCGGTGTGTCGCCGCAGACCTCGTCGCTGCTGGCCCACCTCGGCCTGACCGGCATCGCCTTCATCGGCACGCTGGTGGGCGTGGGCCTCACGCTGATCCTCGCGCGCGGCGTGGAGCAGACGCTGCGGCTGCTGCTGGCCGGCGTGGTCGTGGGCGTGGTGCTGAACGCGCTGACCGGCCTGGCCACGCTGTGGGCGCCCGACATCCTGCGCGCGATGCAGGCCTTCCTGCTCGGCAACACCGGCCTGCTGGGCTGGCGCAGCGTCACCGTGATGGCCGCCTGCGGTGCGGCGGCGCTGCTGGTGGGCCTGGTCGCCAGCCCGGCTCTGGACGCGCTGACGCTGGGCGAATCCACCGCCGCATCGCTGGGCGTGCGGCTGCCGCTGGTGCGGCTGCTGCTGATCTTCGCGTTCGCGCTGGCCACCGGTGCTGCCGTCGCGCAGACCGGCATCGTCGCCTTCGTGGGCCTGGTGGCGCCGCACCTGGTGCGCACCGTCTGCCCGGTGCTGCACGGCCGGCTCATCCTGCTGTCCGCCGCGGCCGGCGGCGCGCTGCTGCTGGCCGCCGACGTGCTGGCCCGCGCGCTGATCCGGCCGCAGGAGCTGCCGGTGGGGCTGGTGACGGCACTGCTGGGCGGCGTCTACCTGCTGGTGCTGATGCATCGCCGCGGAGCCCCCCGCCGATGAACGCGCTGACCGCCCGCATCGACCGCGTCCGCATCGACGGCCGTGACCTGATCCGCAACATCGACCTGGCCATCCCCGCGCGCCGCTGGACCGCCATCGTCGGTCCCAACGGTGCGGGCAAGTCCACGCTGCTGCGCGCCGTGGCCGGCCTGCAACGCTGCGAAGCTGCCGTGCAGTTGGCAGACCGTCCGCTGCAGGACTGGTCCGTTCGCGAACGCGGCCGCCAGCTGGCCTGGATGGGCCAGCAGGAGACCGGCGCCGACGACCTGGTCGCGCAGGACGTCGTCATGCTGGGCCGCCTGCCGCATCGCCCCTGGCTCGCGCCACCGACCGCCACCGACCATGCCGCCGTGCAGGCGGCCATGCAGGCAACGCAAAGCTGGGACTGGCGCGAGCGCAGGCTGGGCAGCCTGTCCGGCGGCGAGCGCCAGCGCGTGCTGCTGGCCCGCGCACTGGCCCAGCAGGCGCCCCTGACGCTGATGGACGAGCCGCTGGCCCACCTGGACCCGCCGCACCAGGCCGACTGGATGGCGCTGGTGCGCGAGCGCGTGGCCGGTGGCCACACCATCGTCAGCGTGCTGCACGAGCTGCACCTCGCGCTGCAGGCCGACCACCTGGTGCTGATGGCCGACGGCCGCATCGTCCACACCGGCTCCCCCGCGGACGCGGGCACGCACGACGCGCTGAAGCGCGTGTTCGGCCCCCGCCTGCACATTGCACAGATCGAAGGGCGCTGGGTCGCCCTGCCCCTATGACGACCACCTGCGCCGCGCTGTTCATCAGCGCCCCCTCCTCCGGCTCCGGCAAGACCAGCGTCACCGCGGCCATCGCCCGCAGCCACGCAAGGCGCGGCCGGCGCGTGCGCGTCTTCAAGACCGGCCCGGACTTCCTGGACCCCAGCATCCTGGAGCGCGCCAGCGGCGCACCCGTCTACCAGCTGGACCTGTTCATGGGTGGCTTCGCGCACTGCCAGGCGCTGCTGTCGCGGGCGGCGGCCGAGGCCGACCTGCTGCTCGTCGAAGGCGTCATGGGCCTGTTCGACGGCAAGCCCAGCAGCGCCGACCTGGCCGAGGCCTTCGGCCTGCCGGTGGTCTGCGTCATCGATGCGGCGGCCATGGCCCAGACCTTCGCGGCGCTGGCCACGGGGCTGGCGAACTTCCGGCCCGGGCTGCGGCACCGCGGCGTCGTCGCCAACCGGCTGGGCAGCGCGGCGCATGGCCGCATGGTGGGCGAAGGCCTGCCCGCCGACCTGCCGCTGATCGCCGCGCTGCCGCGCGAACCCCGGCTCACCATGCCGGAGCGCCACCTGGGCCTGGTGCAGGCGCTGGAGCAGCCGGGGCTGGACGCGCAACTCGACGCCTGGGCCGATGCCTGGGAGGCCACGCTGCGGCCGGGCTTCACCGTCGAGCCCGTGCCCTTCGAGGCCGCCACGATCGAGCCGCCGCCGCGGCCGCTGCTGCAGGGCCGCCGCATCGCCATCGCGCGCGACGCGGCCTTCGGCTTCATCTACCCGGCCAATCTCGACACGCTGCACGCACTGGGCGCCGAGCTGTCCTTCTTCTCGCCGCTGCAGCACGAGCCGCTGCCCGACTGCAACGCCGTGTGGCTGCCCGGCGGCTACCCCGAGCTGTACACCGACCGGCTGGCCGCGCACCCCACGCTACCCGCCGCGCTGGCCGCCCATGTCGCGCGCGCCAAGCCGCTGCTGGCCGAATGCGGCGGCATGCTGACGCTGCTGGAGACGCTGACCGACGCGGCCGGCGAGACCCACCGCATGGCCGGCCTGCTGCCCGGCCGCGCCCACCTGCAGCAGCGCCTGGCGGCCCTGGGGCTGCAGGCCATCAACTGGCCCGAGGGCCCGCTGCGCGGCCACAGCTACCACTACTCGACGCTGGAGACCCCGCTGGTGCCCATCGCGACGGCCAGCAACCCCAACGGCGGCAAGACCGCCGAGGCGCTGTACCAGCAGGGCTCGCTGCGCGCGAGCTATGTGCACCACTACTTCCCGTCCAACCCGGAGGCCATTGCCGCCTTCTTTGCCGGCTGAACACAGATGGAAATCGAAACGCCCCCTCTGGACCATCAGCGGCTGGAACAGCCGCTCGCGCGCCGCGGCCTGGTGCTGGTGCACACCGGCGACGGCAAGGGCAAGAGCACGGCCGCCTTCGGCCTGGCGCTGCGCGCCCACGGCCGCGGCAAGCCGGTGCTGATCTACCAGTTCATGAAGGTGCCGAGCGCCCGCTTCGGCGAGCACCGCGTCTTCGAGCAACTGGGTGTGCCCATCATCGGCCTGGGCGACGGTTTCTCGTGGAAGAGCAAGGACCTGGAGCACTCCGCCGACCTGGCCCGCGAGGGCTGGGCACGCGCCGAGGCCACGATACGCAGCGGCGACCATTTCCTCGTCGTGCTGGACGAGATCATGTACCCGCTGCGCTACGGCTGGCTGGAGCTGGACAAGGTGCTGACCTGCCTGCGCGAGCGCCCCGCCCACGTGCACGTGGTGCTGACGGGCCGCGGCGCGCCGGCCGAGCTGATCGCCGCGGCGGACACGGTGACGGAGATGACGCTGGTGAAGCATCACTACCGGGCCGGCGTGCCGGCGCAGCGGGGCATCGAGGATTGAGCGCGCTCGTCGTCTGCACCACCTGCGCCGACGGCCAGGGGCAGGCGCTGCTGGAGGCCATCGAGAACGAGGCCCTGGCACGCGACCAGCCGGTGCTTGTGCGTGGCCAGGCCTGCATGGCGGCCTGCAGGCAGAGCTGCACCGCCGCGTTGCAAGGCGTGGGCAAGCACAGCTACCTGTTCGGGCAGCTCGCGCCCGATGCCACCAGCGTCGATGCGCTGCTGGACGTGGCCGCCCAGCATGCCGAACCCGGCGACGGTCTGCTCGCCTGGGCCCGCCGCCCCGAACGGCTCAAGAGCGGCCTGCTGGCACGCCTGCCGCCGCTGGGCTGATGCAGTCGGCCTCGCTGATGCCGCTGCTGCTGCCGCTTGCCGTGGCGGTGGCGCTGCTGGTGGACCGGCTGGGCGAGCCGCCCAGCTGGATGCACCCGGTCGTCGGCATGGGGCGCTACCTGGGTTGGTTCCAGCTGACCCGGTTGCCCGCGCCGCTGGCCTTCGTGGGCGGCGCGCTGGCCTGGCTGCTGGGCGCGGCCCTCGTGGCCTTCGTCGCGCTGTGGCTGGAGGGCCAGGTGTTGATGGGCCTCCAGCCCTGGCTGTCGCCGCTGCGCCTGGCCGGCGCGGCCGTGCTGATCGGCGTGCTGCTGAAGCCGCTGCTGGCCTGGGCGCTGCTGGCCGACGAGGCCATGGCCGTCGAGACGGCGCTGAGTGAATCGCTGGACGCGGGTCGCACACGGCTATCGCGCCTGGTCAGCCGCGATACGTCGTCGCTGACCGACGCCGAGGTGCGCGAGGCCGCCATCGAGACGCTGGCCGAGAACCTGAACGACTCGGTCATCGCGCCGCTGTTCTGGTTCGCCATCGTCGGACTGCCGGGGGCGGCGGTCTACCGCTTCGCCAACACGGCCGACGCCATGTGGGGCTACCGCGACGAGCGCGAATGGAGCGGCAAATGGGCCGCGCGGGCGGACGACCTGCTGTCGTGGATTCCCGCGCGCCTGACGGCCCTGCTGATCGCGCGGCCCTCGCTGCGGCTGCTGCGCGAGGCCCGCCGCACGCCGTCGCCCAACGGCGGCTGGCCCATGGCCGCGATGGCGCTGCGGCTGGGCGTGCGGCTGGGCAAGCCGGGCGTCTACACGCTGCATGCCGACGGCCGGCAGGTCTCGTCCGACGACCTGCACGCGGCGCGCGCCGTGGCGTGGCAGGCTGTCGCCCTCGGCGGCGCGCTCCTCGCACTGCTGGCCTGGATGCTGAGGTCATGAACCACACCCCCTTGCTGCCCGAACACGGCGGCCCCGACGACGGGCCGCCGGTGGACTTCGATTTCTCCACCAACGCCAGCCCGCTGGGCCCGCCGCCCGCGCTGCTGGCCGCCGTGCAGGCCGCCGACCGGAGCAGCTACCCCGACCCCGGCTACCGCGCGCTGCGCCGGCGGCTGGGCGACGGGCAACTAGTGATGCCGACGGCCGGCGGCGCGGAGGGCATACGCCGCCTGACCGTGGCCGCCATGCTGGCCGGCCGCCGCGAGGTGTGGGTGCCGCAGCCCGGTTTTGGCGATTACGCCCTCGCCGCCCAGGCGCTGGGACTGGCCGTGAAGCCCTACGCCCGGCCCGCCGACATCTGCCCGACCGCACCCGCGCTGGTGTGGATCTGCGAGCCCTGCAACCCGACCGGCGAAAGCATGGCGGCCTGGCCCGATCTGGGCGACGCGCTGGTCATCGTCGATCGCGCCTACGAGCCGCTGCGGCTGGAGGGCGTTGCGCCCGCGCTGCCGCCCGGCGCCTGGCAGCTGATCAGCCCCAACAAGGCGCTGGGCCTGACGGGCATCCGCGCCGGCTATTGCGTGGCGCCCGCCGCCGATGAGGTCTGGGCACACGCGCTGTCGCTGGCGCCGAGCTGGGTGCTGTCGGCCGAGGGCGTGGCCCTGCTGATGCATTGGCTGGATGACGACACACAGGCCTGGCTGGCCGACGCACGCGCCACGCTGCGCGGCTGGACGGCCACGCAGCGCGCGCTGCTGGCCGACCTGGGCTGGCAGCAGCGCGACAGCTGCACGAACTTCTGGCTGGCCCGGCCGCAGCAGGCCGACATGCTGCCGAGGCTGCGCGAGCGCGGCATCCGCGTGCGCGACGCGACATCGTTCGGCATGGCCGACTGGGTGCGCGTGTCGACGCAAGCGCCCGCCGCACAACAGGCACTGCAGCTGGCCCTGCTGGAGATCGAGGGAGAAGATTCATGAGCCGACAAGGCAAGGCGGTCATGGTGCTGGGCACCACCAGCGGCGCCGGCAAGAGCTGGCTGGCCACCGCACTGTGCCGCTGGTACGCGCGCCAGGGCCTGAAGGTCGTGCCGTTCAAGGCGCAGAACATGAGCAACAACGCGCGCGTCGTACCAGGGCTGAACGGGCTGATGGGCGAGATCGGCAGCGCGCAGTACTTCCAGGCGCTGGCCGCGCGCCGCGTGCCCGAGGTGCGCATGAACCCCGTGCTGCTCAAACCCGAGGCCGACACGCGCAGCCAGGTCGTCGTGCTGGGCGAGGTGGACGAGGCGCTGTCCCGCATGCCCTGGCGCGAGCGCAGCGCGCTGCTGAAGCCCCGCGCCCGCGCCGCACTGCACGAGCTGCTGCGCGAGAACGACGTGTTGGTCATCGAGGGCGCGGGCTCGCCGGCCGAGATCAACCTGGCGCCGACCGACTACGTGAACCTGGGCACCGCCCGTGACGCGAACGCGGCCTGCCTGCTGGTCACCGACATCGACCGCGGCGGCGCCTTCGCCCACCTGTACGGCACGCACCAGCTGATGCCGGAGGACGTGCGCGCGCAGGTGAAGGGCTTCGTGCTGAACCGTTTCCGCGGCGACGCCGGCCTGCTGGCGCCGGGCCCCGAGCAGCTGCAGCGCCTGACCGGCGTGCCGACCATCGCGACGCTGCCGATGTGGCGCGGCCATGGCCTGCCGGAAGAGGACGGCGTGTTCGACGACGCGACGACCGGCGAGGGCCTGCGCATCGCCGTCATCGCCTACCCGCGCATCTCCAACCTCGACGAGTTCCAGCCGCTGCGCCAGCTGCCCGGCGTGAGGCTGTCCTGGGCGCGCTCGGCCGCGGACTTGGCAGGCGCGGACTGGATCATCCTGCCCGGCTCCAAGGCCACCGCGGCCGACCTGGCCTGGCTGCGCGCGCAGAAGCTGGACCTGGCCATCAACGCCCACCGCGGCCGGATCCTGGGCATCTGCGGCGGACTGCAGATGCTGGGCGAGGCGCTGATCGACACGCACGGCGTGGACGGCAATGCGCCAGGCCTGGGCCTGTTGCCGCTGGTGACCGCCTTCGAGCCCGAGAAGCTGCTGCGCAGCACCGCACTGCACTTCGACGCGACGGACGGCCCCTGGGCCGCGCTGGCCGGCGTGCAGGCCGAGGGCTACGAGATCCGCCATGGCCGCACCCAGCCGCATGCCGACCTGCCGCCGCCACGGGTGGCACTGCGCAACGCGACCGGCGAGGCCATAGGCTGGCAGGCC
>CBFGPX010000113.1:0-12917 GCA_965650725.1 uncultured Comamonadaceae bacterium | reverse complement strand
CCAGCGACGGCATCATGGTCGCGCGCGGCGACCTGGCCGTGGAAGTGGGCAACGCGGCCGTGCCGGCACTGCAAAAGCGCATGATCAAGATGGCCCGCGAGCTGGACAAGGTGTCCATCACGGCCACACAGATGATGGAGTCCATGATCGTCAACCCGGTGCCCACGCGCGCCGAGGTGTCCGACGTGGCCAACGCGGTGCTGGACGGCACCGACGCCGTCATGCTGTCTGCCGAGACGGCCGCCGGCAAGTACCCCATCGAGACTGTCGAGCAGATGGCCGCCATCGCGCTGGAAGCCGAGCGCGCCGAGTTCGTCACGCTGGACACCGACTTCGCCGGCCGCCAGTTCGGCCGCATCGACCAGTCCATCGCGATGGGCGCGCTGTTCACGGCCCACCACCTCGGCTGCAAGGCCATCCTGGCGCTGACCGAATCCGGCTCCACCGCGCTGTGGATGAGCCGCCACCGCATCAACGTGCCCATCTTCGGCCTCACCAGCCAGCTGGTCAGCATGCGCCGCATGGCGCTGTACCGCAACGTCACGCCGCTGCTGATGCCGGAGTTCAACGACCGCGACGCCGCCCTGGCCGCGGCCGAGAAGATCCTGGTCGAGCGCGGCGTGCTGATGCCCGGCGACACCTATGCCATCACCTGCGGCGAGCCCATGGGCTACCCGGGCGGCACCAACATGCTGAAGGTCTGCCGGGTGGGCTGACCCACCCCTACGGCCTGACGGCCGCCCCCTCAAGGGGCACCGCCGACGGCCCGGCAAAGCCGGTTCCGTGGCGGTCGCTGGGTGAAGCGCCGGCCGCGAGCGGCGGCGCTGTTGGTGCCGCCACGCTTTCCAGCGCGTTGCGCACTGCATCCAGATAGGCCGGGAACTCCTGCACGTCGTCGTGGTCCGCGCCCTCGATGCGCACGTAGCGCGCCCGGGGCAGTCGGGCCTGCAGGGCTTCGCTGTGAGACGCCGGGATCAGCGCGTCGAGGTCGCCGTGTAGCAGCAGGCTGGGGCCGGCAATGCGCGCAGCGAGCGCCTCCGTGTCCAGTGGATAGCGCAGCAGCGCGCCGGGCACCCAGGGGTAGTGCTGGGCGGCCAGCGCCCTCATGCTGCGGTAGGGCGAGATCAGCAGCGTCAGCTCGGGCTGTACCTCGGCCGCGAGGCCCGCGGCCAGGCCCGTGCCCAGCGAGCGTCCCGCGATGACGCGGGCCTTGCCGGCGTACCGCGGCGCCACCTGCTGCCAGGCCGCGCGGGCGTCGTCGCGCAGTTCGGCTTCGCTGGTGATGCGCCCGCCGCTCTTGCCGTAGCCGCGGTAGTCCAGCATGAACAGGTCGTAGCCGGCCTGGCGGTAGAAGTCGGCGTTGACGAACCAGGACTGCAGGTTGCCGGCGTTGCCGTGCAGGTAGAACACCACGCCGCGCGGCGCCGGCAGGCGCAGGTGCAGCGCGTGCAGCCGCGTGCCATCGGGACGGTCTATGCCGACCTCCTGCACGTCGGCACCGAAGCCAAAGCGATGGTCGGGCGGCAGCGGCTCAGGGTGGAACAGCAGCCGTTCCTGGCCCCACCACAGCAGGGCGAGCAGCGCGACGTAGACGGCGGCGACCAGGCCCAGCAGGTGCAGCAGCATGTGCCGCATCATGGGCCCGTGCGACGCGACAGCCGGCGTGTGCCGCCGATCGGCAGCGTGAAGAACTGCGCCTCGGCCAGCCCCAGCGCGTCGCGCTGCAGCGCCAGTTGCCGCGGCGGCTCGTCCAGCGCCTCGTCGGTCAGCGCGAAGGTGCCCCAGTGCACGCCCAGCGAAGTCTTGGCGCCCAGGTCGGCGTGGATCTTCAGCGCCTCCTCGACGTTGACGTGCTGGTCGGCCATGAACCAGCGCGGCTCGTAGGCGCCGATGGGGATCAGCGCGATGTCGAAGCCGCCGCCGGTCTGGCGTGGGGCGTAGCGGGCGCGGATGTCGGCGAAGTCGCGCGAGTAGGCGGTGTCGCCGGCGAAGAACAGCTGGCAGTCCGGCGCGAACACGGCGAAGCCGCCCCACAGCGTCTGCATGCGGTCGCGCAGCCCGCGGGCCGACCAGTGGCGGGCCGGCACCAGCGCGATGTCGACATCGTCCAGCCGGGTTTCCTGCCACCAGTCCAGCTCCACGACGCGCGCGATGCCGCGCGCCTCGAACCAGCGCTTGAGCCCCAGCGGCACGACGAACAGCGGTGATCCGCCGGGCTGGCGGCCGAGCGCGCGGCAGGACGGCAGGTCCAGATGGTCGTAGTGGTTGTGCGAGACCAGCACCGCGTCGATGCGCGGCAGCTCGTGCAGGGCGACGGCCGGCGGCTGCTCGCGCCTGGGGCCGGCAAAGCTGAACGGCGAGGCGCGCTCCGAGAAGATGGGGTCGGTCAGCAACTGCAGGCCACCCAGTTGGGCCAGCACGGTGGCGTGGCCTATCCAGGTCACGGCGGGCTGCTGGTCGGGGCCGGCGTTGGCGTGCAGGAAGCCGAGTTCGGCCGGCTGTGTCGGGATGGGCGCTTGCGGCCGCGGCGGCAGGCCCAGCCGGGCAGCGTCCCAGCGCCAGCGCAGCACCTGGGCCAGGGACTTGGGCTGGAACTCGGCGTCGCTGTTCTGGAAACCGCGGTCGCGGTGGTGGCGGGGTCGGCTCAACGGGCACCTTCGGTGAGGGGATGGCCGGCGCATTTTCGTGCGCCGGTCACGGCGGGCGCATGCCCCGTCGCGGGCGCTGGCTGCCGCGGCACGGCATGATGCCGGCCCATGAAGCGGGCGGTGCGTGGTCGGTGGCGCTGGGTGCTGGGCAGCCTGGGGCTGCTGGCGGGCTGCGCCTGGGCGGCGCCGCAGCCGCCGCTGGTGCTGCTGATCGACACCAGCGCCCAGATGCCGCAGGCTCGGGTCGAGGACGACCGCGTCGTCGAGGGCCTGCACCTGGACCTGGGGCGTGCGCTGGCGCGCCGTCTGGGCCGGGAGATGGTCGCCAAGCCGGTGCCGCGCAAGCGGCTGGCCGAGGCCTTGCAGCGCGGCGAGGGCGAGCTGCTGTGCGACTACCAGAGCGAGTGGGTGCCCGGCAGCTTTGCGTGGAGCCGGCCCTTCATTCCCGACCAGGCGCTGCTGGTCAGTGCCGCGACCGCGCCGCCGCCCGCCGGGCTCACGGCGCTGGCCGGCCAGCCGGTGGGCACGGTGCGCGGCTACGTCTATCCGGAGATGGCCGAGGCGCTGCGTGACGGCTTCCGGCGCGACGATGCGCCCGATGCCGCCACCAACCTGCAGAAGCTGCAGCGTGGCCGCATCAGCCATGCGCTGACCGGGCGCCGCGCGCTGGAGTACCAGCAGCGCACAGGCGCCCTGCGCCTGGCCCTGCATCCGCCGCTGGTGGTGTCCGAGGTGCTGGCGCAGTGCGCGCTGGCGCCGACGGCGAGCTTGAGCCTTCAGGACCTGAACGCGGCCATCCACGGCTTGGTGGCGGACGGCGAGCTGAACCGGCTGCTGGCGCGCTACCGCTAGCCCGCGCCGAGACGGCTCAGCGCAGCGCCAGCGTCACCACCGACTTCGCCGGCAACTCCACCGTCAACGTCGAGCCCGTCCAGCGGGCGCCGTTGAACTCGCGCGGCGCGACGACGGCGGGCGCGTCGAAGCTGTTGTGGCTGTCCATTGCCGGCGCCGTGATGACCTGGCCGCGCACGGCGCCGGGCGTCACACCCTGCACCTGCAGTGTCACGCGGCGCGGCTGGTGGGCATCAAGGTTGGCGAGCGACACATGCACGCGGCCCGACGCATCCACGCTGGCCGTGCCGCTGACGCCCGGCACCTCCATGTCGCCGAAGCGGTAGGGCGCGGCCTCCAGCTTCAGCGGCAGGCGCCGCGCGCCCTGGTGCACCTGGTAGAGGTCGAACACGTGGTACGTCGGCGTGACCAGCATGCGCGGGCCGTCCGTCAGGATCATGGCCTGCAGCACGTTCACCATCTGCGCGATGTTGGCCATGCGCACGCGCTCGGCGTGGTCGTGGAAGATGTTCAGCGTCACGGCCGCCACCAGCGCGTCGCGCAGTGTGTTCTGCTGCCACAGGCCGCCGGGGCCGTCGGGCTCCTTGTCGTACCAGGTGCCCCATTCATCGACGACCAGCGCGACCTCCTTCTTCGGGTCGTACTTGTCCATGATGGCGCTGTGCTTGCTGATCAGCTCGTCCATCAGCAGCGCGCGCTTCATCGTCGAGATCCACGCCGCCTCGCTGAAAGCCCGCGCCGGGTGCACGCCGCCCCAGCGGTTGCTGGGCAGCGTGTAGAAGTGCAGCGACAGGCCGTCCAGCAGCGGCTTGGTCGGCGCGTAGAGGATGGGCGACGTGGCGTTGGGTCGGAAGCGTGTCGCCAGCTTCATCACGGTTTCGGTCCACGCGTAGTCGTCCGTGTCCGGGCCGGTGGCGATCTTCAGCGCCTTGGGGCCGGAGTAGGTCTTGAGGTAGCCCTGGAACTGCCGGTAGCGGTTGGCGTATTCCTCGGGGTACATATGCCCGCCGCAGCCCCAGCTTTCATTGCCCACGCCCACATACGGCAGCGCCCAGGGCTCCGTGCGGCCGTTGCGGGCGCGCTCGGCGCCTTGCGTGGTGCTGGCCGGTGCGGTCATGTACTGCATCCAGGCCTGCGCTTCTTCCACACTGCCCGAGCCCATGTTCACGCCGACATAGGGTTGCGCGCCGATCTGCTCGACGAAGTCCATGAACTCGTGCGTGCCGAAGCTGTTGGGCTCGACGGCGTTGCTCCAGCTGGAGTTGATGCTGGGCTGGCGCGTGGGGCCGACGCCGTGGCGCCAGTGGTAGTCGTCGGCGAAGCAGCCGCCGGGCCAGCGCACGACCGGCACCTTGATGCGACGCAGCGCCGTGACCACGTCGTAGCGGATGCCGCGCGTGTTCGGAATGGGCGAGTCCTTGCCCACCCAGATGCCTTCGTAGACGCCGCGGCCCAGGTGCTCGACGAACTGGCCGTAGACCTCCTTGCGGATGACGGCGCCGGGGGTGGAGGCGTCGAGCTTGCCGGTGTCGGCCTGGGCAAAGGCGGCGGCGAGCGCCAGCGTGGCGGCAAGGACCTTCATTTGGCGAAGTAGCTTTGCAGGCGCTTGGCTTCGTCCGGCGAGATGGAGATCACCGCGCCATGCTTGGCGCCGACGAAGTTGGTCGCCTTCATCGGCGAATCGGGCTCGTTGAAGCGGCCGAGGTTCTTGAAGTTGACGAAGTCCGTCGTCTCCGAGAAACCCATGTTGTTGCGCGGCTTGGCGCCGAACACGTCGTACATCAGCACCCAGGAGTTGCTGGAGTGGCGACGCCACAGGTTGGGTGCCTCGGTGGCCACCTTCTCGGGGTCGATCTTCTGCGGGTTGAAGACGAAGCCGCCGTTGATGCGGTCCGAGATCGCCTGGCGCAGATGGCCCGGCTGGTCGTGCGCGACGTAGAACATGTGGAAGCGGTCGCCGATCTTCGTGATGTCGCCGTCGATCGCGTTCTTGCCGGCGATGGGGTAGGTGAACAGGCGCTCGGGCGCGGTGGTCAACGTCGTGAAGTCGCTGTCGGCATAGGCCCAGACGAGGTGGTCCTGCTGTTTCTGCACGCGGGTCGTGTAATAGACCATCAGCTTGCCGGCCTTGTCGTCCCAGATGGTCTCGGGCGCCCACACGACGCCGAGGTCGCCGGCCTGCGGGAAGAGCTTGGCCACCGGCACGCGGTGGTGCGTCCAGTTCAGCAGGTCCCAGGACTTCATGAAGATGAGGTTGCGGTTGTTGCCCCAGCCGTAGGTCTCGCCGGGCCGCTCCCATTCCGTCTCGCGCAGGCCGGCGGGCTTGGCGAAGATGTGCAGGTCCGTCATCGCCAGGTAGAAGGCGCCGTCGGGGCCACGCGTCAGGTGCGGGTCGCGCACGCCCTTCTGCTCGGCCAGCACGCGGCCCAGGAAGATGGGCTGGCCGCCGTTCACGTCGGTGAAGGTGTAGCCGTCGGGCGACGTGGCGAAGTAGATGTCGTGCGTCTCGTCCTTGAAGTAGACGAGCAGGTAGGCCGTCAGGTCCTTTTCGGCCGGGCGTGCGGCGGGCTTGGCGGGCAGCTTGTCGACGATGGTCAGCAGCTTGTCCGGGTTGGCGACTTCAAGCGGCGGAACCTGCGCCTGAACGCAGACGGAGTACGCCAACAGGCACAGGGGCGCGAGGGATTTCAGGAGGGGCTGCATGGCGTGCGATGTCTCTTTTCTGGTCTTTGACCACCGGCTGGGGCCCAGGGACTTGATCAGTGAATCCCTAGTGGTTGCGCGGCGGCAGCCTATCGCCTGTCGAACGCCCAGGGATCACTCTTTCATGCCTGGTGATATCGGTTTGGTGATCTCTCCTTGGAACCCGTTCGGCCGATCGCCGGAGTGGCATGCACTCGCTCAAAAAGCTGAGCGGCTCGCTCTCCCGCACGGGGAGAGGAGCCGCTCTCGGTTGGCGAGAAGACGCTGCGTCAGCCTTCGGCGATGCGCTTGGCCAGATGCGCCAGCGCTTCCTCGACCTGGTCCACCAGCACCAGGCACAGGTCGCCCGGCTGCAGGCGCGCGAGCGCCCGGTCGATGGCGATGAACTCGCCGACGATCTCCTCGATGTGCGTCGTGCGCGTAGCGCCTTCCAGGCCGGCGCGCAGCAGCGCGACGACCTCGCCGGCCTGGCGGCCACGCTGGCAGGCGTCTTCGTACAGGATGACCTCGTCGAAGGCCGCGCCGAGGATCTCGGTCTGGATGCGGATGTCTTCGTCACGCCGGTCACCCGCGCCGCTGATGACCACCGAGCGCTTCTTGCCCGGCATCGCGGCCACGGCGCCCACCAGCGCCTTCATCGCATCGCCGTTGTGGCCGTAGTCGGCGATGACCGTCGCGCCGCGATAGTCCATCACGTTGAAGCGGCCCGGCGCGTTGTCGGCGTCGTTGGCGAAGCTGCCCACGCCGCGGCGGATGGTGTCCCAGTCCAGCCCCACGCCCCAGGCCGCGGCGACGGCGGCCATCGCGTTCTCGACCTGGAAGCCGATGACGCCGTTGCGCGTCAGCGGAATGTCGCGCAGCGGGATGCTCTCGCGCCACACGCCCTGCGCGGCGACGAGCTGGTCGCCGTCCACGTAGACGCAGCGCTTGCCCTGCGCGCGGTGCGTGGCCATCAGCGGGTGGTGGCGGTCCACGGCGAAGTAGATGACCTGGCCGGGGCAGACGGCGGCCATGTTGGCCGTCAGCGGGTCGGCGGCGTTCAGCACCGCGAAGCCGTTGGGCGCCACGTTCTG
Source organism: uncultured Comamonadaceae bacterium (assembly GCA_965650725.1). GTDB lineage: Bacteria > Pseudomonadota > Gammaproteobacteria > Burkholderiales > Burkholderiaceae_C > Pelomonas. Next base: position 5,641 of record CBFGPX010000113.1, on the reverse strand, counting down.
CACGATGACGCGCTTGACCAGCACCAGGTCTTCCGCCGTGTTCAGGAAGTTCATGCCGAGGTGGTCGCCCTCGCCGACGTTGGTGACCACGGCCACCTGGCAGCGGTCGAAGCCCAGGCCTTCGCGCAGGATGCCGCCGCGGGCGGTTTCCAGCACGGCGGCTTCCACGTCGGGGTGCATCAGCACGTTGCGCGCGCTCTTGGGGCCGGAGCAGTCGCCGCTGTCGATCTGGCGGCCGTCCACGTAGACGCCGTCGGTGTTGGTCATGCCGACCTTCAGGCCGCAGCTGGCGAACATGTGGGCGATCAGGCGCGTGACCGTGGTCTTGCCGTTGGTGCCCGTGACGGCGACGACCGGAATGCGGCCGTCCTCGGCCTTGTTGCCGCTGCCGAACAGGTGGCCGACGATGCCTTCGCCGACGTTGCGGCCCTTGCCGAAGCTGGGGCTCAGGTGCATGCGCAGGCCCGGCGCGGCGTTGACCTCGACGATGCCGCCGTTGATCTCCTCCAGCGGGCGCTGCACGTTCTCGGCCACCACGTCCACGCCGCAGACATGCAGGCCCACGACCTGCGCGGCCGCGATGGCGCGTGCGGCCACCTCGGGGTGCACGTCGTCCGTCACGTCGGTGGCGGTGCCGCCGGTGGACAGGTTGGCGTTGTTGCGCAGGATGACGCGCTGGCCCTTGTCGGGCACGGACTCCGGCGTCAGGCCTTGCTGCGTGAGCCGCGCGACGGCGATGTCGTCGAAGCGGATCTTGGTCAGCGAGGTGGCATGGCCGTCACCGCGGCGCGGGTCGGCGTTGACCTTGTCCACCAGCTGCTTGACGGTCAGCTGGCCGTCGCCGATGACGTGCGGCGGGTCGCGGCGCGCGGCGGCGATGAGCTTGTCGCCGATGACCAGCAGGCGGTAGTCGCCGCCCGGCAGGAACTTCTCCACCATGACCTGGCCGATCTCATCGGCGGCCTTGTAGGCGATGTCGAAATGCTCGCGCGTGACGACGTTGACCGTGACGCCCTTGCCCTGGTTGCCGTCCTGCGGCTTGACGACGACCGGCAGGCCGATCTCCAGCGCGACGGCCCAGCCGTCGTCCGGCGACTCGACCGGGCGGCCGATGGGCACCGGCACGCCGGCGGACTGCAGCAGGCGCTTGCAGAGGTCCTTGTCCTGCGCGATGGATTCGCTGACGGCGCTGGTCGCGTCCACCTCGGCGGCCCAGATGCGGCGCTGCTTGGCGCCCCAGCCGAACTGCACCAGGCTGCCCTGCGTCAGGCGGCGGTACGGGATGCCGCGCGCGATGGCCGCGTTGACGATGGAGCCGGTGGAGGGGCCGAGGCGGATGTCCTCGTCCAGCTCGCGCAACGCGGCCAGCACGGTGTCGGCGTCGAATTCGCCACCGTCCTTCGCGGCCTGGATGAGCTTGACCGCGTGCTCGAAGGCGAGGCGGCCGACGTCTTCCTCGCTGTACTCGATGACGATCTGGTAGGTGCCGGCCTCGGGTGTCACATGCGTCTGGCTGAACGTGACCGGGCAGCCGGCCTGGGCCTGCAGCGCCAGCGTAGCCTGCTCCAGCACCTGGGCCAGCGAGGCGTCGGCACGCAGCGCGCCGATGGTGGGGAAGAGCTGGCGCAGGCGCGGCTCGAAGCCGGGCAGGCGCTCCAGCGAGCGCTCGGCCTCGCTGCAGTGCACGACGGCCTCGATGGCCGTGTGGCGGCTCCACATGTTCGGGCCGCGCAGCGCGCGGGTGCGGGAAACGTCCATGGTCTTGTTGTCTTATGCCAGGTGGAGGTCGGGGACGAAGGTATCCAGGCCAGCGGCGATCAGCTCGGGCGAGATGCCCAGCGCCCAGGCCGTGGCGACGGCGGCCAGCAGCGTGGCGGCGTCGGTCTTGTCGGTGCCGAAGCGGCCCAGCAGGGCCTCGATGTTGGCGCCCGGCGTCTCGGCCGGGCCTTGCGCCAGCACCGCCGCGCCGCCGCGCAGGAACACGGCGCGGCCGCCGCGGTCGCGGTGGTGTTGCAGGGCTTGGAGGGTGCCGTCCTCGGCGTAGAAGACGACCTCGCCGTCGCTCAGCTCGGCCATGTCGACGAGGCGCGGGTGGGTGGCATTCAGCACGCTGGCGCCCTCGCTGAGCACCACGTCGATCTGCGTGCGCAGCACCTTGTAGAGCTGGTCGGTGTCCTGCACGTCGTAGTCGGCCAGCGCGGCGATGCCGTCCAGGTCGGTCACGACGCCGACCTGGCAGCGGTCATAGGCCAGGCCGTCGCGCAGGATGGAGGCGGGGTCGTTCTCGATGACGGCAGCGTTGACGACGCGGTTCATCAGCAGGCGGTGCGCGGCGTCCCAGCGGGCGCTGTCGCGCTGCTCGACGCGGCGCGTGCCCAGGAACAGGCCGTCGCGGCAGGCCAGGCCCACGTGGCGGCCGTTGAGGTGCAGCAGCCACGCGACCAGACGCGCGATCTGGCGTCCGCCCTGCGAGCCGGCAATGCCGACGATGGGGATGCGGCCGGTCTCGTCCTCGGCGAACAGGTGGTCGATGATGGCCTGGCCCACCGGCTGCGGCGCACCGCCGGCCGGCTTCAGGTGCATCAGCAGGCCGGGGCCGGCGTTGACCTCGACGATGGCGCCGCCGGTCTCGGACAGCGGCTTGCCGATGTCTTCCGTCACCAGGTCCACACCGGCGATGTCCAGCCCCACGGTGCGCGCCGCCAGCGACACGGCGTGCGCCACCTCGGGGTGCACCTCGGCCGTGCAGTCGATGGCGACGTTGCCGTTGCGCTGGATCAGCACGCTCTTGCCGGCCGGCGGCACGCTCTCGGGCGCGAAGCCCTGGCGCTGCAGGTCCAGCAGCACGACCGGGTCTTCACCCAGCGTGATGCGGTTGAGCGGGAAGTCCTCGGTCAGGCCGCGGCGCGGGTCGGTGTTGATCTGGCTGTCGATCAGCTCGACGACGGTCTGCTTGCCGTCGCCATGCACCCAGGCGGCCTCGCCGCGCGCGGCCGCAACGACCTGTCCGCCCACGACCAGCACGCGGTGCTCGTTGCCGCGGATATAGCGCTCCACCAGCACCGACGAGCCTTCGGCGTCGGCCAGCTTGAAGGCGGCCTCGCAGTCGGCCTCGGTGGCGATGTCCAGCGTGACGCCGCGGCCGTGGTTGCCGTCGCTGGGTTTGATGACGACGGGCAGGCCGATGTCCTGCGCGGCTGCCCAAGCGGCCGCGGCGCTCTTGACTTCCTCGCCCTCGGGCACCGGCACGCCCACGGCCTTCAGCAGCGTCTTGGTCAGATCCTTGTCGCCGGCAATGCCTTCGGCGATGGCGCTGGTCATGTCGGTCTCGGCAGTCCAGATGCGGCGCTGGCGCTGGCCGTGGCCCAGTTGCACGAGGTTGCCGTCGTTCAGGCGGATGTGCGGGATGCGGCGGTCGGTGGCGGCCGCGACGATGGCTGCCGTGGACGGGCCCAGGTAGCAGTCGTCCAGCTTGTCGCGCACGCGGGCCGTCGCCGCGGGCACGTCGAACGGCTCGTCGTTGATGGTGGCCATGATCAGCGCGTGCCCCTCGGCAAGCGCGGCGCGGGCGACCTGCTCGTCACGGGCGCGGAACACCATGCGGTAGACGCCGCGCTGCGACGTCGAGCGGGTCTGGCCGAAGCCGGTGGGCATGCCGGCCAGGTTCAGCAGCTCGATGACGATGTGCTCCAGCACATGGCCCATCCAGGTGCCGTCGCGCAGGCGCTCGATGAAGCCGCCACGCTCGCCCACGCCGCAGTGGTGCTCGATCAGCGCGGGCAGGGCGGCCGTCAGGCGGTCGTTGAAGCCGGGCAGCAGGTTGGAGGGGAAATCCTCCAGCTCACCCAGGTCCAGCCAGACTTCCAGCACCGGCCGGTAGGTCCACATGTTGGGCCCGCGCAGGTAGTTGATGCGCAGCAGGCGGATGTCGTTCTTCTTGCTCATGGAATGCGTGATTGGCGCTGGGGAAGCGCGGGACATTGTGCGCTCAGTCATAGCGGAGAATGGGTCGCAGCCTGTCGACTCAACAACAAAATGCAAGACCTTCCCCCCGTCGAAGCGCCCCATCCGCAAAACGCCGACCTGCAAGGCCGGCTCATGGCTGGCGAGAACGTGGTGGCCGCGCTGGAGGTTGACCTGGACGAGCAGGGCCGCTTCGCCCGCGGCCTGATTGCGCTGACGAATTCACGCTTGCTGGCTCTCGAACCGGCAACCGGGGCCTGGAGCGATTTTCCGTTGGCGCTGGGCCAGAGCCTGCGCCTCAGCGACCATGGCGGCCTGGCCTTCATGGAGCTGTTCGACGCGCAGCGCCGCCTCGCGCGCTGGCGCTTCACGCTGGCCTGCAACCCGGCGGCGGTGCGCTTCGTGGACGCTTTTGACCGCGAGGTGCAGCGGCTGTCGGGCCAGGTCGTGCGCGAGGACGACGACGAAGGCGAGGACTCCGACTTCGACTTCGGCGAGACCAGCGCGCCGCCCAGCACCTGGGTGCTGTTGCGCCTGTGGCGCTTCGCGCGGCCCTACCAGGGCCAGCTGCTGCTGGGCTTCGCGCTGATGCTGGGCGCCACGGGCGCCACGCTGGTGGCGCCCTACCTGACCATGCCGCTGATGGACCGGGTGTTGATCCCGTTCCAGAACGGCCAGGCGATCGACACCGGCCTCGTCATGCTGCTGCTCGGCGGCCTGCTGGGCGCGGCGCTGGTGTCCTGGGTGCTGGGCTGGGCCAAGACCTATCTGCTGGCTCTGGTGTCCGAGCGCATCGCGGCCGACCTGCGCACGGCCACCTTCGAGCACCTGCTGGGGCTGTCGCTGGAGTATTTCGGCAACAAGCGCACGGGCGACCTGATGGCCCGCATCGGCTCGGAGACCGACCGCATCAGCGTGTTCCTGAGCCTGCACGCGCTGGACTTCATCACCGACGTGCTGATGCTGGGCATGACGGCCATCATCCTGTTCAGCATCCACCCCGGCCTGGCGCTGGCCACGCTGGTGCCGCTGCCCTTCATCGCGTGGCTGATCCACCTCGTCCGTGACCGGCTGCGCACCGGCTTCGAGAAGATCGACCGCGTGTGGGGCGAGGTCACCAACATCCTGGCCGACACCATCCCCGGCATCCGCGTCGTGAAGGCCTTCGCGCAGGAGGCGCGTGAGGCCAAGCGCTTCAAGGAGGCCAATGCCAACAACCTGCATGTGAATGACCGCCTCAACAAGACCTGGAGCCTGTTCACACCCACGGTCGCACTGCTGACCGAGATGGGCCTGCTGGTGGTGTGGGGCATCGGCATCTGGCTGATCGCGCACCAGAGCATCACGGTGGGGGTGCTGACGGCCTTCCTGGCCTACATCGGCCGCTTCTACGCGCGGCTGGATTCGATGAGCCGCATCGTCTCCGTCACGCAGAAGGCCGCGGCCGGCGCCAAGCGCATCTTCGACATCCTGGACCATGTCTCCAACGTGCCCGACCCGGTCAACCCGCAGCCGTTCGAGGACGTCACGGGCGCCATCTCCATGCAGGGCGTCAACTTCCGCTACGGCTCGCGCTCGGTCATCCGCAGCCTGAACCTGGACATCCGCCCCGGCGAGATGGTGGGCCTGGTGGGCCACAGCGGCTCGGGCAAGAGCACGCTGGTCAACCTGATCTGCC
>CBFGPX010000112.1:0-12941 GCA_965650725.1 uncultured Comamonadaceae bacterium | reverse complement strand
TCATCGTGGCCATCATGCCGGCGATGCCGACGCGGTTGGCGACGAAGTTGGGCGTGTCATGGGCCCGCACGACGCTCTTGCCCAGCGACGTGGTGACGAAGGCTTCGAGCTGGTCGAGGATTTCCGGCTGCGTGGTCGGCGTGTTGATCAGCTCGACCAGCGCCATGTAGCGCGGCGGGTTGAAGAAGTGGATGCCGCAGAAGCGCGGCTTGATTTCTTCGGGCAGCACTTCGGACAGCTTGGTGATCGATAGGCCCGACGTGTTGGACGCGACGATGGCGTGCGGCGCGACGAAGGGTGCGATCTTGGTGTACAGGTCCAGCTTCCAGTCCATGCGCTCGGCGATGGCCTCGATGATGAGGTCGCAGCCACGCAGCACTTCCAGGTGTTCCTCGTAGTTGGCCTGCTGGATCAGCGCGGCTTCAGCCGAGTCGCCCAGCGGCGCCGGCTTGAGCTTCTTCAGGCCCTCGACGGCCTTGGTCACGATGCCGTTCTTGGCACCTTCCTTGGCAGGCAGGTCGAACAGCACGACCGGCACCTTGCAGTTGACGAGGTGGGCGGCAATCTGCGCGCCCATCACGCCGGCGCCGAGCACGGCGACCTTGCGGACTTGGAATCGACTCATGGGGTATCTCCAGGTTGTCAGTTACTCAGCTCGGACCCAGGTCTGGGTGCGGCCGAACAGAGGGGCGCCGATGTAGCCGCGCACCTCCAGCTTCTTGCCACCGTCCACTGGCTTGAGGCGCGTGCGGTAGGTCTTGCCGTTGTTGGGATCGAGGATCTCGCCGTGGCCCCACACGCCGTCGCCATCGGGCTTCACGCCGCGGATGATCTGCAGGCCCAGCACGGGCTTGTCCTTGCGGTCATCGGTGCACTTGTCGCACTTGCTGTCGGCCGGTGCGTTGGGATCCAGCAACTTGTCTATGCTGCCGACGAGGGTGCCCCCCTGTTCGCTGATGCGGACCAGCGACTTCGCGGTTTTGCCGTCGTCGTCGATGGTCTTCCAAAGGCCCACCGGGGTGGTTTGCGCGAGCGCAAGCGTGGGCAGCAGCAGTGCAGCAGCGAACAGGGATTTCATCGGGCGTTGTCCTTGTCGTCCAGTGATTCGATCGGGTTCAGAACAGCGCTTCTTCCATCTCCATCAGCGGAGACAGGCCGGCGCGGCAGGTGCGGATCAGCGAGGCCGTCTCGGGCAGCAGCTTGGCGAAGTAGAAGCGCGCCGTGGCCAGCTTGGCGGTGTAGAACGGGTCGCCGCTGTCCTTCTTGGCCAGCGCGATCTTGGCGGCCTGGGCGAAGAAGTAGGCGAAGGTCATGTGGCCCACCACGCGCAGGTAGTCCACGGCCGCGGCGCCCACCTCGTCGGGGTTGCCGAAGGCCTTCATGCCGATTTCCTGCGTCAGCTTGTTGACCTTGTCGCCCAGGTCGGCCAGCGGGTTCACGAACTCCTGCATGGCCTCAACGGTGCCCTCTTCCTCGATGAAGGCGGCGATCTTCTTGCCGAACTTCTTCAGCGTGGCGCCGTTGTTGCCCAGCACCTTGCGGCCCAGCAGGTCCAGCGACTGGATGGTGTTGGTGCCCTCGTAGATCATGTTGATGCGCGCATCGCGCACGAACTGCTCCATGCCCCATTCGTGGATGAAGCCGTGGCCGCCGAACACCTGCATGCAGTGCGACGTGGCCAGCCAGCCGTTGTCGGTGATGAAGGCCTTGATGATGGGCGTCAGCAGCGCGACTTCGGCGTCGCATTCCTTGCGCTCGTCCTCGTCGTCGCTCTTCAGCGCCTTGTCCAGCTGCAACACTGTGTAGGCCTGCAGCATGCGGCCGCCTTCGGCGAAGGCGCGGGCGGTCAGCAGCATCTTGCGCACGTCGGGGTGCACGATGATGGGGTCGGCCGGCTTGTCCGGCGCCTTGGGGCCGGACAGTGCGCGCATCTGCAGCCGGTCCTTGGCGTAGGCCACGGCGTTCTGATAGGCCACCTCGGTCAGGCCCAGCGACTGGTTGCCCACGCCCAGGCGAGCGGCGTTCATCATGACGAACATCGCGGCCAGGCCCTTGTTGGGTTGGCCCACCATCGTGCCGACGGCGTTCTCCAGCACGATCTGCGCGGTGGCGTTGCCGTGGATGCCCATCTTGTGCTCCAGGCCGGCGCAGAAGATGCCGTTGCGCGAGCCGAGCGTTCCGTCGGCGTTGACGTTGAACTTGGGCACGACGAACAACGAAATGCCCTTGGAGCCGGCCGGCGCATCCGGCAGGCGCGCCAGCACCAGGTGGATGATGTTGTCGGCCATGTCGTGCTCGCCGGCCGAGATGAAGATCTTGGCGCCGGTGATCTTGTAGGTGCCGTCGGCCTGTGGTTCGGCCTTGGTGCGCAGCATGCCGAGGTCGGTGCCGCAGTGCGGCTCGGTCAGACACATCGTGCCGGTCCATTCGCCGCTGGTCAGCTTGGGCAGGTAGGTGGCCTGCTGCTCGGGCGTGCCGTGGGCGTGCAGCGCCTCATAGGCGCCGTGGCTCAGGCCCGGGTACATCGTCCACGCCTGGTTGGCCGAGTTCAGCATCTCGTAGAAGAACTGGTTCACCAGATGCGGCAGGCCCTGGCCGCCAAATTGGGTGTCGCACGACAGCGCCGGCCAGCCACCTTCCACATACTGCTTGTAGGCTTCCTTGAAGCCCTTGGGCGGCGTCACCTCATGGGTGGCCTTGTCCAGCGTGCAGCCCTCGGCGTCGCCGCTCAGGTTGATCGGGGCGATGACCTCGGCCGCGAACTTGCCGCCTTCCTCGAGCACCGCATTGATCGTGTCGGCGTCGATGTCCTCGTGGCCGGGCAGCATCTTCAGTTCGTCGACGACGTTCAGCAGCTCGTGCATGACGAACTGCATGTCACGCATGGGCGGGGTGTACTGGGGCATCGGGATACTCCTGGGCGGTCGATGGATGGGTGAAAGGGTTCAGCGCCGCGTGGCGCCGGTCTTGGGGTTTTTGCGGGCGGCGTCGATGGCGAGGCCGTCCGGCGTGGCGTAGTACTGCACGGTGCGCTCGAAGCCGATGCCGGCCCGCGTGATGGCGCCCGGGATGCGCATGAAACGCGCGTCGTGGTGCAGCGAAAGGATGAGGCCGTGCAGCTCGAAGCAGATCTGCTCCACGTCGGCGTCGGCGCGCAGGTGGCCCTCGGCGATGGACAGCTGGATGGCCTTCTGCAGCGCCGCGTGCCAGGCCTTGACCATGCCGACCAGCGCGTCGCGCACTGGGCCGGGCCGGTCGTCGAACTCGACGGCGCCGGAGATGTAGATGCAGCCCGAGTCCACCTCGACCGACACCCGGCGCACCCAGCGTTCGAACATCGCGCGCAGCCGCGGCAGGCCGCGGGACTCGCGGATGGCCGTGAAGAAGACTTCCTCTTCGAACTTGGCGTGGTACTCCGTGATGACGGCGATCTGCAGTTCCTCACGCGAGCCGAAGTGCGCGAAGACGCCGGACTTGCTCATGCCGGTGACATCGGCCAGCGCACCGATGGACAGGCCTTCCAGGCCCATGTGCGAGGCCAGGCCCAGCGCGGCATCGAGGATGGCGGCGCGGGTCTGCTGGCCCTTCTGCAGCGAACGCGCCACACGTGCCGGCTTGGCAACGCGCAGCGGGGCGGCTTTCTTGGCAGGGACGGGCAGCGTGGACACGACGGCAAGAATAAAACGAACGATCGTTCTATTTTGCAGGTCGCTTCCGTGACAACGCCAGCTTGCCCCAGCGAATTCCTAGGGTGTTGTGCCTAATACTGCCGACGACCTAGTGGAATCCCTAGGCTTCACCCAGCCTTGCCACGCTGGACGCGGGCAGGTCCGGTCGCCCCCGAGGGGGGCGGCGATGCATGCGTCATTGAGCCGCACGCACATCGCCAACCGGGCCGGCTTGGGAGCGAGCCGGCGCTCGTCCCGCGGGAGTCCGCGCGCCACTGTCACGCACCTGCCCTTGAGCGCTGGCGCGGTTCTCGCTAGGCTCCGGGTTGGAGGTGATGCTCGGTGGATGTGCTCCAGCTCGATGTTTCCGGCCGGCCCCAGGCCTGGATCACGACCCGCGAAGCGGCCGTGATCTACGCCTGCGACGGCGTCGCCTGGACGCTGGGCGAGCCCTGCCAGGTGCTGCGCGGCGGGCTGCAGCGCATCACCGGGCGGCAGTCGCGCATCGAGGTGCACGCCATCATTGCCGTGCGCGGCGCCGTGCCCAGCCGGGCTTGGCGGCAGGCCCCGGCGCTTTCCAACACCAAGCTGTTCGCGCGCGACCGCTTCGTCTGCGCCTACTGTGGCCACCGCTGCCTGCCCGAAGACCTGACGCGCGAGCACATCCACCCCACGTCGCGCGGCGGCCTGGACACCTGGATGAACTGCATCACCGCTTGCCGGCCCTGCAACGGCCGCAAGGGCAACCGCCTGCCCGAAGAGGCGCACATGAGCCTGCTCTACCTGCCCTACGTGCCCAGCCTGCACGAGGACATGATCCTGCGCGGCCGGCGCATCCTGGCCGACCAGATGGAGTTCCTGCTCGCCAGCGTGCCGCGCAGCTCGCGACTGCACGGTTGACAGTTGCGGCGTAAAGAGTTGTAGCTCGCGGCCTCAGGCCGTCAACGGCGGGACAATTCGACACGTTGGGCGGTTGTCTTGCCCAAGGAGTTACTCGAATGTCCAAGCTCATGACTTCCCTCACGCTGGCCACGGCTTTTGCGCTGACGGCCTGCTCCACGACCAGCCCCGACGTGGTCCAACGCGGTGACGCGCAGCGCCTGTCGCAAGTGCAGGACGCGACCGTGCTGTCGTCCCGCCCCGTCGTCGTGGACGGCTCGCAGAGCGGCATCGGCGGCGTTGCCGGCGGCGTGACCGGTGCCATTGCCGGCAGCACGGTGGGCGGCCGGCGCGAAGGCCAGATCGTCGGCGTGCTGGGGGCCGTGGCCGGTGCGGTCATCGGCAACGCCATCGAGCGCTCGGCCACGCGCGAGGAGGCGCTGGAAATCATCGTGCAGCTGCGCAACGGCGAGCGCCGCTCCATCGTCCAGGCCAAGGGCACAGAGAGCTTCAACGCCGGCGACCCCGTCGTCCTCGTGACGACCGGCGGCAAGACCCGCATCACCCGCGCCCCGGCCGTCCAGCCGGCCGCACCGGCCACGGCCAGCTGACGAGCCGACACGCGCTCCGCGCACCGACAATGGCGGGCCCTGTCCCGCCATTTCTGTTTCCATGTCCGACACCGCCGACCTCGACGAACCCCTGCACGAACCCCGCCTGTGGCGCGACAACGGCTGGACCGCCCAGGTCATCAAGAACGAGGACGACGAGGGCTGGGCCGTCGCGATGTTCAAGGCCGGCGAGAGCGAGCCGGCGCTGGTGGGCCCGTGGACCATGGGCCGCGACAAGAAGAACCCCAAGCCGCTGGACACCAGTGCCTTCAACACGCTGGTCAAGACGGCCTCCGAGGTCATCCGCCGCCACGAGCAGCAGCTGCATGCGCAGCTGAACAAGGCCTTGCACGTCGCCCGCGACGGCAACTGGATCAAGGTCACGCTGGAGATCGTGCCCGCCGAGGAGGACCCGTTCGCCTGGCTGCGCGCGCACGACGCGGCGGGCGAGCAGTTGGCCCAGGTCAAGGTGGCGGCCAACTTCCGCTTCAGCCAGTCGGCCGTCGAGGCCTGGGTAGACAACGGCTTCGAGCGGCCGGCCGGGCGGGACTGAACTCCAGGTCCGATAGCGGCCAGACAGGGGCCGGCCGGCAGCGAAGAATCATGGGCATCCCCTCAACGGAGCCCCCATGTCCTACCGCATCACCGGGCTGTCGGCCCGGGCCTTTGCCCACCTGTTCGGTCTCAGCGACGCCGACCTTGCACGCCACGGCGCGCAGCGCCTGATCGCGGGCGAACAGGATCGCTTCCCTGACCGCATCGAACTGCGGCTGGCCCGCCCCGGCGAGACCGTGCTGCTCGTCAACCACGAACACCAGTCCGCCGACACGCCCTACCGCTCGCGCCATGCCGTCTTCGTGCGCGAGCATGCCGACACGAGCTTCGACGCGGTCGACCAGTTGCCCGTCATGCTGCGCAGCCTGATGTCGCTGCGCGCCTTCGATGAGCGGCACATGATGGTCGATGCGGACATCGCCGAAGGTGATGCGGTCAAGGCGCTCATCGAGCGGCTGCTGGCCCGGCCCGACGTGGCCTACGTGCATGCGCACTACGCGCGCCGCGGCTGCTACGCGGCGCTGATACGGCGAGGCTGAGGGACCGGCCGAACATTTCTGCACAGCGGCCTGAACATCTCCGCAATGGCGTGACACGGCGTGCCGGCCTACCGTGGAGCCTCACTTCACCACCAGCCCCGCCATGCCCGCCTTCGAGCTGATCAGCAACCACCTCTGCCCCTACACCCAGCGCGCCGCCATCCAGCTCGGCGAGAAGGGCCTCGCCTTCGAGCGCACCTACGTCGACCTGGCCGACAAGCCGGCTTGGTTCCACCAACTCTCGCCGCTGGGCAAGGTGCCGGTACTGCGCCACGGCGAAGCCGTCGTCTTCGAGTCGGCCGTGATCTGCGAGTACATCGAGGAGGTCGCGCCCGCCATTCCCCTGCTGCCCAACGAGCCTGCCGCGCGCGCCCGGCAGCGCGCCTGGGTCGAGTTCGCGTCGGCCGTCGTCGGCGACGTGTTCGCCTTCTATTCGGCCCCCGATGCCGCGTCGTTCGAGCGCAAGTGCGCCGACCTGGCCGCCCGCTTCAAGACACTGGAAGGCCAGCTCGGCGGCGGGCCGTACTTCGACGGCGCGGAGTTCGGACTCGTCGACGCCGCATTCGCGCCGCTGTTCCGCCTGTTCGACAGCTTTGACCAAATCGGCGACTTCGGCGTGTTCGACGGGCTGGTACGGGTGCCGGCCTACCGCCGCGTACTGGCGGCACGCCCCAGCGTGCAGCAGGCCGTCGTGAGCGACTACGGCCAGCGTTTCCGCCATTACCTGTCCACACGCGGCTCGCGGCTGTCCAGCCTGATCTAACCCCGTCCGCCCAGCCGCGGCGCCGCATCGCGCAGTTGCTCGGCCAGCGCCTCGCTGGCCCGCTTCACGCGCGGCAGCCGGGCCATGTCGGGGCGCATCAGCATCCACAAGGGCTGGGTCAGACCGGGCAGCGGCTCGCCCAGGCGCACCAGGTCGGGCAGCGCGCCGCCGACGAAGCAGGGCAGCACGCCGCAGCCTATGCCCGCCCGCACCGCCTGGGCGGCGCCCAGCAGCGTGTTGGCGCGCAGGCGGATGCTGTCCTCGGGCACATGGCTGGCCATCCACGCGCCAGGACCGCTGCAGGCCAGCGCGGCGTCGAAGCCGACCCAGGGAGTGCCGTCGCGAGCCGCGCCCGCCAGCGTCGCCGACGCATACACCGCCATCGCCACCGCTCCGACCTGGCGGCCACTCAGGGCCTCGTCCGGCTTGCCGGTGACACGCAGCGCAATGTCCGCCTGACGCTGCGCCAGCGACACCAGCTGGTTGGACACCAGCAGGTCCAGCTGCAGCCCCGGTTGATTGCGGCAGATGGCCGCAAGCATGCCGGGCAGCAGGTACTCGGCCACCGCATCGGGAGCGGTCAGCCTGACCATGCCGTCAGCGCCGGCGTCGCGCCCGCCGATGCGATGCTCCAGTGCGCCGATCTCGTCACGCAGCCTCAGGGCCAGTTGCCGGACCTCCTCGCCCGCCTCGGTGGGGCGCAGCAGCGCCGGCAGCCGCTCGAACAGCCGCGTGCCCAGGCGCCGCTCGATGCGCTGCAGCCGCCGCGACAGGGTGGGATGGCTGACGTTCAGCTGCACCGCCGCCGCTGACAGCGTGCCGCGCTCGGCGATGACCAGCACGATGCGCAGGTCGTCCCATTGCAGCGCCGACGCCTTGGACACGGCGCTCATGCGATCTCGAAGCTCAGTCCCGCGCGCGCCTGCAGCCGCCGCACCAGCGCCAGGCCCATGGCGCTGCCCGGCGTCCAGACGCCGCCGGGCGTCGCGTCATGCCCCACGTCCTGCAGCAGGCATAGGGCTGCCTCGCTGATGAGCTTGCAGGTCGAGCCGTAGCCGGGATCGCGGTCGCCCTTGACGACGGCGCGCAGCTGCTGCCCGTCGTCGGTCCGACCGGTGAACCAGACCTCGTAGCGCCCGGCCTCGCGAGCCGCCTTGCCAGGCCCGTCGCCCGGTTGGGTCAGCACGAAGCGGCGCAGCAGGAAGCGCGTCGGTCCGAAACCCAGCGCCAGGTTCTGCAGCTTCGTGAAGCGGACCAGTGCGAGCGCCTTCTTGCGGCCCTTGTCGCCCTGCCCCGGCTTGCCGGTCAGCAGCATCTCGCTGTAGATGAAGTCCCGCCCCCAGGGATGGCCACGCAGCGCGTTGCTGCGGTGGATGTTCTTCGTGTTGATGGTGGCCATGACGAAGGGGCCACACCAGGCGTCGACCCAGTCGTCGAAATCGGCCTCCTGCCCGGCCGGCTGCTTGGGGCCCTTGAAGCCGCCAGCAAGCGCGAAGGGGTTGGCCATCTGCTTGACCAGCGCCGGCTCGCGGCGCACGGCCTCGACGGTCTCCATCAGGCTGGCGAAGGTGCCGCCGGAGAACGTGCCCTTGAGCCGGGCCACCCGGCCGCGCACCTCCGGCAGCGGCACGCCAAAGCGTGCCTGCGCCTCGGCCTGCAGGTAGACCACGCCGAGGTCGAAGGGGATGGAGTCGAAGCCGCAGGAGAACACGATGCGCGCGCCGCTCTTCTGCGCCAGCGGCGTCAGCTTCGGCGTCACGCGCGCCATCCACAGCGGTTCGCCGCAGAGGTCCACATAGTCGGTGCCGCCCGCGGCGCAGGCGGTCGCCAGCGGCTCGCCGTGCAACTGGTAGGGGCCTACCGTCGTGATGACGCAGCGTGTGCGCGCCACCAGCGCCTTCAGCAGCGTCGCTTCAGTCGCGTCGGCCTGCAGCAGCGCGACGGACGGCGACAGGTGCAGCTCGTCGCGCACCTTGGCGAGCTTGTCCAGGCTGCGGCCCGCAATGGCCCAGCGCACGCCGGCTGCGCCGCTGAGATGCAGGTACTCGGCCACCAGCCGGCCCGTGAAGCCGGTGGCGCCGAAGACGATGAGGTCGAACTCCCGTTCAGCCATGGGTCCCGCCCTTCATCGCCAGCCAGTCGCTGCGCAGCAAGGCCAGCGAATGGCAGTCCACATACTCGCCGCCCACGAAGACGATGCCGCGCTGCACGCCTTCATGTTTGAAGCCGCATTTCTCGGCCACGCGACGCGACGCGTGGTTGTGCACCGACATGCCGCAGGACAACCGGTTCACCGGCCAGTTCTCGAACAGATAGTCCACCAGCAGCCCCGCGGCCTCAGTGGCCAGGCCCTGACCTCGCATGGCGATGTCGGTCACGGTCCAGCCGATCTCGCGCGCCGTCGTGTAGCGCGCCGCGGCGAAGTGCACCACATTGCCGATGACGCTGCCGTCGATCAGGTGGCAGACCATCAGGCGTTCGGCATCCTCGCTGGCGAAACCGCAGTCCTTCCAGCGCTGATCCATCACGTGGGGCGGCGTCATGCGCGAGCCCACGAAGGGCCCCGACACCTGCGGGTCGCCCACCGCGTGCTTGAGCCCCGGCAGGTCGTCCTCGGTCACGTAGCGCAGGCCGACGCGTTGTCCTCTCAGCATGTCGTTAGTCCCCTGAACGAGAAAGCCTGGCCGGAGCCGGGCTCGGTACGAAGCCTGCATTTTCGGGCCGGGCGCCGGGCCGCTCCCAAGCCGGCCCGTCTGGCGATGTTGACCGGGCTCGATGCCCGGTCAATCGCCGTCCCCGCGGGGGCTGAGGCCGGACACAAGATGCCCAGTGGGCGTCTTGTGCCTGCCGAAGGGCTGCGGCATTGCCGCAGCGCGGTCTGCAAGACCGACCAGGCTTGCCCGCGTTCAGCGAGGCGAGGCTGGGCGAGGGGTCAAAAATGAATCCCGCGCATCATCTGCTGAAGCGCGATGGCCTCCGGCGACAGGCCGCCCTTGCCACCCTTCTCGCCCTTGGCCGCGTCGCTGTCCGGGAACATGCGGAACGATGTGTTCATGACGATCTGCGCGATGCGCGGCGCCGCGGCGTGCAGCAATTCGCCCGACACGCCCAGGCGCGTCGCGATGCGCACCGGCTTGTTGATGCAGGCCTCGGCGATCATGTCCGCCGCCTCTTCCGGCGACAGCGTGGGCACGTTGTTGTAGATCTTGGTGGGCGCGATCATCGGCGTGCGCACCAGCGGCATGTTGATGGTGGTGAACGTGACGCCGGTGTCGGCGAACTCGCTGGCCGCGCAGCGCGTCCACGCGTCCAGCGCGGCCTTCGATGCGACGTAGGCCGAGAAGCGCGGCGCATTCGTCAGCACGCCGATGGAGCTGATGTTGACGATGTGGCCCTTCTTCTTCGCCGCCATGCCGGGCAGCAGGCCCATGGTCACGCGCAGGCAGCCGAAGTAGTTCAGGTCCATCGTGCGCTGGTAGTCGTGGAAGCGGTCGTAGCTGCTCTCCACCGCGCGGCGGATGGAGCGGCCGGCGTTGTTGATGAGGAAGTCGACGCCGCCGAAGCTGTTGCACCACTCGATGAGGTTGGCGCAGCCCTCCGCATCGGCGATGTCGCAGGCGAAGGCGTGGATCTGCGCCTGCTTGCCGGCCTTGTCCTTGATCTCCTTGACGGCCTCGTCCAGCTTGGCCTGGTCGCGCGCGCAGATCAGCGTGACGGCGCCGGCCTCGGCGAACTTGATGGCGGCGGCCAGGCCGATGCCCGACGAGCCTCCGGTCACCAGCACCACCTTGCCGCCGGTCGCCCCCTTCAGAGAACGGTCGATGAACAGCGCCGGGTCCAGATGGCGCTCCCAGTAGTCCCACAGTCGCCACGCGTAGTCGTTCAGGTCGGGGCAGGAGATGCCAGAGCCCTTCAACGCGTTCTCGGTGTCGCGGCAGTCGAAGCGCGTCGGGTAGTTGATGAAGGTGAACATGTCCTCGGGCAGGCCGAGGTCCTTCATCACCGCGTTGCGGATGCGGCGCACCGGCGCCAGCGCCATCAGGCCCTTTTTCACGCTCTTGGGGATGAAGCCCATCAGCGCCGCGTTGATGAACAGATTCATCTTGGGCGCATGCGCGGCCTTGCTGAAGATGTCCAGCACGTCGCCGACGCGGTAGCCCTTGGGGTCCACGAGGTGGTAGCAGCCCTGACTCTTGTGGATCTTGTGCGAGATGTGGTCCAGCGCGTCGACGACGAAGTCCACCGGCACGATGTTGATGCGCCCGCCCTCCAGCCCCACGCTGGGCATCCACGGCGGCAGGATCTGGCGCATGCGCTGGATCAGCTTGAAGAAGTAGTACGGCCCGTCGATCTTGTCCATCTCGCCGGTGGTGGAGTCGCCCACCACCATGGCCGGGCGGTACACCGTCCAGGGCACCTTGCACTCCTTGCGCACGATCTTCTCGCTCTCGTGCTTGGTCATGAAGTACGGGTGGTCGAGGTTCTCGGCCTCGTCGAACATGTCCTCGCGGAACACGCCTTCGTAAAGGCCGGCTGCGGCGATGGAGGACACGTGGTGCACGTGGCCGGCGTCGATCGCCTGCGCGAACTCCACCATCGAGCGGGTGCCCTCGATGTTGACGGCCACCTGCGCCTCCTCGTCGGCGCCCAGGTCGTAGACGGCGGCCAGGTGGTAGAGGTGGTCGATCTGGCCCTTCAGGCTCTTGATGACGTCGCTGGCCACGCCCAGCTTCTTGCTGGTGAGGTCGCCATAGACGGGGATGGCACGCGTCTTGGAGACGCCCCAGTAGGCCAGCAGCCCCGGCAGCTTGTCGGCGCTCTCCTCGCGCATCAGGAAGTGGACCGTGCTGCCGCGCCGGGCCAGCAGCTTCTTGACGAGTCGCTTGCCGATGAAGCCGGTGGCGCCAGTGACGAAATACTGCATGCGGAGTCTCCTGCTTTGGGGTTTCGCCTGATTCTTCACCAGGGCTGCAGCCCCTTCGCTGCGCAC
Source organism: uncultured Comamonadaceae bacterium (assembly GCA_965650725.1). Taxonomy (GTDB): domain Bacteria; phylum Pseudomonadota; class Gammaproteobacteria; order Burkholderiales; family Burkholderiaceae_C; genus Pelomonas. The sequence goes on along the minus strand of CBFGPX010000112.1, from coordinate 936 downwards.
TTTCCCGGGGCCGCGCATAGAGCGCTGCCACTAGGAACGCCCGTGCCGACGGGGCATGCGGCGGCTAAAGTCCCTCCCGCGAACTCGCACACTCGAAAGGACACCCATGGTCAAGAAGCTCCAGAAGATGGCTGACAAGAAGAAGGCCGCGGCCGCCACCGGCTTCCCGGCTGGCCTGCTCGACAGCGCGATGGCGCAGAACATCAAGGACAGCGCCCAGCAGATCTGGGCCGCCGGTCTGGCCTCCTTCTCCAAGGCCCAGGGCGAGGGCGGCAAGGTCTTCGAGGCGCTGGTCGCCGAAGGCCTGAAGCTGCAGAAGAAGACCCAGTCCGCCGCCGAGGAAAAGCTCAGCGCCGTGGCCAGCAAGGTCAGCGGCGTGGCCGGTGACGTCGGCGCCAAGGCCGGCCAGCACTGGGACAAGCTGGAATCCATCTTCGAAGCCCGCGTGGCCAAGGCGCTGCAGGGCCTGGGCGTGCCCACCAAGGGCGACATCGACGCGCTGATCAAGCGCATCGACGCTCTGGCCAAGGCCACCGGCGCCGAGCCGGCCAAGAAGGCCGCCGCGAAGAAGGCCGCTCCTGCCAAGAAGGCCCCGGCCGCCAAGCCCGCCGCCGCACCCGCCAAGAAGGCGGCAGCCAAACCTGCAGCGAAGAAGGCCGCCCCGGCCAAGAAGGCCCCGGCCGCCAAGAAGCCCGCCGCGCCCGCGGCGCAGGCCTGATCGCTGACCTGACTCCGTGACCATGCGCCAGCCCAGGATAGGCCTGGCCCTGGCCGGCGGAGGCCCACTGGGCGCCATCTACGAAGTTGGCGCCCTTTGTGCATTGGAAGAGGTCGTTGACGGCCTGGACTTCACCGCCTGCGACGGCTACATCGGCGTCAGCGCCGGCGGCTTCATCGCCGCCGGCCTAGCCAACGGCATGACGCCGCGCCAGCTGT
>CBFGPX010000111.1:0-12957 GCA_965650725.1 uncultured Comamonadaceae bacterium | reverse complement strand
TGAGGCCTGTTTTTGCTTACGGTCTTTTACGCTTTGACCTAGGGTTCACCCGTGCGTCGATATTGAATCCAAACGACACATCAGATACCCCTTGAGCATTTCAGCGTATATGCTTGATGCTGTTGTGTTTTTGATTCCAGACTCGACGCAGGCCATACCGTGCAAATCAGGTTTTTGCAGTGCGTGCTGAAGATCGAGACAGGCGGGGCCCATTGCCCCGCCTTGTTGCTTTGGGGAATGCCTTGAAAAACCATATCCGCGACGCATTCGAGGGAGTCCGCCCGACCGGGTTTGCCCGCCATCACCTGGCACTGGCCGCTGCACTGCTGGTGGCCAGCAGCGGTGTGCAGGCCCTGGGCTTGGGCAGGCTGAATGTTCAATCGGCGCTGGGCGAGACCATGCGGGCCGAGATCGACGTGACCAGCCTGACCGCCGAGGAAGCGGCCACGCTGAAGGTGCGCGTCGCGCCGCCCGAGACCTACCGTGCCGGCGGGGTTGAATACAACGCCGTATTGACCTCCACGCAGGTGCTGGTCGCGCGTCGGGACGGCCGCACCGTGCTGCGCGTGTCCAGCGACCGCGCGGTGCAGGAACCCTTCATCGACGTGATCCTGGAGCTGACCTGGTCCGGCGGCCGTCTGGTGCGCGAGTACACGCTGCTGTTCGACCCGCCGGGCCTGCCCAGGCCGGCGCCCGTCATCACGGCACCGCCCGCCATCGCGGCGGCTCCGGCGCCGGCGGCGCCCACTCCCGAGGCTGTGCCCGCGCCGGCTCCCGTGGTGGCCGCGCCGCTGCCGCGCAGCGGCTCGGCTTCCGCGCCCGGCCCCGCACCGGCACCCGTGGCGCCCGCGCGTCCGCCGGCGACTGCACCCGAGCGCCCGCCGGTCACGGCCGCGTCCGAGTACCGCGTTCGCCCTGGCGACTCGCTGTCCAGGGTGGCGCAGCGCACCCAGGTCAGCGGCATCTCGCTGGACCAGATGTTGGTGGGCCTGTTCCGCAACAACCCCGATGCCTTCATCGACGGCAACATGAACCTGCTTAAGTCGGGTGCCGTGTTGCAGGTGCCGGCCAGCGATGCGCTGGCCAGCGTTCCGGCGCCCGAGGCGCGCCGCATCATCCTGGCGCAGAGCGCCGACTTCGCTGCCTACCGCCAGCGCCTGGCATCCGCCGCGCCCACGCTGCAGAGCAGCGAGAGCGAGCGCCAGTCCAAGGGCCAGGTCCAGGCCGCGGTGGAGGACCGCAAGCCCGCCGCTGCGCCGACCCCCGACAAGCTGACGCTGAGCAAGGCCGGCGGCGCTGCGGCCAGCGCGGCCGAGGCCAAGCTGTCCAAGGACACCGAGAAGAAGGATGCCGCCGCGCGCGTGGCCGAGTTGACGCGCAATGTCGAGGAGCTCAAGCGCTTGTCGAGCGCGGCGCGTCCGGGGGCGACGGCCGCATCGGCCGAGTCCGCCGCAACGACTGCGCCGGCCGCCCTGCCGGTGCCGGTCACGGCCGATGTCTCGCCCGCGGCTTCCGCCCCCGCAGTGGCGGCTGCCAGCGCCGCGGCGTCGCGACCTCAGGCCCGGGCCAGCGCTGCACTGCCGCCGCCTCCGGTGGCCGAGCCGCCGAGCTTCATCGAGCAACTGCTCGACAACAAGCTGGTTCTGCCGCTCGTGGCTGTGCTGGTGGGGGTGCTGGGCGCCTTCGGGCTCTATCGCATGCGTTCGCGCCGGCCCGCACGTGCGGTCGAGACGGGCTTCCACGAAAGCCGCCTGCAGCCGGACTCCTTCTTCGGCGGCACCGGTGGCCAGCGCGTGGACACCCGTGACGCGCAGAACAGTGGCCAGTCGTCGATGAGCTATTCGCTCAGCCAGCTCGATGCCATCGGCGATGTCGACCCGGTCGCCGAGGCCGATGTCTACCTGGCCTATGGCCGCGACCTGCAGGCCGAAGAAATCCTGAAGGAGGCGCTGCGCGCCAACCCGACGCGTCTGGCCATCCGCTTGAAGCTGCTGGAGGTCTACGCCAAGCGGCGTGACATCAAGGGCTTCGAGCAACTGGCCGTGCAACTGTATGCCGAGACCAAGGGTTCGGGCGAGGACTGGGCCAAGGCGCAGGAGCTGGGTCGTGGCATCGATCCGGACAATCCGCTCTACCAGCCCGGCGGCGCGCCCGCGCATGTCGAAGATGGTCCCGAGCTGCGTCCCGAGCCCATGAACGCCAGTACGCTGCCACAGACGGCGCTGCCCAGCGGAGCCTCGGCGGCGACTGCGGCGGCGCATCTCGCCACCGACGCGCTGGGCCGCAGCGGCCCGGACACCGGCCCGGTCAGCGGCTTTGACTTGGCGCTGGACCTGGATCTGGACGCTCCCGAGCCCGTGTCGCCGACGGCGATGGCCGCGACCCAGGCCATGCCGGCCTCCGTCGAGCAGGCCCCGCTGACCATGGACTTCGACATCTCCAGTCGTGGCACCCGCACCGCGCCGCCGGCACCGGACCTGAACTTCGACCTCAGCGGTATGGGCGACCTCAGCGTCGCGCCGACGCCCGCGCCCGCGGCGGTCACCACCGACCTGGATTTCGATCTGGGCGAGCCCACGCAGCCGGGCGAGACCAACCCCGATCACCTGTCCGAGGCGATGAGCGCGCTGGGTGACGATGACGGCGACCCGCTGGTGCGCCAGCTGGAACTGGCCGACGAGTTCCGCCAGATCGGCGATACCGAAGGCGCCCGCGAGGTGCTGCAGGAGCTGATCCAGCGCGCCAGCGGCTCGCTGCGCGACCGTGCGCAGGCCATGCTGAACGAACTTCGCTGAGGCGAACCGCGATACTCCGACGCCCGGCCTGGCCGGGCGTTTTTCATTTGAGGACCTTGTGAGAGTTGCACTTGGCGTGAGCTACCGCGGCGGCGGCTACAACGGCTGGCAGAGCCAGCCCAACGGCCGCACCGTGCAGGACGCGCTCGAAAAGGGCCTGTCCGCCTTCGCGGCACAGCCCATCCGCACCATCTGCGCCGGCCGTACCGACACCGGCGTGCACGGCATCAACCAGGTCGTGCATTTCGACACCGAGGTGGAGCGCGAGCCGTTCTCGTGGGTGCGAGGCGTCAATCGCTATCTGCCGCCCGACATCGCCATCCAGTGGAGCCGCTTTCCAGGCGACGAGTTCCACGCCCGCAACTCGGCGCGTGGCCGGCGTTACGCCTATCTGCTGCTGGAATCGGCCGTGCGGCCAGCCATCGAGAGCGGCCAATGCGGCTGGATCTTCCGACCGCTGGATCAGGCCGCGCTGGAGGCGGCGGCCGAGCGCCTGATCGGCGAGCACGACTTCTCGTCCTTCCGTTCGTCCGAATGCCAGGCCGCGTCGCCCATCAAGACGCTGCGCGAGATCAAGGTGCAGCGCCGCGGCGTCTACTGGCGCTTCGAGTTCGAGGCCAGCGCCTTCCTGCACCACATGGTGCGCAACCTGATGGGCTGCATCCTCGCGGTTGGCAGCGGCACGCGCTCGCCGGACTGGGTGTCCGACGTGCTGGCCGCGCGCGACCGCAAGGTGGCGGCGCCGACGTTCTCCCCGGACGGTCTCTACTTTCTCGGCCCGACCTACGATGCCGAGCTGGACGTTCCGCGGCATGTGGCCGCGCTCGATTGGCTCCCATGACCAAGATCAAGATTTGTGGCCTGACGCAGGAGGCCCATGTGGAAGCGGCCGTCGCGGCCGGCGCCGATGCCATCGGCTTCGTCTTCTACGCCAAGAGCAAGCGCGCCGTGACGCCGGAGCGGGCGAGGGCGCTGGCGCGGCTGCTGCCCCCGTTCGTGACGCCCGTGGGCCTGTTCGTCAACGCGACCGATGCCGAGTTGCAGGCCGGGCTGGAGGCGCTGCCCAACATGCTGATCCAGTTCCACGGTGACGAGACGCCCGCCGACTGCGACCGCGTGAAGCGGCCCTATCTGCGTGCGGCCGCCATGGCCCCGGGATTTGACTTGGTAGACTTCGGCTCTCGTTTTTCCAACGCCCAGGCCATCCTGCTCGACGCCCCCGTCGAAGGCTATGGCGGCGGCGGCAAGGTCTTCGATTGGTCACTCATTCCACCAAGCGCAGCCTCTCACCTCGTTTTGTCTGGTGGGTTGAATGCAGCAAACGTCGGCGATGGCATCGCCCGGGTGCGGCCCTGGGCCGTTGATGTGAGTTCCGGCGTCGAGGTGTCCAAGGGCATCAAGAGCGCCGACCTGATCCACGAGTTCTGCAGTGCGGTGCGACGCGCCGATGCAGCGCTCTCCCGCTAGGGGAAAGACCATGTTCCAGTACGACCAGCCCGATGCGACCGGGCATTTCCGTGCGCCTGCCAAACCGACGTATGGCGGCAGCTTTGTCTCCGAGACCCTCGTCCATGCGCTGGACCAGTTGAAGGATGCCTATGCGCATTACCAGAACGATCCGGAGTTCCTGGCCGAGTTCAAGAAGGAACTCAAGCACTTCGTCGGCCGGCCGAGCCCGATCTATCACGCCGACCGCCTCTCCCGCGAGCTGGGCGGCGCGCAGATCTATCTGAAGCGCGAAGACCTGAACCACACCGGCGCGCACAAGATCAACAACGTCATCGGCCAGGCGTTGCTGGCCAAGCGCATGGGCAAGCCGCGCGTCATCGCCGAGACCGGCGCCGGCCAGCACGGCGTGGCCACGGCCACCATCTGCGCCCGCTACGGCCTGGAATGCGTGGTCTACATGGGCAGCGAGGACGTGAAGCGCCAGAGCCCCAACGTCTACCGCATGAAGCTGCTGGGCGCGACCGTCGTGCCGGTGGACAGCGGCAGCAAGACGCTGAAGGACGCGCTGAACGAGGCGATGCGCGACTGGGTCACGAATGTGGAGAACACCTTCTACATCATCGGTACCGTGGCCGGCCCGCATCCCTATCCGATGATGGTGCGCGACTTCCAGCGCATCATCGGCCTGGAGTGCCTGGAGCAGATGCCCGAGCTGATCCAGCGCCAGCCGGACGCCGTCATCGCCTGCGTGGGCGGCGGCAGCAATGCCATCGGCATCTTCCACCCCTACATCCCGCACGAGAACGTGCGCCTGATCGGCGTGGAGGCCGAAGGGCAGGGCGTGGCCAGCGGCAAGCATGCCGCCACGCTGACCGCCGGCAGCCCCGGCGTGCTGCACGGCAACCGCACCTATCTGCTGCAGGACGACAACGGCCAGATCATCGAGACGCACTCGATCTCCGCCGGTCTGGACTACCCCGGCGTGGGCCCCGAGCATGCGCACCTGAAGGACATCGGCCGTGCCGAGTACGTCGGCATCACCGATGCCGAGGCGCTGGCGGCTTTCCATCGGCTGTGCCGCACCGAGGGCATCATCCCCGCGCTCGAATCCAGCCACGCCGTCGCGCACGCCATCAAGCTCGCGCCGACGCTGGGGAAGGACAAGGTGCTGCTCGTGAACCTGTCCGGCCGTGGCGACAAGGACATCGGCACCGTGGCCGACCTGTCTGGCGCCGCCTATTTCGATCGTCCTTCGCAAGCTGGTGAGAAGGTGAAGCAATGAGCCGCATTGACACTACCTTCCAACAGCTCCAGGCCGATGGCCGCAAGGCGCTGATCCCGTTCGTCACGGCGGGCGACCCGCATCCCGGCGCCACCGTGGACCTGATGCTGGCCATGGCCGAAGCCGGTGCCGACGTCATCGAGCTGGGCGTGCCGTTCTCGGACCCCATGGCCGACGGCCCCGTCATCCAGCGCGCCGGTGAACGGGCGCTGCAGAAGGGCATCTCGCTGCGCCATGTGCTGGACTACGTGCGCCAGTTCCGCGCCCGCAACGGCGCAACGCCCATCGTGCTGATGGGCTATGCCAACCCGGTCGAGCGCTACGGCCTGGACGCCTTTGTCGCTGACGCTTCAGCCGCCGGCGTGGACGGCGTACTCATCGTCGACTACCCGCCCGAGGAGTGCGAGGACTTCGCCGCCAAGCTGCGCGCGGCCGGCATGGACGCGATCTTCCTGCTCGCGCCCACGTCCACCGAGGCGCGCATGGCGCATGTGGGCAAGCTGGCCAGCGGCTATGTCTACTACGTGTCGCTGAAGGGTGTGACCGGCGCCGGCCATCTGAACACGGCCGCCGTGGCCGAGGCCGTGCCGCGCATCCGCCAGCATGTCAGCACGCCGGTGGGCGTCGGTTTCGGCATCCGTGACGGCGCCACGGCACGGGCCGTGGCCGACGTTTCGGACGCGGTCGTCATCGGTTCCAAGCTGGTCGAGCTGCTGGAGCGCGAGCCAGCCGATAATGTCGCCTTGACTGGCGCGGCCTTCATCCGTGAAATCCGCGCCGCACTCGACAAGGACTGAGACATGAGTTGGCTCGACAAACTGCTCCCGCCCAAGATCCAGCAAGGTGACCCGGCGGACCGCCGCACGGTGCCCGAAGGCCTGTGGATCAAGTGCCCGAGCTGCGAGACGGTGCTCTACAAGACCGACCTGGAGCAGAACATCAATGTCTGCCCCAAGTGCAGCTTCCACCACCGCATTGGCGCCCGTGCGCGCCTGGACGCCTTCCTCGACGGTGAAGGCCGCTACGAGATCGGCCAGGAGGTGCTGCCGGTCGACGCGCTGAAGTTCAAGGACAGCAAGAAGTACCCCGACCGCCTGAAGGAAGCGCTGGAAAACACCGGCGAGACCGACGCGCTGGTGGTCGTCGGCGGCGCCGTGATGAGCGTGCCCGTCGTCGCGGCCTGCTTCGAGTTCGACTTCATGGGCGGCTCCATGGGCTCCGTCGTCGGCGAGCGCTTCGTGCGTGGCGTCGAGACGGCCATCGAGCAGAAGACGCCGTTCATCTGCTTCACCGCCACCGGCGGCGCGCGCATGCAGGAAGGTCTGCTGTCGCTGATGCAGATGGCCAAGACCAATGCGTCGCTGACGCGCCTGGCCAAGGCGAAGCTGCCCTACATCAGCGTGCTGACCGACCCGACCATGGGCGGCGTGTCGGCGTCGTTCGCGTTCGTGGGCGACATCGTGCTGGCCGAACCCAAGGCGCTGATCGGCTTCGCCGGCCCGCGCGTCATCGAGAACACCGTGCGCGAAAAGCTGCCCCCGGGCTTCCAGCGCGCCGAGTTCCTGATGGAGAAGGGCGCTGTCGACATGATCGTGGACCGCCGCCAGCTGCGCGAGACCATCGCCCGCCAGCTCGCCATGCTGCAGCGCCAGAGCGCGGACGCTGTCGCCTGAACGTCGTCCCCGTGACCCCAAGCCAGGCCCCGCGCCTGGCTTTTGTTTTTCAGATTTGCCATGACGCTTGACGACTGGCTCGCCCACTGCGAGCGCCTGCATCCCAAGACCATCGACATGACGTTGGACCGCGTCAGGGCGGTGAAGGAGAAGCTGAACATCGCCTTCGACTGCCCCACCGTCGTCGTCGCCGGCACCAATGGCAAGGGCTCGACCTGCGCGATGCTGGAGTCCATCGCGCTGCACGCTGGCTACCGGGTGGGCCTCTACATCAAACCTCACCTGGTGCACTTCCAGGAGCGTTGCCGCGTGGGTGGTGCGCCGGTGGCCGCCGAGTCGCTGGAGCCGCACTTCGAGGCCGTCGAGGCCGCGCGCGGCGACATCACGCTGACCTACTTCGAGTTCACGACGCTGGCCATCATGCGCCGGCTGCAGCACGAGCCGCTGGACCTCGTCATCCTCGAAGTGGGCCTGGGCGGCCGGCTGGATGCCGTCAACGTCATCGACGCCGACTGCGCCGTCATCACCAGCATCGACCTGGATCACACCGAATTCCTCGGTCCCGACCGCGAGAGCGTGGGCCGCGAGAAGGCCGGCATCATGCGGGCCGGCCACCCGGTGGTGGTCAGCGATCCTGTGCCGCCAGCATCCCTGGCCGCGCGCGCCGCCGAACTCGGCTGCGATCTGCGTCAGCTGGGCAAGGACTTCACTTTCAGCGGCGACCGCACCCAATGGCAATGGGCCGGGCGCAGCAAACGCTACTCGGGCATGTCGTACCCGGCGCTGCGCGGCGTGAACCAGTTGCTGAACGCGTCGGGCGTGCTGGCCGCCTTCGAGGCGCTGGCCGACAAGCTGCCGATCAGCGCGCAGGCCGTGCGCACGGGGCTGGCGCTGGTCGAATTGCCGGGCCGTTTCCAGGTGCTGGCCGGTCAGCCGGCCGTTGTGCTGGACGTGGCCCACAACCCGCATGCCGTCGCCGCGCTGGCGCAGAACCTCGACCAGATGGGCTTCTTCCCGCGCACGCATGCCGTCTTCGGCGCCATGGCGGACAAGGACCTGGCCGGCATCCTGGAGCGCATTACGCCGTTGGTGGACGTGTGGCATTTCACGGACCTGCCGCTGCCGCGCGCTGCGACGGCCGCCCAGCTGGAAGCCGCCTTCCACGCGGCCGGCCTGAAGACACCGCCGGACGTGGCGACGCACACCCACGCCAACCCGCTCGACGCCCTGCACGCTGCGGCGGCCGGGGCGACCACGGCCGATAGAATCCTGGTCTTCGGTTCCTTCTACACCGTGGGTGGCGTGCTGCAGCAGGGCGTCCCCCGTGTGACCGCCGGCGCTACCGCGTCGCAGCCTCCCACCCTTCACTGACGCCAGACGCCGGCTATGGGCCTGTTTTCCTTCCTCAAACGCGACGACGCAGCCGCGGCGGCGCCCAAGAAGTCGGCCAAGCCCGGTGCCAAGGCCAGCGCGGCCGACGATGTGCAGGTGCTGCGCATCCGCGCCCGCCGCCGCCTCATCGGCGCCGCCGTGCTGGTCGCGGCCGGCGTGGTGGGCTTCCCGCTGATCTTCGAGACCCAGCCGCGGCCCATCCCGGTGGATCTGCCCATCGAGATTCCGCGCAAGGAGACCGCGCCGCCGCTGGCCGTGCCGACGCGCGAACCCGTGTCGCAGGCCCAGCCGGCACCGGCCGCCAGCGCGGAGCAGCCCGTCGAGCCTCGTCTGGCGGAGAAACCCGCCGAGAAGCCGGCAGAGAAGCCGGCCGAACCGCCCCCGGTCAAGGTTGCGGAGAAGCCCGTCGAGAAACCTGCGGACAAGCCTGCCAAGCCGCAAGCCAACGATGGCGCCCGCGCCCAGGCGCTGCTGGACGGCAAGGAGCCTGCCGCGGCGTCCGCGTCGCGCTTCATCGTGCAGGTGGGTGCCTATGGCGAGAACAAGGCGGCGCAGGAGATGCGCGCCAAGATCGAGAAGCTGGGCCTCAAGACCTATGCGCAGGCCGTGGACACGGCCGATGGCCGCCGCGTGCGCGTGCGTCTGGGGCCGTTCGCGAATCGCGACGAGGCCGAGCGCGCCGCCGCCAAGCTCAAGGGCGCAGGCCTGCCAGGCGCCATCCTGACCCTCTGACATGGACGACGGTGTGGCACTCAGCTGGGTCGATCTCGCGCTGCTGCTGCTGCTGCTGATCTCCGTCGGCATCGGCATCTGGCGCGGCCTCGTGTTCGAGGTCATGTCGCTGGCCGGCTGGGTGATCGCCTATTTCGCGGCGTCGCCGTTGGCGCCGTTGGTTGCGGAATTGCTTCCCGAGCGTTGGCTGGAACAGTTCGGGCCGACCACGCTGCACGTCATCACGCTGGCGCTCGCCTTCTTCGCCGTGCTCATCGTGTGGAGCCTGGCCACCCGTCTGGTCAAGGCACTGATCCACGCCACGCCGCTGTCCGCCATCGACCGCCTGGGTGGCGCCGGCTTCGGCGCGCTGCGCGGCGTCTTTATCGCGCTGTTGCTGGTGCTGGTCATCGGCGCTTCGCCGCTGGCCCAGTCGGCCACCTGGCAGGCCTCGCGCGCCGCGCCGGTGCTGACCGGCGTGCTGCGCGACGCGGCACCGCTGCTGCCCGAACCTCTTGCCCGTTTTATTTCCCGCTCGATGACCCCATCTGACGCGGACGCTACCCAATAAGGACCCTCGCCATGTGCGGCATCGTCGGCACCCTCGCGGCCTCTCCCGTCAACCAGCTCCTCTATGACGCGCTGCTGCTGTTGCAGCACCGCGGCCAGGACGCAGCCGGCATCGTCACGATGCAGGGCCACAAGTGCTTCATGCACAAGGCCCGCGGCATGGTGCGCGACGTGTTCCGCACTCGCAACATGCGCGCGCTGCCCGGCAACATCGGCCTGGGCCAGGTGCGCTACCCGACGGCCGGCAATGCCTATAACGAGGAAGAGGCCCAGCCCTTCTACGTGAACGCGCCTTTCGGCATCGTGCTGGTGCACAACGGCAACCTGACCAACGCCCACGCGCTGAAGGACGAGTTGTTCGACATCGACCGCCGCCACATCAACACCGAGAGCGACACCGAGGTGCTGATCAATGTGCTGGCGCATGAGCTGGAGATGGCCGCGCGCGACCTGCCGCTGACACCCAAGGAGATCTTCTCCGCCGTGCGCGCCGTGCAGAAGCGCATCAAGGGCAGCTATGCCGTCATCGCGCTGATCGCTGGCTACGGCCTGCTGGCCTTCCGCGACCCCTTCGGCATTCGCCCGCTGTGCTTCGGCCGTGCGAGCAACGGTGACTTCATGGTGGCCAGCGAGAGCGTGGCGCTGGAGGGTACGGGCCACGTGATGGAGCGCGATGTCGCCCCGGGCGAGGCCTTGTTCGTCGACATGGACGGCAAGCTGCACACCGAGCAGTGCAACGATGCGCCGTCGCTGAACCCCTGCATGTTCGAGTTCGTCTACCTGGCACGCCCGGACTCGGTCATCGATGGCATCTCGGTCTACCAGGCCCGCCTGAACATGGGCGAGACGCTGGCGCAGCGCGTCATCTCCACGATGCCGCCCAACGAGATCGACGTGGTCATCCCCATCCCGGAAAGCAGCCGCCCGTCGGCCATGCAGTTGGCGCACCGCATCGGCAAGCCCTATCGCGAGGGCTTCGTGAAGAACCGCTACGTGGGCCGCACCTTCATCATGCCGGGGCAGGGCGCGCGCAAGAAGAGCGTGCGCCAGAAGCTCAACGCCATCGGCCTGGAGTTCAAGAACCGTAACGTGCTGCTGGTGGACGATTCCATCGTGCGTGGCACCACGTCCAAGGAAATCGTGCAGATGGCCCGCGACGCCGGCGCCCGCAAGGTCTATCTCGCCTCGGCCGCGCCCCCGGTGCGCTATCCCAATGTCTATGGCATCGACATGCCCACGCAGGAGGAGCTGATCGCGCATGGCCGCACCATCGAGGAAGTGCGCCAGTACATCGGCGCCGACGCGCTGATCTACCAGGATGTGGACGCGATGAAGCGCGTGGTCGCCGCGCTGCGCCCGGGCCTGGCCGGCTTTGATGCCAGTTGCTTCGACGGCCATTACGTGACCGGCGACGTCAGCCTGGCGGACTTCGCCGCCATCCGCGAACAACGCACCTCGCAGGGCGACGAGGAAGACGCCGCGGCGCGCAGCCGCCTGGCGCTTCAGAGCGGCAGCGAAGGCTGACGCGTGGCCCCTCCAACCTTGACACCCGCATGAGTTCCTTCGACAAGATCCGCACGCGCATCGCGCCTTCGCCTACCGGCTTCCTGCACCTGGGCACGGCCCGCACGGCGCTCTACTCCTGGGCCTTCGCCCGCCACCATGGCGGCGAGTTCGTGCTTCGCATCGAGGACACCGATGTGGCCCGCTCCACGCAGGACTCGGTCGACCAGATCATTGCCGCGATGAACTGGCTGGGCCTGAGCTACGACGAAGGCCCGATCTACCAGATGCAGCGCCTGGACCGCTACACGGCGGTCATCGAGCAGCTCATTGCCGAAGGCAAGGCCTACCGCTGCTATGCGACCCCCGAAGAGTTGACCGCGATGCGCGAGGCGCAAAAGGCGCGCGGCGAGAAGACGCTTTACGACCGTCGCTGGCGCCCTGAGCCAGGCAAGACGCTGCCCGCACCGCCCGAAGGCGTGAAGCCCGTCGTGCGCTTCGCCAACCCCGTCGAGGGCGACGTGACCTGGGATGACCTCGTCAAGGGGCCGATCACGATCAACAACCGCGAGATCGATGACCTGATCATTGCCCGCCCGGATGGGGTGCCGACCTACAACTTCGCTGTCGTCGTCGACGACTGGGACATGCGCATCAGCCACGTCTTCCGCGGCGACGAGCATGTCAACAACACGCCCTGGCAAATCAACATCTTCAACGCGCTGGGTGCGCCGCTGCCTCAGTTTGGCCATCTGCCCATCATCCTGGGCGACGACGGGCTGAAGCTGTCCAAGCGCCGCGGCGCCGTCAGCGTGATGGACTACGCCGCCAATGGCTATCTGCCGGAGGGCATGCTGAACTACCTGGCGCGTCTGGGCTGGAGCCACGGCGACGACGAGCTGTTCTCCGCGGAGCAGATGGTCAGCTGGTTCGACGGCACGCACTTGTCCAAGAGCCCCGCCCAGTGGGATCCGGCCAAGCTGGACTGGGTCAATGGCCACTATGTGAAGCATATAGACGAGGCCCGCCTTGCCGAACTGGTTGTCGCGCAACTGGCAGCCAAGGGCGTTGCCGTCACCGCGAACGACGTGCAACCCAAGATCGGCTTGTTCAAGGACCGCTGCGCCACTGCCGCGGTGCTGGCCGACTGGCTGGCGATGTACTTCACGTCGGTGTCGCCTTCGGCCGAGGACCTTGCAACGCACTTGACCGATGCGATTCGCCCGGCGCTCGCCGAGTTGGCCCGGCGTTTGGAAGCCGTGGCGGAGTGGAACAAGGCCTGCATCCAGCAGGCCTTGAAGGAAACGCTGGCTGCTGTCGGGCTGAAGATGCCGCAACTCGCTGTACCGGTCCGGGTGGTGGTGTGCGGTCGTGCACAGACGCCTTCTCTGGATGCCGTGCTGGAGCACTTTGACAAGAAAAAAGTGCTCGATCGCTTGCAATCCCTCTGAAATTCGTCATATACTCTTGGTCTCGCTTGAACGGCGCCGTTAAAGAAGAGATCGATAACGATCAAATCTGGAACGCAGGGGGTATAGCTCAGCTGGGAGAGCGCTTGCATGGCATGCAAGAGGTCAGCGGT
>CBFGPX010000110.1:0-13040 GCA_965650725.1 uncultured Comamonadaceae bacterium | reverse complement strand
GTTCATCACGCTGGCCGGCTTCCACAGCCTGAACTACTCGATGTTCAACCTGGCCCACGGCTATGCCCGCAACCAGATGAGCGCCTTCGTCGAGTTGCAGGAGGCCGAGTTCGCCGCCGCCGAGAAGGGCTTCACCGCGGTCAAGCACCAGCGCGAAGTCGGCACCGGCTATTTCGACGCGGTGACCACCACCATCGAAGCCCAGGCCTCTACCGCGGCACTGAAGGGCTCGACCGAAGACGAACAGTTCTTCGACGCCAAGCACGGTTGAGCACACCGAGACCGTTGATCCGAGTCAGAAACGTCAACTCCTGACTTTTGGGCCCGCCTCCATGGCGGGCCTTTTTTCTGGGCCGGTGCGACCGGCCTGGCTCAGTTGCCGGTCAAGCGGAAGGCGCCGACCGCGCTGCTCAGCGTCACCGCCTGCTCGCGCAGGCTTTCGGCCGCCGCAGTGGACTGCTCCACCAGTGCCGCGTTCTGCTGCGTGACCTGATCGAGCTGCGTGATGGCGATGTTGACCTGGGCGATGCCGTCCGACTGTTCGGCCGTGGCGGTGGTGATCTCGCCCATGATGTCCTTCACGCGCTGCACGGCGCCGACCAGCTCCTCCATGGTCTTGCCGGCCTCGGCGACCAGCTTGGAGCCGGCCTCCACGCGATCCACGCTGCTGCCGATCAGGCTCTTGATCTCCTTGGCGGCATCGGCCGAGCGGCCCGCCAGCGAACGCACCTCGCCGGCCACGACCGCGAAGCCGCGGCCCTGCTCGCCGGCACGCGCGGCCTCCACGGCGGCGTTCAGCGCCAGGATGTTGGTCTGGAAGGCGATGCCGTCGATGACGCTGATGATGTCGGCGATCTTGCGCGAGCTGGCATTGATCTCGTCCATGGTGTGCACCACCTGGCCCACCACCTCGCCGCCGCGCTGCGCCACACTGGCGGCGGACACCGCCAACTGGTTGGCCTGGCCGGCCGATGCGGCCGACTGCTGCACGGTGCCGGTCAGTTGCTCCATGGCGCTGGCGGTCTCCTCCAGGCTGGACGCCGCCTTTTCGGTGCGCGCGCTCAAGTCCTGATTGCCGCTGGCGATCTCGGACGCGGCCGTGTTGATGGACTCGGCCGACTCGCGGATGCCGCCTATGGTCTGGCCCAGCGACTCGCGCATGCGGCGCAGCGTCATCTGCAACTGGCCGATCTCGTCGGAGCGCGCGGCCATGCCCGAGCCCGAGCGCATCAGGTTGCCATCGGCCACACGTTCGGCCAGGTCATTGGCCGCCTTCAGGGGCTCGGTGATGCTGAGCGTGATGCGCCATGCGGCCACGACGCCTGCGGCCAGCATGGCCAGGCCCAGTGCGATCAGCAGCAGGCGGCTCCGGGCGCTGGCCGAGTCGATCCCGGCGGCGGTCTGGTCGATGGCCCGGCGCTGGTGATCCAGGAAGGCCTGCATGCGCTCCAGGTAGACCCTGGAGCCCGGCACGAAGACCTCCGTCAGCAGCTTGTCGGCGCCCTCGGCATCGCCGTCCTTCTTCAGCTTGGTGATCCGATCGCGTGAATCGAGGTAGACCTTGCGCGCCTCGCCCACGGCGTCGAACAGCTGCTGCTCCGCGGGCGAACGGATCATGCCCTTGAGCTTTTCCTGCATTTCGCTGGAGGCCTTGGTGGACTGCGCGGCCTCGTCCTTGAACAACTCCACCAGCGAGGCGTCGGAACTCTTGGCGATGGCCATGGTGCGGCGCACGCCCGCGTTGATGTTGCGGCTCCAGTCCGAGATCAGCCTTTCCTTGGCCAGCGGCTCGGCCATCATCTGGCGCGTGGCATCGGCCGTGCTCGTGAGCCGCCATGAGGCCAGCGCAACAATCAGCGCCGCCAGCACCAGCACCAGGCCGAAGCCTGCGGCCAGGCGTTTCCCAATCGATAGATTCATGGCTTGTCTCCTCGCACCGTCACGCCCCTCGAGGGCAACCACCGATGCTAGGCGCCGGGATCAGGTCGCTTCAGCGCGAAGCGGCCAGGAGTGCCAAATAGTCCTCAGCGCTGGCGACGCGAGGGTTGGTCTTGTGGCAGTGGTCCAGCAGCGCATGCTCCACGATGCGAGCGTCCAGCTCCGGCTCCACGCCCATGGCCGCCAGGCCGGCAGGCAGGCCCAGGCGGGCGTTCATCTCGGTGATGGCGTTGGCCACGGCGTCGGCGTCGCTGCCGGCCAGGCCCATCGCGTGCGCCAGGCGCGCCATGCGCTGCTCGCGCCTCACGCTGTCGGCCGCGGCGTTGAAGCGGATGACGGCCGGCAGGAACACCGCGTTCAGCGTGCCGTGGTGCAGTCGCGGGTTGAGGCCGCCCAGCGAGTGGCTCAGCGAATGCACCGCGCCCAGGCCCTTCTGGAAGGCCAGGGCGCCGTGCACGCTGGCGCACATCATGTCCAGCCGCGCGTCGCGGTCCTGACCGTCGCGCGTGGCGCGCTCGATGCTGTGCCAGCCGCGCCGCAGCCCCTCCAGCGCGATGCCGTCGGCCGGCGGGTTGAAGGCTGGCGCCAGGAAGGTCTCGATGCAGTGGGCGATGGCGTCCATGCCGGTCGCGGCCGTCAGGTGGGCGGGGAGCGCCAGCGTCAGCGCGGGGTCGCAGATGGCTGCCTTGGGGCATAGCTCCCAGTTGTGGAAACCCAGCTTGCGGCCGTCGTCGACGATGAGGATGGCGCCGCGCGCCACCTCGCTGCCGGTGCCGGCCGTGGTCGGCACGGCGATGACGGGCAGCACCTTCGAGCTGATGTTGACCGCGCCGCCCTCGATGGTGGCCCAGCGCTTCAGCGGCCCCTCGTGCGTGGCGGCGATGGCCACGCCCTTGGCCAGGTCGATGCTGGAGCCGCCGCCGACGGCTACGAGGCCGTCGCAGCCCTCGGCCTGCAACTGCTCGACGGCCAGGCGCACGGCGGCCTCGGTGGGGTTGGGCGGCGTGCGGTCGAAGATGGCGGGCTTGTCCGCAAAGGCGGCCAGCGCCAGGTCCAGCACGCCGGCCGCGCGCACGCCGGCATCGGTGACGACCAGCGGCCGACGCATGCCGACGCGCTCGCACTCGGCGGGCAGCAGGCGGCTGGCGCCGAAGTCCATCTCGATGCGGGTCAGGTAGAGGATCTGGGCCATGGTCTTGGTTCCGCAGGTGTCTTTGTGCATCCTAGGCGGGTCTGCCTAGACTTGACGTCATGCACGCGACTCGACTGCCCTCCCTGTTGCTGTCCCTCTTGCTCGTGGCCTGTGGTGGCGGGGGAGGGGGCGAGGGCGGTGGCGCCACGCCACCGCCGGTCGACAACCTGCCGGGGCTGAGCGACGCCACCGTCTACGCTTCCGCGCCGGAGGCGTCTCTGCCCGGCGCGGTGGAGGCGGCGGCGGTCAGCACGCAGACGCTCACGGCCGGCGGGCAGACGCTGAGCTACATGGCGACGGCCGGCCACTTGATTGCCCGCGATGCCAACGGTGCGGCGCAGGCCTCGGTGTTCTACGTGGCCTACACGCTGCCCGGTGCCGATGCAGCCACGCGGCCGGTCACCTTCTTCTACAACGGCGGCCCCGGCTCCGCTTCGGTGTGGCTGCAACTGGGCAGCTACGGCCCCAGGCGGCTGGTGACCGGCGTGCCCGACACGACGCTGGCGCGCCCCTTCGCGCTGGTGGACAACGCCGAGCACTTGCTGGGACAAAGCGACCTCGTCTTCGTCAACGCAGTGGGCAGCGGCTACTCGCAGGCCATCGCGCCCTTCACCAACCGCAGCTTCTGGGGCGTGGACAGCGATGCCGCGCTGTTCCGCGACTTCATCCTGCGCTATCTGGCCGCCAACAACCGTGCGGCATCGCCCAAGTACCTGTTCGGCGAAAGCTATGGCGGCCCGCGCACGGCCATCCTCGCGCGCCGGCTGCAGGACGCGGGCGTCATGCTGGATGGCCTGGTGCTGTTGTCGCCGGCCATGGACTACAACAGCAACTGCGGCATCACCGGCAACCTCGGCTGCGCGGGCTATCTGCCCAGCTATGCCGCGGTTGGTGCCTTCCACCGCCTGACGCAGCCGGTGCCGGCCGACCTGAGCGCCTGGCTGGCCCAGGCGCGCAGCTATGCCGGCAGCGTCTACGCCCCGGCCGTGCAGGCCTGGCTGGCCACTGGCCAACCCGCGCCGGCGCTGTGGCAGCCGCTGGCCGACCTGACCGGACTGCCCGCCGCGCAGTGGCAGGCCAACCTGAACCTCGGCGCCACCAGCTTCCGCCAGCAGTTGATCGCCGGCCAACTGCTGGGCCGCTACGACGGCCGCATGAAGGCCCCGGTCGGTGGCGCGCTGGCGGCCGAGGGCGACCCGTCCAGCACCTGGATAGGCGCCAGCTTCGCCCAGGGCATCGCCACGCACCTGCGCGACCAACTGGGCTATCGCAACGCGTCCACCTACGTCGTGTCCAGCAGCGCCATCAACTTCTGGGATTTCAGCCACGCCGGCAGGGCGCTGCCCGACACGCTGCCCGACCTCGCCGCCGCGCTGGCGCAGAACCCGCGGCTGCGCGTGCTGGCCGTCAGCGGCTATCACGACCTGGCCACGCCCTTCCACCTGACCGAGACCGACCTGGCCCGCGTGGACGCCACCCGCGTGCAGGTCCGCAACTATGCGGGCGGCCACATGATGTACCTGGACGATGCCAGCCGCGTCGCCCAACTGGCCGACCTGAAGGCCTTCTACGCCAACACGCTGGCGCTGCGCGCCACGGCCGACCTCGATCCCGAACGCCGCGCGCTGGCGTCGCGGCCCTTCGTCATGCGCGACCGCGCCGGCACGCCGCAGGCACCGGGCAGCGTCGCCCCCACGGCGGAGCCGGCCTTCCAGGCGCCGCTGCGCGACCCCTGGGTACCGCCGGGGACAATGCCGCGGCCATGACGCATCCCTTGTCTCCCCGCATGGCGGAACTGCTGGCGCGCATCCACCGCGCCAGGCGCCCGCCCTTCCACAGCCTGACACCGCGCGAGGCGCGCATCGCCTATCGCATGGGTGCCGAGATCCTGGACCTGCCGCGCGCCCCGCTGGCCCGCGTGCAAGACCTGCAGGTCGCCAACCGGCCCGCGCGCCTGTATGCGCCCAGTGACGCGGTGCTGCCCGTGCTGCTCTACCTGCACGGCGGCGGCTTCACCATCGGCGACCTGGAGACGCATGACAGCCTGTGTCGACAGCTCAGCGCCCGCAGCGGCTCTGCGGTGCTGGCGCTGGACTATCGCCTCGCGCCGGAGCACCGCTTCCCCGCCGCCGTGGACGACGCCTGGGCCGCGCTGGCCTGGCTGCACGAGCAGGCCCACACGCTCGGGCTGGACGGCTCGCGCCTGGCCGTGGGCGGCGACAGCGCCGGCGGCACGCTCGCGGCCGGCTGCGCCTTCTTCGCCCGCGACCGCGGCCTGCCGCTGAAGGGGCAGCTGCTGATCACGCCGGGCACCGACGCCCACGCCAGCCACGACTCGCATCGCCGCTTCGCGGAGGGCTTTCTGCTGGATGCTGCCAGCATCGAATGGTTCTTCGGCCACTACATCGACAAGGCCCAGCGCACCGACTGGCGCTTCGCCCCGCTGCTGGCCGACGACCATGCCGGCCTCGCGCCCGCCGCCGTGCTGCTGGCCGAGGCCGACCCGCTGGTGGACGAGGGCCTGGC
The DNA here is from genome assembly GCA_965650725.1 of uncultured Comamonadaceae bacterium. Lineage (GTDB taxonomy): Bacteria > Pseudomonadota > Gammaproteobacteria > Burkholderiales > Burkholderiaceae_C > Pelomonas. The sequence goes on along the minus strand of CBFGPX010000110.1, from coordinate 7,384 downwards.
CTATGCCGACCAACTGCGCGCGGCCGGCGTGCCGGTCCAGCTGGAACTGGCGCGCGGCGTCACGCACGACTTCATCAAGATGGGCCGCAGCCTGCCCGAGGCCATCACGGCACTGGACTTCTGCGCGTCCTCGATCAGGGAGCATCTACAACCATGAAACGCAGCGAATTCCGCCACCTCGAACCCCTGCGCGTGCGCTGGGCCGAGATCGACGCCCAGGGCATCGTCTTCAACGGCCACTACCTGACCTATCTGGACACCGCCGTCAGCGGCTACTGGCGGGCGCTGGCCATCCCCTACTCGGAGACCATGAAGTCGCTGGGCGGCGACCTGTACGTGCGCCGCGCGATGCTGGACTACCGCGGCTCGGCGCGCTACGACGACCGGCTGGACATCGGCATCCGCGCCCGCGAGTTCGGCAACAGCTCGATGATGGTGGACGGCGCCATCTTCCACGGTGAGCAAATGCTGGTGCAGGCCGAGATGATCTACGTCTTCGCCGACCCCGCCACGCAGACGCCGACCCGCCTGCCCGATGCGCTGCGCGGCCTGATGCACGACTTCGAGGCCGGTCAGCCGGTCGTGGACGTGAGCCTGGGCGGCTGGGCCGAGCAGGGCCAGGCCGCGACGGCCATCCGCCGCGAGGTCTTCATCGAGGAGCAGCACATCCCCGCCGACATGGAATGGGACAGCGCCGATGCCAGTTGTCTGCACGCGCTGGCGCGCAACCGCTTCGGTCTGCCGCTGGCCACCGGCCGCCTGCTGGAGCATGTGCCGGGCGTCGCCAAGATCGGCCGCATGGCCGTGCTGCGTGCCATGCGCGGCACACGCATCGGCCGCCAGGTGCTGGATGCGCTGATGGCCGAGGCCAGGCGCCAGGGCTACGGCGAGGTGCTGCTGCATGCGCAGCTGTCGGCGGAAAACTTCTACCTGCGCGCCGGCTTCCAGCGGCGTGGCGAGCCCTTCGAGGAGGCCGGCATCGGCCACGTCGAGATGGTCAGGGCCCTCTAACCGAGCATTTCGAAACGTTCGACCTTGCGCTCGCCGGCCAGCCAGGCCTGCATGGCGGCCGCGACCTGCGGTTCGCGGTGGGTCCAGCCCTCGGGGTAGATCTCCATCCAGGTCCATTGCCCCTCGGCGTTCGGTTCGGGCCGCTGCAGCAGCTCGATGGGCGCCTCGACGCGGGCCTTGCGGAAGGCGATGAGGGCGTCGTCGACGTGCTCGGCGGCCACGCGGTAGTAGACGTAGAGCTGCATCAGTCTTGCGGCGGGATTTCGTAGGGCAGGGCGCGCGGCTGCAGCGTGGCGCCGCTGGCGCTGCCTAGATGCAGGCTGCCGCCTTCGAGCGCCGCGAGCTTGATCTCGGCGGCGATGACCGAGCGGCCACCGCGCGTGCCGGCGCCGGCCACGATGCCCGCCGGTTGCTCGGGGTCGCCGCTGTGGAAGATCTCCTGGCCCACGGTCGCCGCGCTTTCGGTCTCGAACAGCTGCAGCCGGCGCTTCAGCGTGCCGCGGTACTGGCTGCGCGCGACGATCTCCTGGCCGGGGTAGCAGCCCTTCTTGAAATTCACGCCGCCCAGCACCTCGAAGTTGATCATCTGCGGCACGAAGGCCTCGACCGTGGCGCCGCGCACCCAGGCCGTGCCGGCCTCGGCTTCGGCCCAGGCCCAGTCGTCGGCGGTCATGTCAGCACCTGCCGGTGCCGCGTTGGCAGCCGGCTGGATGCGCAGCGCGCGGCCCGGGCCGGGCAGGGCGATCTGCGCCGCAGCGCCGTCGCGTGTCAACGTCCAGGCTTCGGCGGGCGGCGTGCCCAGCAGCCCGTAGACCGAGAACTCGGCACTCGCGTCGCTGAGCTTGCACTTGGCGCGCAGCACGAACATCGACAGCCGCTTCAGCGTGGCCGCCAGCGTCTCGGCCGGCAGCGCCAGCAGGATCTCGTCGTCGGCCTGTTTCCAGCCCACCATCGTGGCCAGCAGCCGGCCCTTGGCGGTGCAGAAGCCGGCGAGGCGCGCGTGGTCGCGGTCCAGCAGCGCGAAGTCCTGGGTCAGCTGGCCGTGCAGAAAGCTGGCGGCGTCGGCGCCCTGGGCGCGGATGACGCCCCAGTCGGCGAGGAGGAGTCGGGTCGGTTCAGGCATGGCGGGAATTATCATCGGCGCCCTTTTGACCGGGCGTTTCACAGGGCATCACAGGGCATGAAATGGTTGTGGCGGGCGCTGCTCGCGTTGTTGTTGATCGCCGCGCTGGCGGCCGGTGCCGCCTGGCAGTGGCTGCGCAGCCCGCTGGCGCTGGCCGCGCCGTCGGTGGAGTTGTCCGTCGAGCCCGGCACCAACCCGGCCGTGGTGGCCCGCGCCTGGGTCGCGGCCGGCGTGCAGACCGACGAGCGCCTGCTGTACCAGTGGTTCAAATGGTCCGGCCAGGCCAGGCAGATCCGCGCCGGCAGCTATGAGGTCAATGTCGGCGTCACGCCGCGCGAGCTGCTGCACAAGATGGTGCGTGGGGACGAGGTGCTGGAGCAGCTTCGCCTCATCGAAGGCTGGAGCTGGCGCCAGGTGCGCGCCGCGCTGGCCGCCGCACCGTCGCTGAAGGCCCGGACCACGGGCATGAGCGACGCCGACATCATGGCCGCGCTGGGCGAGCCGGGTGTCGCGCCGGAAGGCCGCTTCTTCCCCGACACCTATGCCTACAGCCGTGGCGTCAGTGACCTGACCGTGTTGAAGCGCGCCCACGCAGCGATGAAGCAGCGACTGGCGGCGGCCTGGGCGCAGCGCGCGTCCGACCTGCCGCTGAAGTCGGCGGACGAAGCGCTGATCCTGGCCTCCATCGTCGAGAAGGAGACCGGCACGGCCGGCGACCGCGCCAAGGTCGCCGCCGTGTTCGTCAACCGCCTGCGCATAGCCATGCCGCTGCAGACCGACCCGACGGTCATCTACGGCCTGGGCGAGAGCTTCGACGGCAACCTGCGCAAGCGCGACCTGGTGACGGACACGCCGTTCAACACCTACACGCGGGGCGGCCTGCCGCCCACGCCCATCGCGATGCCCGGCGCGGCCTCGTTGAAGGCGGCACTGAACCCGGCGGCCATCCAGGCGCTGTACTTCGTCGCCCGCGGCGATGGCAGCAGCGAGTTCAGCAACGACCTCGACGCGCACAATCGCGCCGTCAACAAATATCAACGCGGCGGCAAGTGACCGGCAGATTCATCTCGTTCGAAGGCATCGACGGTGCCGGCAAGTCCACCCACATCCAGGCCGTGGCCGACTGGTTCCGTGCCCGCGGCGCCGACGTGCAGCTCAGCCGCGAGCCCGGCGGCACGCCGCTGGCGGAGACGCTGCGCGACATCGTGCTGACGCAACCCATGGGCTCGCTGACCGAGTTGCTGCTGATGTTTGCCGGCCGGCGCGACCATGTGGAGACCGTCATCAAGCCCGCGCTGGCCGCCGGCAGGACGCTGCTGTGCGACCGCTTCACCGACGCCAGCTTTGCTTATCAGGGCGGTGGCCGCGGCCTGCCGCTGAGCCAGCTCGACGCGCTGGCCGACTGGGTGCAGCAAGGTACCGAGCCCGAGCTGACGTTGTGGTTCGACCTGCCCGCCGAACAGGCCGCCGCCCGCCGCGCCAGTGCCCGCGAGGCCGATCGCATCGAGCAGCTGGACCTGGCGTTCTTCGAGCGCGTGCGCGCCGGCTATGCGGCACGCGCTGCGCAGGCGCCGCAGCGCATGGTGCGCATCGACGCCAGCGGCACGGTCGAACAGGTCGGGGCCGCGGTGCTGGCCGTCCTGACGCAACGCTACGCCGCATGCTGAACGCCGATCTGCCCTGGCTGCAGGCGCCGCTGGCCGACGCGCTGGCCCGTGCGCGTTCGCATGCGCTGCTCGTGCAAGGCCCGGCGGGCGTCGGGCAGCTGGAGCTGGCCGTGAAGCTCGCCCAGAGCTGGCTGTGCGAGGCGGCAGCCCCGGCCCAACCGGCCTGCAACCACTGCCCCAGCTGCAAGCTGTTTGCCAGCGGCACCCACCCCGACTTCCAGCTGTTGCTGCCCGAGGCGCTGGAGGCGCCCGCACGCGAATCGCTGGGCCTGCCCTTCGAGGAGCCCGACGCGCCCAAGGCCGGCAAGGCCAAGCCCAGCCGCGAGATCAAGGTGGAGGCGGTGCGCAGCCTGCTGTCTTTTGCGCAGGCGACGTCGGCGCGCGGCAAGGCCAAGGTGGTCGTCATTTTTCCGGCCGAGGCGCTGAACGGCGTCGCGGCCAATGCGCTGCTGAAGACGCTGGAGGAGCCGTCCGGCCTGCTGCGTTTCGCGCTGGCCAGCCATGACAGCGCGGCGCTGCTGCCGACCATACGCAGCCGCTGCCAGCCGCTGCCGCTGGCCCTGCCCGAGACGGGGGCCGCGCTGGCCTGGCTGGAGGCCAAGGGCGTGAAGGACGCCGCCGGCCTGCTGGCCGCGACCGGCGGCCGGCCGCAGCAGGCGCTGGAATGGGCCGAGGCCGGGCTGAGCGATGCGGCCTGGCAGGCGCTGCCCAAGCGCGTCGCGCGCGGCGAGGTGGCGGCGCTCAGCGACCTGGCACCGCCGCGCGCCATCGACGCGCTGCAGCGCCTGTGCCACGACCTGGTGCGGCGCAGCCATGGCCAGCCGGGCCAGTTCTTCGCCACGGCCTCGCTGCCCGCGCCCAAGCGCGCCGCGCCGCTGCTGGCCTGGGAGGCTGAGCTGCGCCGCGCCGCCCGCCATGCCGACCACCCGCTGAACGCCGGCCTGTGGCTGGAGGCGCTGGCGGCTCAAGCCCAGGCCGCGATCGCGGCCGCCGCGCGCTGAATACACTCGGGCCATGAGCGACGCGACTTCCAAGCAGGGCCCGGCTTCCCTGCAATTCCAGCCCAGCCAGCTCGGCGGCGCGCTGCCGCTGCCCACCGTGGGTGGCGCCGGCGCGGCATCGAGCGCGCGGCCCAGCGTCATCCAGCTGGTGTTCCGCGAGAAGTCGGCGCTGTTCGCGGCCTACATCCCGGCCTTCACGGAAGGCGGGCTGTTCGTGCCCACCAACCGCGACTACAAGCTGGGCGAGGACGTCTACCTGCTGCTGGCCCTGCCCGAGGACAACCAGCGCTATCCGGTGGCCGGCAAGGTCGCCTGGCTGACGCCGCCCAACGCCTCCGGCGGCCGAACGCAGGGCGTGGGCGTGCGCTTCCCCGGCGACGAGAAGACGCGGCTGATCCGCCTGCGCATCGAGGAAATCCTGGGCACGGCGATCTCGTCCAGCAAACCGACACAGACCCTCTGATCCCCGATGTTTGTTGACTCGCATTGCCACCTCAGCTTTCCCGAGCTGAAGGACAGGCTCCCCGACATCCTGTCCGACATGCGCGCCGCGCAGGTGGTGCAGGCCATCTGCATCTGCACGCAGATGGAGGAGTTCGAGACGGTGCACGCGCTGGCGGTCGGGCATCCGCAGCTTTGGTCCACCGTGGGCGTGCACCCCGACACCGAGGACATGCGCGAGCCCGATGTGGCGGAACTCGTGCACCTCGCGGCGCGGCCCAAGGTCGTCGCCATCGGTGAGACCGGGCTGGACTACTACCGGCTGAACGGCCGCAGCATCGCGGACATGGAGTGGCAGCGCGAGCGCTTTCGCACCCACATCCGGGCCGCGAAGCAGGCGGGCAAGCCGCTGGTGGTGCACACCCGCTCCAGCGCCGCCGACACGCTGCGCGTGATGGACGAGGAGGGCGCCGAACAGGCAGGCGGCGTGTTCCATTGCTTCACCGAGTCGGCCGACGTGGCGCTGGCCGCCGTGGAGCGCGGCTACTACATCTCGTTCTCCGGCATCGTCAGCTTCAAGAACGCGCAGGACCTGCGCGACCTGCTGACGCTGCTGCCGCTGGACCGCCTGCTGATCGAGACCGACAGCCCCTATCTGGCGCCGGTGCCCTTCCGCGGCAAAACCAACACGCCGGCCTATGTGCCGCACGTGGCCAAGGCCGTGGCGGAGGCCGTCGGCCTGCCGGTGCAGGAACTGGCGGCGATCACGGCGACCAATGCGCGCCGGCTGTTCCAACTGCCGGAGGCTGCGTGAAATCCTGGCCGGTTGTGCTGGCTCTCGCCGTGTCGACGCTGGCGCAGGCTGCATCCATCGAAGACTTCGTCAAGGGCGCCGAGTTCAACGACCCGCGCGTCATCCAGTAGCAACTGCAGCAGGGCATCGATCCCAACCTGACCGACTCGCGTGGCCGCACTGCGCTGTTCACCGCGGTTCGCGAGGGCTCCGAGCGGGCGCTGCAGGCGCTGCTGGCGGCGCCCCAGGTCAACGTGAACGCCGTCAATGCCAACGGCGAGACGCCGCTGATGTTGGCCGCCATCCGCGGCTCGCTGCCCATGGTGCAGGCGCTGGTGGCGCGCGGCGCGGCGGTCAACCGCGAGGGCTGGACGCCGCTGCACTACGCCTGCAGCGGGCCGGACAACGGCGTGGCCGCCTTCCTGATCGCGCGCGGTGCGGACCTGAATGCGCGCTCCGAGAACGGCAGCACGCCGCTGATGATGGCGGCCCGCTACGGTGGCGGCGACCTGGTGCCCCTGCTGCTGAAGGCCGGCGCCGAGCCGCGTGCGGCGAATGAGCAGGAACTGACGGCGGCGGACTTCGCCACCCGCGGCGGCCGCGACGCGATGGCCAAGGAACTGCGCCGCGCCATGCAGGAGCGCCAGCGCGCGGCGGACGCGGCCAAGGCCGCCAAGTAGTTCACGCGCCGGCGGGCGTGTAAGGAAAAGTCTTACAGCGCCTCGCGCAAGGCGCCGACTGGTCCGACCCGGGGCCGCTGCCTACAGTGCAGCCATCGATTCCAAGCGAGGCCCACCATGCAGACCACCACCGCCCACCTGGCTGATCCCTTTGCGATGCTGCTCGCTCCCGACGAGGTGATGCGCGCGGTGGAGCATTCCGACCGGCTGGCCCGTCTGCAGCGCCGCGTCTACCGCCCGCTGGACCGGCCCTGGATCCCGATGAAGGGCTCTGCGTCGGCCGACTTCGACAGCCTGATCGACGCCGAGCCCGAAGTGCCTGACCTGTCCGACGAGGCGCTGTAAACAAAGCAAAACGCCCGCTGATGCGGGCGTTTTTTGCGGCAGCGGGGAGGGCGCTCAGACGCGCTTGCGGTACTCGTGCGTGCGGGTGTCGATTTCGATCTTGTCGCCGTTCTCGACGAACAGCGGCACGGGGATCTCGAAGCCGGTGCCCTTGATGCGGGCGGGCTTCATGACCTTGCCCGAGGTGTCGCCCTTGACGGCCGGCTCGGTTTCGATTTCGCGCACGATGGTGGTGGGCAGTTCGACCGAAATGGCCTTGCCGTCATAGAACACCACTTCGACTTCCATGCCGTCGAGCAGGTAGTTCACCGAGTCGCCCATGT
>CBFGPX010000109.1:0-13074 GCA_965650725.1 uncultured Comamonadaceae bacterium | reverse complement strand
AGCACGACATGGGCGTGGTGTTCGGCCTGGCCGACAAGATCGCGGTGCTGGTGTACGGCGAGGTGATCGCCTTCGACACGCCCGACAAGGTGCGGGCCAACGCCCGGGTGCAGGAGGCCTACCTCGGCTCGGTGCTGGCAGACCAGCAGGCCGCGGTGGCGGGAGCGCATTGATGGGCAGCCTCCACCTCGAGAACCTGCACGCCTTCTACGGCAAGAGCCACGTGCTGCATGGCGTCACGCTCGACGTGAAGCCCGGAGAGATCGTCAGCCTGCTGGGCCGCAACGGCTCGGGCCGCTCCACCACCGTGAAGACGATCATGGGCCTGGTGGACGGGCAGGGCTCCATCAAGTGGGATGGCGATGAGATCCTGGGCAGGAAGGCCTACGAGATCGCGCACCTCGGCATCGGCTACGTTCCGGAGAACCGCGACATCTTTCCTGAACTCACCGTGCACCAGAACCTGATGCTCGGCGAGAAGGGCAGCAAGGCCGCCAGGAAGGGCAACCCGCGCTGGAGCTTCGACGACATGTACCGGATGTTCCCGCGGCTCAAGGAGCGCCAGCACACCGAGGCCGGCGTGCTGTCGGGCGGCGAGCAGCAGATGCTGACGCTGTGCCGCACGCTGATGGGCGACCCCGACCTGATCATGATCGACGAGCCGACCGAGGGCCTGGCGCCCAAGATCGTCGAGCTGGTGGCCGAGTACTTGAAGGAGCTCAAACGGCGCGGCGTCTCGGTGCTGCTGGTCGAGCAGAAGCTGGCCATCGCGCTGGAGATCTCCGAGCGCTGCTACGTGATGGGCCACGGCCGCATCGTCTTCGAGGGCAGCCCGGCCGACCTGCGCGCCAACGCCTACATCCGCAAGGAATGGCTGGAGGTCTGAAGGGGCGGGCTGCTCAACCGCCCTGGCGCAGCGCCAGGTCCTGGCAGGCTGCGTCGGCCAGCTGCCTGCCGTTGCGCCCGGCCTCCGGGAACAGCGCCCTGCCCATGCGCACGCCCAGGTACAGCCGCTGTCCTTCCACGCCGTAGGCGCCGGTCAGGGTCTGCTGCAGCCGCTGCTCGACCAGGGCCGCCGTTTCCGCTCCCGCGCCGTGCAGCAGCACCGCGAAGCCCAGCCCGGCGACCTGCACCACCTCGTCCGTGCTGCGCACGCGGTTGCGCAGCCGCAGCCCGGCGGCCTGCAGCAGCTCGTGGTCCACCGCCGCGCCCATGCCCGCCGCGGCGTTTGGTGCCACCAGCAGCTCCAGCTCTATCCACAGCAGCGTCATCAGCTCGCAGGAGCGACGGCACAGCGCCAGGCGGCGCGACATGTGCAGGTCCAGCGACTCCATGGACCCCACCCACGGCAGGCCCGCGTTGCGGGCGCCGCGCTGGACGGCGGACGGTTCGTTGGCGGCGGTGGTGGCGGTGTGGGAGAGAGACAAGGGAGAGCTCCGGCATTCGGGGGAAGGGCGGGTGAGGGGCTGCCGACGGGACGAACCCCGGCTGGGCCGGCCTCCCGGAACGGACCGTCAGCAGCCCCTCACCCTGTAAAACGGGCTGCAGTGCCGCGACCCGACATCGCGCCGCAAAAAAACTTTCGTCCGGCGGGTGTCGGCTCCGGCTGCCGCTAGAGTCCGGTCGGTGCAAGACATCACCCGACTGCTGAGCGCCGCGCAGGCCGGCGACCGCGCCGCCGCCGATCAGGTGGTGGCCCAGCTGTACGGCGACCTGCGCCGGCTGGCGCGGCGCCACATGCGCAGCGCCGGCGAGCTGACGCTGCTGGACACCACCGCGCTGGTGCACGAGGCCTGGCTGCGCCTGGCCGGCAGCGGCGGCCAGGCCTTCCCGGACCGGCGCCATTTCCTGGCCTACGCCGCCCGCGCCATGCGCACCGTGGTCATCGACCTGGTGCGATCCCGCCTGGCCGAGCGCCACGGCGGCGGCCAGGCACTGCTGACGCTCAATACCGTCATCGCCGAGCAGGCGCCCCAGGGCGACGACCACATCCTGCGCATCCACGAGGCGCTGGACGAGCTGGCGCTGCTGGAGCCGCGGCCGGCCCAGGTCGTGGAGATGCGCTACTTCGGCGGCATGCTGGAGCAGGAGATCGCCCAGGCGCTGGGCGTGACCGAACGCACCGTGCAGCGCGACTGGCAGAAGGCGCGGCTGTTCCTGGCCATGAGCCTGCAGCAATGACCACGTTTCCTCACGCGCATGGATGAACAAGAGAAACAACGCTGGCTGGCCCTGAGCCCGCTGCTGGACGAACTGCTGGACCTGGACGAGCCCGCCCGCGAGGCGCGGCTGCAGGCGCTGGACGCCGACACCGCCCGCCAGCTGCGCGAGCTGCTGGCCCGGGACGCCGAGTTGCAGGCCCAGGGCTTCATGGGGCAGGCGGCGGCCGAGCAGCTGCAGATCGCGCCGGGGCCGGCCGAGGCCGAGCTGCCCGACCTCACCGGCCAGTTGCTGGGCCCCTACCGGCTGGAGCGCGAGCTGGGCCAGGGCGGCATGGGCGCCGTCTGGCTGGCCAGCCGCGCCGACGGCCGCTTCGACGGCCAGGTGGCGGTCAAGTTCCTGAAGGCCGGCGTGTTCGGCAGCGGCGACGCCGGGCGCTTCGCGCGCGAGGGCCGTATCCTGGCGCGCCTGTCCCACCCGCACATCGCACGCCTGCTGGACGCCGGCGTCTACCAGGAGCTGCAGCCCTACCTGGTGCTGGAGTACGTGGACGGCCAGCCCATCGACGCCTACTGCCGCGAGCGCGGGCTGGACCTGCAGGCCCGCGTCGCGCTCTTCCTCGACGTGCTGGCCGCCGTGGCGCATGCCCATGCGCGGCTGATCCTGCACCGCGACCTGAAGCCCAGCAACATCCTCGTCACGCCGGCCGGCGAGGTGAAGCTGCTGGACTTCGGCATCGCCAAGCTGCTGGACGACGCGGCCGACGGTGGCCCGGCCGCCGACGCCACCGAGCTGACGCGCCGCGCCGGCAACGCCTACACGCCCCAGTACGCCGCGCCCGAGCAGGTGCAGCAGGCCGACGTGACGACGGCCACCGACGTCTACGCGCTGGGCGTGCTGCTGTTCCAGCTGCTGGGCGGCGGCCACCCGACGGCCGGCGACACGCACACCCAGCTGGACCGGCTCAAGGCCATCGTCGAGCTGGTGCCCAGGCGGCTCTCCGAGGCGGCCGCCAGCCAGCCGGACGAGCCCATGGCCCGTCACGCGCGCGAACTGCGCGGCGACCTGGACACCATCGTCGCCAAGGCGCTGAAGAAGGCCCCGGCCGAGCGCTACGCCAACGCGCAGGCGCTGGCCGACGACCTGCGCCGCTGGCAGGCCCACGAGCCCATCGCCGCGCGGCCGGACAGCCGCTGGTATGTGGCGGGGCGCTTCGTGCGCCGGCACCGGTGGGCGGTGGGGGCGACCAGCCTGGCGGTGCTGGCGCTGGTCGGCCTGACGGTCGTCAGCACGCTGCAGGCCCGCCGCGCCGAGGCCGCAGAGCAGCAGGCCGAACAGCGGCGCCAGCAATCGGACGAACTGCTGGCCTACATGCTGGGCGACTTTGCCGACAAGCTGCGGCCCATCGGCAAGCTGGAACTGCTGGACAGCATTGGCGGGCGCGCGCTGGGCTTTCTGCGGGATGCTGCGATTGCGCGACCGCAGGAGCGCCTGAGTCGCGCCAAGGCGCTGACCGTGATCGCCGAGGTGCGCGTGACCCGCAGCGATCTCGACGGCGCGCTCGAGCCGTTAAACGCTGCCAGGACATTGCTGGCGGGCGACCCGCCGGAGCCGGCCCTGACGGCGTCTTGGCGCAAGGCCCAGGGCGCCGCCGACTTCTGGCTCGGCCGCATCCTGTTGCGCAAGCGTGACCAGGCGGGCGCGTTGAAGGCCTGGGAGGCGTACCGTGCGGTCAGCCAGCATTGGCTCGACGCGCTGCCGCAGGACATGGAAGCGATGCTGGAGTTGTCCTACGCCGATACCAACCTCGGCGGCCTGGCGCTCGACAGCGGTCGGCTGGGTGATGCGGCGCGGGCTTTCGAGGCATCCATCCGCCTGAAGCGCCAGGCACTTCCCCAGTTGCCGGCCGAGCGGCGTGAACAGGCCTTGTCCGACCTGGCGGGCAGCCTGAGCTGGCTGGGGCAGACGCAGCTGTGGCTCGGTCAGGGCAGTCGCGCGCTGGACACGTTCGACGAGGCCTTGCAGACATTGCTTCCGCTGAGGCAGGCGCAACCTGCCGACGCGCCCTCTGCCAACCAGGAAGCCATCCTGCGCCGCTGGCGCGGGGAGACCCTGCATGCGCAGGGACGCCATGACGACGCGCGTGATGAATTGCAGGCGGCGCGGCGGCTGTTCGGCGAGTTGGTGAGCCGAGACCCCTCAAACCACAGCTGGCAGGGCGAGTCCCTCGTCACGCAGTTGCTGGCGCTGGAAATCAGCCCGCCACGCGAGACCCGCGAACTGCAGACTGCGCTGAACCGGCTGGCGCAGGGGCTCGACCAGTGGGAGCGCTCCGGCAGTGCTGCCGCCCGTGTTCGTCGCCTGCCTGATCGCGCCCGGTGGGCACGGCTGAACGTCGCCGCGGCAACGGGAGCGGCCCGTGCCGAGGCCTGGGCGCAGCTTGAGGCTGTGCGCGCCAAGCTGCGTGAAGCGCTGCAGGCACGTCCTGGCGAGTTGCGCCTGGGCCGCGCGCTGGCCCGCATCGGCGACACGCTGCTTCGAGAGCATGCCCCGGTCGGCGCGATGCAGCAGCATGCCTGCGAACTGGTGCTCAGCGACCTGGCATTGCTTCAGGGCCAGGTCAAGGTGGACTTCCTGGTGACGTCCGTCTGGTTGCTCGCGCGCCCTTGCGCGCCTGACGAATCGGGCGACGGTGTGGCAGATGTCCGGGACTGGCTGGGAAGTAGAGGCTGAGTTGCATCGCTGCGTGCAGGGATGCTGTTAGCTTGGCGATCCCGTTTATCAGTCAACGATTGCAATGACCACTACCTACTACGTCAAGGCCAGTCCCGATGGCGCCTTCGCTGCGTGCGACTACTACGCCGACCCCGAATGCACCCAACCCGTGGCAGACGATGCCCTGAAGGTGCCGGCGTCTGCCAGCGCCTGCGACATTGCCGAGGCCGATGGTTGCGAGTTGGCCCTTGTTGGAGCCAGCTACAAGACACTGGGCCATGCCCCGGTGATGACAGACTCCAATTTCGCGGCGGCCGTCTCTGGGGTCGTGAGCATCGGCATGCCCACGACCAAGACCGTGACCAAGGGCGTGGTGCTGATCTTCTCGACCCGTGATACGGTGTCCACGCTTTACGCGAGCGCGGATCCCCAGATCACCAACGGCGACGAATAGAGCCGACTCAGCCTCTCAAGCCAGACGCTGATACCGCTTGCGTAGAAAGTCCGCCGCCAGGCCCGCATCGCCGCCCACGCGCTCGCCGATGTACAACTCCTGGCGGCGCTCCGCGATCTGAGCGCGCAGCCGGGCGGCCATGATGTCCAGCGGCTTCATGCCACCGGCCTCGGCGCGCTCGATGGCCTCACGCAGCTGGTGCATCTGCAGGTTCTGCAGCAGCGCCGTCTGCGCCTGCACGACGCGGATGCGGCCCTGCACGAGGTGCTCGCACAGGCCCAGCCAGGCGCGCACGGCGTCGGCCGGGCCGCCGATCACCTTCTCGGGCGCCTCGCCCGCCGCCAGCAGCAATGACTCCAGCTTCTGGCGGTCGCCGCGCTCGTAGGCGTCGTTGACGATGCTCATGCGCTGTTCGCAGACCTCGCGGTCCGGGCCGGGCGGCGCCAGGTCGGGGTGGAAGCGCTTGGCGGCGCGCCGGTACAGCGTCTTCAGCGTGGGCGGCGGCAGATCCATCGTCGGGCCGGTGGGCTCGGGCGGCAGCGGCGTGGCCGCGGGCAGCGCCGGAATCTCGGGCCAGGGCTTGGTGCGTGGCGACGCCGCTGCCGGCACGTCCACGCCCTGGCGCTTCAGCGCGTCGGACAGCAGCGCGGTGGCCTGGTGCAGTTGCGCCTCCAGCTCGTCCAGCTCGCGCATCAGCGGGCCCAGCGCCTCCAGGTAGCGCAGGCGAAAGCCCAGCAGCTTGGCGCGGACGCCGTCGTGGTCGGCTTCCAGCACGGCCAGGTAGCGCTGCAGGTCCTGCAACTGCTCGCGCCGCCGCGTCATTTCGTGCCGTGTGACTGCCATGCTCGCCATGGCCGCCATTCTGCCGCGGGCCGCCCATGAAAAACGGCCCGCGAGCGGGCCGTCTGACCGGTGTTTACCAGGCTTTACTGTGATGCGGACGAGGCCGGCAGCTCGGCCACGCTGGCCGCCGAGGCCACCGGTTCGGCCGCGACGGCCGCCGCCGCCTGTGTGGGCGAGGGCGCCTGGCTGCCGGCGCTCATCGGCAGGATGGGCACGATCAGCAGCGCCACGATGTTGATGATCTTGATGAGCGGGTTGACGGCCGGGCCGGCGGTGTCCTTGTAGGGGTCGCCCACGGTGTCGCCGGTCACGGCGGCCTTGTGCGCGTCGCCGCCCTTGCGGTGCTCCACGCCCTTGTCGTCCTTGAAGCCTTCCTCGATCAGCTTCTTGGCGTTGTCCCATGCGCCGCCGCCGGTGCACATGGAGATGCCCACGAACAAGCCCGTGACGATCGTGCCCATCAGCAGGCCGCCCAGCGCAGCCGGGCCCAGCGTGAGGCCCACGATGATGGGCGCAGCCACCGGCAGCAGCGAAGGCACGATCATTTCCTTGATGGCGGCGGTGGTCAGCATGTCGACCGCGGCGCTGTAGTCCGGCTTGCGCTGGCCGGCCATGATGGCGCCGTCGGCGAACTGCTTGCGGACCTCCACGACAACTGCGCCGGCCGCACGGCCGACGGCTTCCATGGCCATGGCGCCGAACAGGTAGGGGATCAGCCCGCCTAGGAACAGGCCGAGGATGACCTTGTGGTCGGACAGGTCGAACACGACGTGCATGCCGCGCGCCTCCAGCGCATGCGTGTAGTCGGCGAACAGCACCAGCGCGGCGAGGCCGGCGGAGCCGATGGCATAGCCCTTGGTGACGGCCTTGGTGGTGTTGCCGACGGCGTCCAGCGGGTCGGTGACGTCGCGCACGGCCGGGGGCAGGTCGCTCATCTCGGCGATGCCGCCGGCGTTGTCGGTAATGGGGCCGTAGGCGTCCAGCGCGACGACGATGCCGGCCATGCTCAGCATGGACGTGGCGGCGACGGCGATGCCGTACAGGCCCGCCAGCGCGTAGGCCGCGTAGATGGCCGCGCAGACGAACAGCACCGGCCAGGCGGTGGACTTCATCGACACGCCCAGGCCAGCGATGACGTTGGTGCCGTGGCCGGTGGTGGAGGCCTGCGCCACGTGCTGCACGGGGTGGTACTGGGTGCCGGTGTAGTACTCGGTGATCCAGACCATCGCGGCCGTCAGCACCAGGCCCACCGTGCAGGCGCCGAACAGCGCCATCGCGCCGGCGGTCTTGCCATCGGCCAGCTGCACCTCGCCGGGGAACATGGCCTTGGTGACGAAGAAGAACGCGCCCAGGCTCAGCACGCCGGCCACGATCAGGCCCTTGTACAGCGCCGGCATCACGTTCTTCATGCCATCGCTGGCCTTGACGAAGTAGCAGCCGATGATGGAGGCGATGATGGACACGCCGCCGAGCGCCAGCGGGTAGATGACGCCGGCCGCCGCTGAGGTGCCGGTCACCATCAGCGCGCCCAGCGCCATCGCGGCGATCAGCGTCACCGCGTAGGTCTCGAACAGGTCGGCGGCCATGCCGGCGCAGTCGCCGACGTTGTCGCCCACGTTGTCGGCGATCACCGCCGGGTTGCGCGGGTCGTCCTCAGGGATGCCGGCCTCGACCTTGCCCACCAGGTCGGCGCCCACGTCGGCGCCCTTGGTGAAGATGCCGCCGCCCAGGCGGGCGAAGATGGAGATCAGCGACGAACCGAAGGCCAGGCCCAGCATGGGCTTGAGCGCGGCGCTGTCATGCCCGCCGCCGATGGCGAGGTAGAAGCCGCCCACGCCCAGCAGGCCCAGGCCCACGACCAGCATGCCGGTGATGGCGCCGCCCTTGAAGGCGACGTCCAGCGCCGGGCCTATGCCCTTGGTGGCGGCCTGCGCGGTGCGCACGTTGGCGCGCACCGAGATGTTCATGCCGATGAAGCCGCAGATGCCCGACAGCACCGCGCCGAGCACGAAGCCGACGGCCGTCGTCAGGCCCAGGCCCGGCACCACCGCAATCGCAATCGCCAGCACGACGCCGACGAGGGCGATGGTGCGGTACTGCCGGCCCAGGTAGGCGGCGGCACCCTGCTGGATCGCCGTGGCGATCTCCTGCATGCGGGCATTGCCCGCGTCCTGGCTCAGGATCCAGCTGCGCTGGATGAAGCCATAAATAACGGCCGCGAGGCCACAAGCCAGCGCGAAATACAGCGCCATCTCCGTCGACATGTATGCGTCTCCTCAGGTGCGTGTGAACCGGTTACTTCCCGGTACGGGGAATGTGCGGCGGAGCTTAAGTGCGGGCCTTGTGGCGTAAGGGGAGCGTTTACCCATAAAACTAGAATGCGGGTTTTCCTTGACCCCTAGAAGACGACCATGAGCCTGCACAACGTGTCCCCCGGCGCCAAGGCGCCCGACGAGTTCAACGTCATCATCGAGATCCCGATGAATGCCGACCCGATCAAGTACGAGGTCGACAAGGACAGCGGCGCGCTGTTCGTGGATCGCTTCCTGACCACGCCGATGTATTACCCGTGCAACTACGGCTACATCCCCAAGACGCTGGCCGACGACGGTGACCCGGTGGACGTGCTGGTCATCACCCCGTTCGCGCTGACGCCTGGCGTCGTCGTGACCTGCCGGCCTCTCGGCGTGTTGATGATGGACGACGAAGCCGGCGGCGACGCCAAGCTGCTGGCCGTGCCGACCAACAAGATCCTGCCCATGTACAGCCACTGGGAAAAGATCGAGGACGTGAACCAGATGCGCCTGAAGGCCATCCAGCATTTCTTCGAGCACTACAAGGATCTGGAGCCGAACAAGTGGGTCAAGGTCAAGGGCTGGGAAGGCCCCGAGGCCGCCAAGAAGGAGATCACCGACGGCATGGCGAACTACGCCAAGGCCTGATCAGGTTTCTTGCCCCTCAAAAGACGCCGCCTTCGCGGCGTCTTTTGCTTTGTAGGGGCCATGTTCGTTGAGCTCGCTGAGATAGCCCGTCATGGCCTCGCCCTCGCGGGCGAGGAAGTCGTTGACGGCATCGGCGAACGCCGGGTGCGCCAGCCAGTGGCTGGATGCCGTTGGCGTGGGCATCAGCCCGCGTGCCATCTTGTGCTCGCCCTGAGCGCCGCCCTCGAAACGCTGGTATCCGTTCGCGATGCACCAGGCCAGCGGCTGGTAATAGCAGGCGTCGAAGTGCAGGTTGGGGATGTGCGCAGTGGCGCCCCAGTAGCGGCCGAAAGCGGCGCGGCGCTCGGGGTCCAGCGCGATCAGCGATGTGGCCACGCGCTCGCCATCACGCATCGCGGTGAACATCAGCCAGTGCTGCGGCATGTCGCTGGCCATGCGCGCGAAGAAGTCGCGGCTCAGGTAGGGCGTGCTGTGGTGCGCGCGGTAGGTCTGCTGGTAGCAGCGGTAGAAGTAGTCCCAGTGCTCGGCTGTGATGGCTGCGCCCTCGCGCACCTCGAACGTCACGCCCGCCTCGCGCACGCGGCGCTGTTCCTGCTGGATCTTCTTGCGCTTGTCGCGCTGCAGCCTGGTCAGGAAGGCGGCGAAGTCCGTGTCTCCCTCGGACGTCCAGTGGAACTGCACGCCGGACCGCGCGGCACAGCCGGTCGCCGCCAGCGCGGCCTGGTCGGCGTCGTCGCCGAACAGCACGTGCAGCGACGAGGCCTGCGTCTCCTTGGCCAGCGCGCGCAACGCCTGCGCCAGCAGCGCCCGCGCCTCATCGTCAATGGCCAGCAGCCGGCTTCCCGGCACCGGCGTGAACGGCACCGCCACCAGCAGCTTGGGGTAGTAGCTCAGGCCATGGCGGCGGTAGGCATCGGCCCAGGCCCAGTCGAACACGTACTCGCCATAGCTGTGTGACTTCAGCCAGGCCGGGCAGGCGGCCAGCAGCCGGCCTTCGTCCCAGACGCCCAGGAACATCGGCTGCCAGCCGGTGTCGGCCATGGCCGAGCCCGAGTCGTGCAGGGCCTGCAGGTACTCGTGGCGCATGAAGGGGGTGGGGCGGGGGGAGCCGTCGAGCAGGCGGTTCCAGACGTCGCGGGGCAGGTCTGCGGGTGAGTCGTGGACACGGAGGAGGGGCATGGCGGCCTATTGGACTGCAGCTGCGACACGCGGCACTAGACTGGGGTTTTGCTGATGCCGTCCATGCGTTTCGACAACCTCTACAGCCATGACTTCGCCCGCCTCGCCGTGGGCCTGCCCCTGTGCCGCGTGGCCGATCCGGCGTTCAATGCGCAGCAGACCATCGCGTTGCTGAAGCAGGCGGCTGCTGAAGGGGTGGCCGTCGTGGCGTTCCCGGAGCTGGGTTTGTCGGCCTACACCTGCGACGACCTCTTCCACCAGCGCGCGCTGCTCGACGCCTGCGAGGCGGCGCTGGCCGAGGTGCTGGCCGCCACGACGGCGCTGCCGCTGGTGGCTGTCGTGGGCCTGCCGCTGCGCGTGGAGCAGCGCCTGTTCAACTGCGCCGCCGTGCTGCTGCGGGGCCGCATCCTCGGCGTGGTGCCCAAGACCTTTTTGCCCAACTACGGCGAGTTCTACGAGGCGCGCCAGTTCTGCTCGGGCGAGGAGGCTGTGGTCGACACGGTCACGCTGCTGGGCCAGCAGGTGCCGTTTGGCAGCCACCAGGTCTTCACCGCCGAGGACATGCCGCTGTTGAGGCTGCATGTGGAGATCTGCGAGGACGTGTGGACGCCCATCCCTCCGTCTTCCTTCGCCGCGCTGGCCGGTGCGACGGTGCTGGTCAACCTGTCGGCGTCCAACGTGGTCATCGGCAAGGCCGGCTACCGGCGCCAGTTGGTGTCGCAGCAGTCGGCGCGCTGCCTGGCGGCCTATGTCTATTCGTCGGCCGGCGCGGGCGAGTCGACGACCGACCTGGCCTGGGACGGCCAGGCCCTCATCTGCGAGAACGGCGAGCTGCTGGTCGAGTCCGAGCGCTTCCAGCGCCGCTCGCAGTTGGTGACGGCCGACGTGGATCTGGAGCGCCTGGCGCGCGAGCGCATGCGGCAGACCAGCTTTGGGCAGTCCGTGCGCCTGCATGCCGCGCAGATCAGTGCCTTCCGCGATGTGACGTTCAAGCTGGATCTGGAGCGCGACCAGCCGCTGGCACTGCGCCGTCGCGTCGAGCGCTTCCCCTACGTGCCGGCCGACCATAGCCGCCGCGACGAGCGCTGCCAGGAGGTCTACAACATCCAGGTCCAGGGGCTGACGCAGCGGCTGGCGTCCAGCGGCATCCACAAGCTGGTCGTCGGCATTTCGGGCGGGCTGGACTCGACGCACGCCCTGCTCGTGGCCGCCCGCGCGATGGACGCTCTGGGGCTGCCGCGCACGAACATCATCGGCGTGACCATGCCGGGCTTCGCCACCGGCGAGCGCACCCGCGACCAGGCACTGCGGCTGATGGCGGCCGTGGGCTGCGAGGCGCGCGAGATCGACATCCGGCCCAGCTGCACGCAGATGCTGCAGGACATCGGTCACCCGCACCGCGAGGACGAGCCGGTCTACGACGTCACCTTCGAGAACGTGCAGGCCGGCGAGCGCACCAGCCACCTGTTCCGCCTGGCCAACCTGACGGGCGGCCTGGTGCTGGGCACGGGCGACCTCTCCGAACTGGCGCTGGGCTGGTGTACCTACGGCGTGGGCGACCACATGTCGCACTACAACGTCAACGCCAGCGTGCCCAAGACGCTGATCCAGCACCTGGTGCGCTGGGTCGCCGAGACGGAGCAACTCGGTGCGGGCACCGACGCGCAGGTGCTGCTGGACATCCTCGGCACCGAGATCAGCCCCGAGCTGATCCCGGGCAGCCTGCAGAGCACGGAGGCGACCGTCGGTGCCTATGCGCTGCAGGACTTCAACCTGTTCTACACGCTGCGCCACGGCTACGCGCCCACCAAGATCGCCTTCCTGGCTCGCCATGCCTGGGGCGAGGTACATGGCCTCGCCGAGATCAAGCGCGTGCTGCGCATCTTCGTGCAGCGCTTCTTCAAGGGCAGCCAGTTCAAGCGCAGCTGCGTGCCCAATGCGCCCAAGGTCGGCAGCGGCGGTTCGCTGTCGCCGCGCGGCGACTGGCGCGCGCCCAGCGATTCGGAGGCCGTTGTCTGGCTGACCGATGTGGACAGGATCCCGGATGAACGTGCTTAAATCGACGTCAAACGAAACCAGGAGCCTCGTCCCATGAAGCAGATCACCGCCATCATCAAACCCTTCAAGCTCGACGAGGTCCGCGAGGCGCTGGCCGAGGTGGGTGCCTCGGGCCTGACGGTCACCGAGGTCAAGGGCTTCGGCCGCCAGAAAGGCCACACCGAGCTGTACCGCGGCGCCGAGTACGTCGTCGACTTCCTGCCCAAGGTCAAGGTCGAGGTCGTCGTGAAGGACGACGAGGTGGACCGCTGCATCGACGCCATCCTGAAGGCGGCCAAGACCGGCAAGATCGGTGATGGCAAGATCTTCGTCGTGCCGGTGGAGCAGGTCATCCGCATCCGCACCGGCGAGACGGACGAAGCAGCCGTCTGACGATATCGCGCTGAGTTCAGCGCAGGTGCTGCCAGACGGCAGCGCCCCAGATGCCGCCGGCCAGCAGCAGCGACAGCAGCACGGCGGCGCTGGCGATGTCCTTTGAGCGCTTGGACAGATGGTGCAGCTCGAACGACACGCGGTCCACGACGGCCTCGATGGCCGAGTTCAGCAGTTCTACGATGAGCACCAGCAGCAGCGACCCGAGCAGCAGCGCGACCTGTACCCAGCCCTGACCCAGCCAGAAGGCCAGCGGCGTCGCGACGACGACCAGCCAGGTCTCCTGGCGGAAGGCGCTCTCGCCGGTGTAGGCGGCCTTCAGGCCAGCCCAGGAGTAGCCGGCCGCGTGGA
>CBFGPX010000108.1:0-13176 GCA_965650725.1 uncultured Comamonadaceae bacterium | reverse complement strand
GAACGGCGCTTGTCTCAAGCCGAAGAAGGTCGCGTACATGGGGCGGCAGGATAACCAGTGCCCGGGGTCCGGGCCGACCAGGGTGGGCAAAGGGTGGCCGCACGCATCCGCCTGCATTTGTGTATGATATGCGTCATGCGAAAAAGCAGAATCAATGCCCGAGCTGCGGCCAAGGAAGAGACGCACCAGCGCATCGTGGCGGTGGCGGCGCGGGCCATACGTCGCAGCGGCTACGACGGAACCGGCGTGGCGGACATCATGAAGGAAGCGGGCTTGACGCATGGTGCGTTCTATGCCCATTTCGCTTCACGCGAGGCCATGCTGGCCGAAGCGGCCGGCCAGGCCTGCGCCGAGTCGGCCGCCGTCGCCGCGGAGGTGGTGGCTGGCGTGCCGCCGGGCAAGGCTTTGGAGTCGATGCTGCGGGCCTATCTGTCCAAGGAGCATCTGGCGCAGACCGAGATGGGCTGCCCTCTGGCGGCGCTGGGCTCCGAAACTTCGCGCCAGGGGGCCGAGGTGCGTCGGGTGAGCACCCGGCACATCAAGGAGATGGTGGATCTCGTGGCGAGGCAGTCGCCGGACTGGGGTCGGCCTGCTGCGCACGAACGCGCGCTGGTCACGCTGGCCACCATGGTGGGTGCCTTGCTGCTGGCGCGTGCCGTGGACGAGCCGGCGCTGTCGGATGGCCTGCGGGAGGCCGCGCTCAAGCACCTGCTTTCCGCAGCCTCCTAGGCCTGCCGACGGAAGCTGCCCATTTGTTCGAATTTTTATATTACGTTCGTCATTTGAAATTGGCAAAGCTGGTCCGCAAGGCCCTGCATGGACGGAGAACCTGATGAACATGAAGCAGAAGATCGCCCTCGTCACCGGTGCCTCGTCGGGTATCGGGCAGGCCACGGCACAGCGGCTCGCGAAGGCCGGCTACAAGGTCTACGGCACCAGCCGGCGAGAGGCCCCGGCGGGTGGGGCCTCGTTCGAGATGCTGGCCCTGGACGTGACCCGCGATGAGTCGGTCGACGCCGCCGTGCAGAAGCTGCTGGCGCTGGAAGGCCGCATCGATCTGCTCGTCAACAACGCGGGCTTCGGCGTGGCTCCCGCCGGCGCGGAAGAGAGTTCGCTCGAACAGGCGCGGGCGATCTTCGACACCAACTTCTTCGGCATCGTGCGCATGACCCGCGCCGTCGTGCCGCACATGCGCCGCCAGGGCAGCGGGCGCATCATCAACATCGGCTCCGTGCTGGGCTTCCTGCCGATGCCCTACATGGCGCTGTACTCGGCCACCAAGCATGCGGTGGCGGGCTATTCGGAGTCGCTGGACCATGAACTGCGCACGCAGGGCATTCGCGTCTCGGTGGTCGAGCCCGCCTACATCAACACGCCGTTCGACGCGAACCTGATGAAACCCGATGCGCCCCTCGACGTGTACCGCGAGATCCGCGCGGCGGTGGCGAGGCGGGTGAAGCAAGTGCTCGCGGGCGCCGACGGCCCCGAGGTGGTGGCCGAGACGGTGCTGAAGGCGGCCGTGGCGGAGCGCCCCGGGATTCGCTACGCCCCGGGGCTCGCGAGCCGCTTGCGCCTGCTGCGTCGATTTGCGCCCGCCAGCGTGTTGGACGCCGGGGTCCGCAAGGACCTGCGACTCCCCGCCTGACCGACCGAGGAAGCACCATGAAAGCATTTGTCCTCGAAGGCTATGGAAAGAAGCGCGCGTTGCGGCTGGCAGAGATGCCGGACCCGGATCTGCGCGACGACGAGGTCCTGGTCCAGGTGCATGCCGCCGGCGTCAACCTGCTGGACTCCAAGATCAGGGATGGGGAATTCAAGCTCGTCCTGCCCTATCGCATGCCGCTGGTCCTGGGGCACGACGTGGCCGGCGTCGTGGTCCGGGTGGGCCCGCGGGTGCGGCTGTTCAAGCCGGGCGACGAGGTCTATGCGCGAGCGGACGATTTCCGCATCGGCAGCTTTGCCGAGTTCGTGCCGGTCAGGGAGGCGTCGCTGGCGCCCAAGCCCAGGGGGCTCACGATGGAGGAGGCGGCTTCCATCCCGCTGGTGGGCCTGACGGCCTGGCAGGCCCTGGTCGAGGAGGCCGGGTTGAAGAAGGGGCAGAAGGTCTTCATCCAGGCCGGCTCGGGCGGGGTGGGCACCTTCGCCATCCAGTTGGCCAAGCACTTGGGCGCCACCGTCGCCACGACCACCAGCGCGGCCAATGCAGCGCTGGTGAAGCGGCTGGGCGCCGATGTCGTCATCGACTACAGGACGCAGGACTTCGAACCGCTGCTGCGCGACTACGACGTGGTCCTGCACAGCCAGGACGGCAAGGCGCTCGACAAATCCCTGCGCGTGCTCAAGCCAGGCGGGAAGCTGATCTCCATCTCCGGGCCGGCAGATCCCGAGTTCGGCCGGCAGATCGCGGCGCCGGCCCTGGTGAGGCTGGTCGTGCGGCTGCTGAGCTTCGGTGTGCGCCGCAGGGCGCGGGGCCTGGGCGTCGACTACGCCTTCCTCTTCATGAAGGCCAGCGGCAATCAGCTGAGCGAGATCACCCACCTCATCGAGGCCGGAGCCATCCGGCCCGTGATCGACAAGGTCTTTCCTTTCGACGCCACCAACGAGGCCCTGGCCCATGTCGAGTCAGGCCGGTCCAAGGGCAAGGTCGTCATCCGCGTCCGATGACGCCGCCATGCTGCCGCAGCGCGGCAGCACCGTTTGGCGGTGCCGCCCTCACAGCACCGTCCGGCGGACATCGATCTCCGTGTCCTCCCAGGCGGCCTCGTCCGCGCGGGGCTGGATGACGTGGTCCCGCTCGCCGTCCCCGGCCCATTCGCGCAGCCGTGCGGAGGCGATGCGCAAGGTGTTGGCGCCGGCCGGGCGCGTTGGGGTGGGGTGGCGAGGGGTGAACTCAGTCTGCATGGCGAACTCCGCTGTCGATGAGGACAGTCTCGGCGTCGCGTGCCGCGCCGGGAATCGCCCCTTGGGGGGGACGAAGAGGGAGTGCCGACCCGCATCCCCCATCGTCTCCCCCCAAAGGGGGATGGTCAGAACTCGTTGGCGGTGCTGCGGCCTGGTGCTGCCTCGGCGATCTCGAAGGCCCAGGCATCGCCTTCTGCCCGGCCGCGTGCGATGCGCTGGTGCTGGCCGTGGAGGGTCTTGTCGTCGCAGGCATGGAAGGCCGTCCAGGCCACCGCGTAGCTCACGGCCACGCCGGTGGCCGTGGCCTCGGCGCCGGTGATCGACAGCCGGCTGAGCTGTGCCAGTTCGTCGAACTCGACGACGCTGAGATCCAGCACGCGGCGGAAGTCCTCGTGCCTGGCCAGGGCTTCAAAGTAGCGCTGCAGGTCATCGCCGGCCGGCGGCATGGGCACGCGAATCGGATCGGGCATGCGGCGATTGTCGAGGCCGCGAGGTGAATCCTCACGCTAGAACCCGAGGGCATGGTCCGCCGTGTGGTTGGCATGGGACCTGGCGTGGCCGGCCTCCGACAATCTGGGTGGGCCTTGCCCCCTGCCGTTCCTCCCTCGGCAGGCCGCGGCTTCACCGCCGCGGGTTGGCCTCAGGCCTGGTGCCTGGGGCCTCTTTTCTCCGGTCTGCGGGGACATCAGGGGGACGGCGCCACGACATGGATGCCGACATCCTGCACGCAACGAGGACTTCTTATGAACGCCGCCCGCACCGCCAGCTTCATCCAGCATCTGCCGCGCTGGATCGTCATGCCGTCCTGGGTGACGGCGGGCGAGCGCGAGCGGCAGCGGCGCGAGGCGGCCGACCGGCGCCGCGAGCTGGACTTCCTGTGCGGCGTCGAGGTGCGCGAGGGCAGCGTCGACGAATGGCAGGACACCGTCGCCGGGTTCGCCGCGCGGTGAACGCGGCGCCCTGAGCCCAGCGGCGTGCACACGCCGGGGCTGACGGCTTGCTGACGCCTGACGCCTCCCTTTTCAGGACTGCTTGCGCGATCATGCAGCGCGGCTCCTTGCATCGGGCGCCGACGCAGAAGCTTCTGCGCAACTGCATACATGGAGGTGATATGCGCGTCAACCAGCCCGTGACCCAGCGTGAGTTCGACTTCCCCGCCGACGCCACGCTGATGTCCACCACCGATCCGCAGAGCTACGTGAAGTACGCCAACGATGCGTTCATCGCGGTCAGCGGTTTCAGTCGCGACGAGGTCATCGGCCAGCCGCACAACTTGGTGCGCCACCCGGACATGCCGGAAGCGGCCTTTGCCGACATGTGGGCCACGCTGAAGGGGGGCGAGCCCTGGACCGGGCTGGTCAAGAACCGCCGCAAGGACGGCGACCACTACTGGGTGCGCGCCAATGCCGTGCCCATCGTGCGCGGCGGCCGCACGCAGGGCTATATGTCGGTCCGCACCCGGGCCACGCGCGAGGACTCGGCTGCCGCCGAGAAGCTGTACGCCGACATGCGCGAAGGCCGGGCCGGCGGCATCAAGCTGCACAAGGGCCTGATCGTGCGCACCGGCATCGCGTCGCTGCTGAGCTGGCGCCAGACCCTGGGCGTGCGCGCCCGCATGCGGTTGACGCTGGCGCTGATGTGGCTGGCCATGCTGCTGGTGGGCATTCCGCTGACCGTGGACATGGCGGCGCTGGCGCGCCTGGCGGCCGTGGTGGGCGTGGCGATGTTCGCAACGTCGTTGCTGCTGGACCACATGATCGCGAAGCCGCTGGAGCAGCTGCGCCGCATGGCGCTGGCGGTGGCCACCGGCGCGCAGCAGGAGGTGAGCGCCATGGACCGTGTCGACGAGATCGGCATGAGCATGCGCTGCATCAGCCAGCTGGGGCTGATGTTCCGCTGGCTGGTGCGCGACGTGGGCGAGCAGGTCGTCAACCTGCAGACCGCGGTGAATGAGATCGCCAAGGGCAACGAAGACCTCAGCGCACGCACCGAACAGGCGGCCTCCAGCCTGGAGCAGACGGCCTCGTCCATGGAGCAGATGACGGCCACGGTGAAGAACAACGCCGAGACGGCCGGGCAGGCCAACGACTTGTCGGGCCAGGCCAGCGAGGCTGCCACGCAGGGCGGCCAGGCGGTGTCGCAGGTGGTGGCGCGCATGGGCGACATCAGCGCCAGCTCGCGCCGCATTGCCGACATCATCGGCACCATCGACGGCATCGCGTTCCAGACCAACATCCTGGCGCTGAACGCGGCCGTGGAAGCCGCCCGTGCCGGCGAGCAGGGCCGCGGCTTCGCGGTGGTGGCCGGCGAGGTGCGGCTGCTGGCCCAGCGCAGCGCCGAGGCGGCCAAGGAGATCAAGACGCTGATCAATGCCAGCGTGGAGCAGGTCGAGACCGGCACGCGGCTGGTGGACGATACCGGCCAGGCCATGGGCGAGATCATGTCCAAGGTGCAGCGCGTATCCCATCTCATCGGCGAGATCAGCGGCTCCATCCGCGAACAGAGCACCGGCATCGCGCAGGTGGGCCAGGCCGTCAGCCACCTGGACCAGGTGACGCAGCAGAACGCGGCGCTGGTGGAGCAGAGCAGCGCGGCGTCCATGAGCCTGAAGCAGCAGACCGCCAGCCTGGTGGAGGCGGTGGGCGTGTTCCGCTGAGGCCGTCAATCCCGCCGTGGGCAGTGACGAAGGGCTGGTGCGACGAAAGCCCTGAGAATGCCGGCGCCCGTCCACACGACGGCGGTGATTGAAGGAGACAAGATGAGGATCAAGCTGGACGGGCGCCTGGCCCGGGGGCTGGGCGTCGTGCTGCTGGGGCTGGCCGCGGGCTGCGCCCAGGTTCAGCCGGTGGCCCGGGCCGTGCCCGGGACGATGCACGCGGCGGCCACGCCCGAAGCGGTGCGCGAGCTGGGCGGCATCCAGGAGTACCGCCTGCCCAACGGCCTGCAGGTCCTGCTGCTGCCCGACGCGACGCAGACCACCACGACGGTCAACATCACCTACCGCGTCGGCAGCCGCCACGAGGCGCCGGGCGAGTACGGCATGGCCCATCTGCTGGAGCACCTGCTGTTCAAGGGCACCGAGCGGCAGAAGGACATCCCCGGCGCGATGGCGCAGCGCGGCGTGCGCTTCAACGGCACGACCACGGTGGACCGCACCAACTATTTCGCCTCCTTCAACGCGAACGCGGACACGCTGGCCTTCCTGCTCGACCTGGAGGCCGACCGCATGGCCAACAGCCGCGTGGCCAAGGCCGACCTGGACACCGAGATGACGGTGGTGCGCAACGAGTTCGAGCGTGGCGAGAACCAGCCGTTCGCGGTGCTGAGCCAGCGCGTCAACGCGGCGGCCTTCGCATGGCACCCCTACGGCAACGCCACCATCGGCCCGAAGAGCGACATCGAGAACGTGCCCATCGAGAAGCTGCAGGCCTTCTACAAGCGCTACTACCGGCCCGACAACGCGACGCTGCTGATCGCCGGGCAGTTCGACAAGGCCGCGACGCTGGCGCTGATCGGCAGGCACTTCGGCCCGCTGGCCAGGCCTGCGCAGCCCGTGCCCCAGCCCTACACGGTGGAGCCGGCCCAGGACGGCGAGCGCAGCGTGGTGGTGCGCCGCGTGGGCGGCCAGCCGCTCCTGCTGGCGGCCTACCACGTGCCGGCCATCACCCACCCGGACACGCCGGCCATCCTGGTCTACGGCCTGCTGATGAGCCTGCAGCCCAGCGGCCAGCTCTACAAGCAGTTGGTGGAGCCCAAGATCGCCCTCGCCGCGGGCCTGGGCGGCCTGGGCGGCGTGGACCCCGGCACCGCCAGTGCGTTCGCCGCGCTGCCGCCCGGCGCCGACGTCGACAAGGCCGAGAAGCTGCTGCTGGACCTGGCCGAGGGCCGCACGACCCAGTCCTTCGACGAGACCGAACTGGCGCGCGTGCGCGACATCGCCGTCAACAGCTACCGCCAGCAGATGAAGAACCCCGAGGCGTTGATCCAGCAGATCTCCGGCCTGGTCGCGGCGGGCGACTGGCGGCTGCTGTTCCAGCTGATGGAGGACATCCCCAAGGTCACGCTGGCCGACGTGGACCGAGTGCGCGCCGCCTATTTCAAGCCCGCCAACCGCACGCTGGGCCGCTACCTGCCGGCGGACAAGGTGGAGCGCGTGGAGATTCCGGCCGCGCCGGCGCTGGACCAGCGCCTGGCCGCGCTGCAGGGCCCGCCCAAGGTGGAGGAAGGCGAGCAACTGGAGCCGGTGCCCGCCGTGCTGGAGTCGCGCATGAGCCGCGCCACGCTGCCCAGCGGCATCCGGCTGCACACGCTGAGGAAGCAGACCCGCGGCAACACCGTCATGCTGCAGATGCAGCTGCGCTGGGGCGAGCGCGACGCGACCTTCGCGCGCAACGGCACGGGCTTCATCGGCGCGCTGATGAACGAGGGCAGCGCGGGCTACACCAAGCAGCAGCTGCAGGACGCGCTGATCAAGCTGCGCGCCAGCTTCAACATCAGCAGCCACGACCAGGGTGCCAGCATCTATCTCAGTGCCGAGCGGGACACGCTGCTGCCCGCGCTGCGCGTGCTGGCCGACACCTTGCGCCGGCCGCTGCTGCCGCAGGATGCGTTCGACCGCGAGATCAAGTCGACGATCGCCGGCATCGAGGCGTCGCGCCAGGAACCCGGCGTGCTGCGCCAGGAGGCCACGCGCGGCCACTACAACCGCGCCCGCGGCGTGACGCTGGGTCACCCCGACTACGTGATGAGCGTGGACGAACGCATTGCCGAGGTGAAGCGGACGACCCTGGACGATGTGAAGCGCTTCTACGCCGACTACTGGAGCGCCGACGACGCGCAGGTCAGCGTGGTGGGCGCGCTGCCGGACGGGCTGGCGGGCGAACTGGACCGGCTGTTCGGCGACTGGAAGAAGCCCGCCGCGCCGCGCTTCGTGCGTCATGTGCCCAGGCATCTGGCCGTGCCGCCGGCGCGCTTCGACGCCATCGCGCGTGACAAGCCCAACGCCATCGTGCGCCTGCATCAACCGCTGGCGCTGAACAGCGAGCAGCCCGATTTCGTCGCGCTGCAGCTGGCGGTGCAGATCTTCGGTGGCGGCGGGCTGGAGAGCCGGCTGTCCGAGCGCGTGCGCCAGAAGGAAGGCCTGACCTACGGCATCGGTGCGTCGCTGAGCGCCAGCTACTGGGGCAACGACGGCAGTTTCGCCATCCAGGCCAGCTACGCGCCGGACAAGCGCGACCGCATCATTGCCGTCATCCAGGAGGAGATCGCCCGCATGGGCCGTGACGGCGTCACCGCAGCCGAGCTGGCGCGGGCCCAGAAGGACATTGCCGAAGCCCGTCGCCAGGGCCGCGCCGACCCGGGCACGCTGGTGGGCATTCTGGGCAACCTGGCCGAGTACGGCGAAACCTGGCTGGCCTCGCAGAAGCGTGACGAGGCGCTGGCGGCGGTGACCGTGGAGCAGGCCAACGCGGCCTGGCGCCGATACATCCGTGCGGATGGTTTCATCACCTCCACGGCCGGTGACTTCAAGACGCCGTAAGGTCTAGAGTCGTCATCACCCGCCACCGGAGACCGCGATGAAGATCGATCCCTACCTGTTCTTCGAAGGCAACTGCGAAGCAGCCATCGAGTTCTACAAGCAGGCGCTGGGCGCCAGGGTGGAATTCATGATGCGCAACTCCGAGTCGCCCGAGCCACCGCCCGAGGGCACGCTGCCGCCGGGCTCGGAGCACAAGATCATGCATGCCTCGCTGCACATCGGCGGCGCGCTGGTGATGATGTCCGACGGCATGTGCAGCGGGGAGGGCGGCTTCAAGGGCTTCTCGCTGTCGCTGGACTGCCCCGACGCCGACGCCGCCCGCGAGGCCTTCGCCGCGCTGGCAGACGGCGGCAGCGTCGTCATGCCGCTGGGCAAGACCTTCTGGGCGCCGCTGTTCGGCATGGTCAACGACCGCTTCGGCGTGGGCTGGATGGTGGGCGTGTCGGACGACGCCAGGTGACGCACACGGTCCAGCTGCCGCCGCACCTGAAGGCCGATTGCTCGGCCTGCGTGGCGCTGTGCTGCGTGGTCCCGCCGTTCGATGCGGTGCAGGGCTTCGGCTTCGACAAGCCCGCCGAGACGCCCTGCCACCACCTCTGCGCCGACCACCGCTGCGGCATCCATGACGGACTGGTCGCGCAGGGCTTCGGCGGCTGCGTCGCGTTCGACTGCCTGGGCGCCGGCCAGCGGCTGACCGCCCAGGCCGTGCAGCGCTTCGGCAGCGCCGACTGGCGTGCGCGGTCCGAGGTGGCGCGCTGGCTGTTCACCGCCTACCCGCGTGTGCGCCAGGCCCAGGAGTGGCTGGCCCGCCTGACGCTGGCGGCCAGCGTCACCGGTCGGCCGGTGCTGCAGGCGCTGGCCGACGAACTGGAGGCCGAAAGCACGCGCTGGGCGGACTGGACCGCCGCCGAACAAGCTGCCTGGCAAGGCCGCGTGCAGGCGGCGCTGGTGCCGTTGACACAAAATCGCGTCTCGACTTCCAGGAATTGACGCGATGTACGGATTGATTGGCAGCTTCAAGGCTGCCGAGGGCCGCCGCCCCGAGCTGGTCCGGCTGCTGCTGGCCGAGTCCGGCGCCTTGCCCGGCTGCCTGAGCTATGTGGTGGCCGAAGACCCCGCCGACGAGGTGACGGTCTGGGTCACCGAGGTCTGGACCGACGCCGCCGCGCACAAGGCCTCGCTGCAGCTGCCGGCCGTCAAGGCCGTCATCGCCCAGGCCATGCCCTTGATCGCCGCCTTCGGCGAGCACCGAGAAACCCGACCTGCAGGCGGCCATGGCATTGCTCACTGAATTCGTCGAGCCCAAGTGGCAGCGGCCGCGCGGTGTGCGGCGCATCCATGTCGTGGCGGTGCTGTTCGCGCTGGCGGCCGTCAGCGTCGTGTTGCTGATGTTCGTCAAGTTCGGCATCGTGCACCTGGACACCTCGGGTGACCGGCTGCTCGTCGCCACGGTGGACCTGCGCCTGGGCACGCCCGCACTGGCGGCCGAGCGTGGCGCGGCCGTCGCGCGGGCGGACATCGAGGCCGGCGAGCTGAAGCTGCAGACGGTGGGTCCCCAGCCCGGCAAGGCAGAGACGGTGCGGGCCGAGCGCATGAAGCAGCGCTACGGCGTCACCTGGGTTCACAAGGGCACGGAAGTCACGCCCGCCTCGACGGCCTTCGTCGAGGCCTACAACCGCGTCATGCATGCCGAGATCGAGCGCAAGCACGGCAAGGCCGTGGCCGACGGCCTGCTCGGCTTCGATGGCGCGAAGCCGCGACCGTCTTCGTCGTCTTGAGGGGTTCGCACCGTCACCGGTGGCGATGAGGCGAGCTTGCAAGGGAGATCGACATGCCACCACGCCGCCGACCGCAGACCGTCTACGTGTTCCAGGGCGGCGGCGCCCTGGGCGCCTACCAGGCCGGCTTCGTCGAAGCGCTGGAAGGGGCGGACCTGGCGCCGGACTGGCTGGTGGGCACGTCCATCGGCGCCATCAACGCCGCGCTGATCGCCGGCAACGCGCCCACCGAGCGCCTGCCGGCGATGCGCCGCTTCTGGGACCGCGTGACGCAGCCGGGCTGGGCGCCGCACCTGCCTACCAGCCCGTTCACTGCGGCCTTCCAGACCTGGCAGACGCTGACGACGGGCATCCCCGGCTTCTTCAAGCCGCGCGGTCCGCAGGCCTGGGACATGAACCGCCGCGCGCCGCTGGGCGAACTGGGTTTCTACGACACCACGCCGCTGAAGGACACGCTGAACGAGCTGGTGGATTTCGAGCGCATCGCTGCCGCCGAGGTGCGGCTGACGCTGTGCGCCGTCAACGTGCGCTCGGGCGCGATGGCCCAGTTCGACAACCGCGACGGCCATACCCGCATCGGCCCCGAGCACGTGATGGCCAGCGGCGCGCTGCCGCCCGGCTTCGCGCCCGTCGTCATCGGCGACGAGGCCTATTGGGACGGCGGCATCTACAGCAACACGCCGCTGGACGTCGTGCTCGACGACGCCGAACGCCGCAACACGCTGTGCTTCATGGTGGACCTGTGGGACGCCAGCGAGGCCGCGCCACACACGATGGCGCAGGCGCTGACGCGCTACAAGGACATCCAGTACGCCAGCCGCATCCTGGAGCACCTGGACGACCACGAACGCATGCAGAACCTGCGCCGAGCGCTGCGTGTCGTCGGCAGGAGGCTGGGCCCTGCGGCAGCGGCCGACCCCGCCGTGAAGGAGCTGCTGGCGCTGGGCTGCGACACGCTGGTCGATGTGGTCCACATGGTGATGCAGGCGCTGCCGGGCGAGGACTCCTGGCGGGACATCGACTTCAGCGATGCCCGCCTGCGCGCCCGCTGGGCGGCGGGCTTGACGGATGGCCGCACGATGCTGGACCGCGCGCCGTGGAAGGCGCCGGCGGAGCAGGGTGTGGGCATGCGCGTGCACACGCTGGACGGCGAGCCCTAGATCAGCGCATTCAGCTTCAGCACGGTCGCCCAGTTGCGCGTCGTGCCGGCTTCGCCCAGCTGCTTCAGCAGCTTGACGGCGACCCGGCTCTCCAGGATGCCGTTGCCGCACCACAGATAGGCTGCGTGGGCGGTGACGACGAAGCGCTCGCCGCTGTCGGCGGCGATGCTCTCCACCGTCTTCAGCGACGCAGCATCTGCCGTGATGGCGACGAGCAGGCGGCTCGGGTCACCGGCTTCGGCGACAGGGTTCGCCGCCGCGATGTCGGCCCACTCGGCCGCCGTCTTCAGGATGACGGCGGCGTCCACGCCGAGCTGCTGCGCGACGGCCGCGCGGATCTTGTCGGCACCGAGCTTCTTCTTCGCATCGAACACGGCGTTGCCGCTGTTCAGCAGCGTGCGGACGTCGGTGGCGCCGAGTTCGACCAGCAAGGCCTTGAGGTCGGCCATCGCGATCCGTTTGGCCTTGCCGACATTGATGCCGCGCCAGAGGGCGATGTAGCGCATGGGTCAAGCTCCTTTCGGGCTGCATGCTCTCACGCTCAGAACCACGGGCGCAGCTGCTCGGCATAGCCTTCGGGCAGCACATGGCCGCCGGGGAAGCGCAGGTGCTGCTTGTCGGCGCCGGGCAGAGCGTCGAACAGCGCCCGATTCTGGGCGGCGCTGGCGTGTTCGTCGTCGTCCGCCGTCAGCAGCCAGACCTTCTTGCCGGCCAGCCCGCCGAGCAGTCGCTGCGGCGAGACGGCGGCGACCTTGTCGTCCAGGTGCGGCGGCACCATGGCGGCCACGGCCTCGATGCGCGGGTCCAGCCCGCCCAGCAGCAGCGCCATCTGTGCGCCCATGCTGTAGCCGACGGCGCGGACGCGGCGGGCGTCGATGCCGGGCTGCTGCACGGCCCAGTCCAGCAGCGCGCGGTAGTCCTTCAGCGTGTCGATGATCATGCGCTCGTAGGGCTCGCGCTTGCCCCACCAGTGCAGGTCGTGCAGGATGTCCAGCGCGGTGTGCGCGGGGTTCTTGCGCTCGCCGTGTTCGCGGGCGTCCAGCGCCAGCACCGCGTAGCCGCTGGCCAGCGCGAGGGCGGTGACGCGGTGGGTCTGCTCGATGGTGGGGCGCCGCATGAACTCGGACACGAACCAGCGGTGGTGGTTGCGCCCCAGCGCATGCAGGCCGATCAGCAGCGGCACGGGACCGCTGGCGCCGGCGGGGTAGACGATGCGGCCGCGCACCTCGCCGCCGTCGAAGGTGTGGAAGCGCAGTGCCTGCGCGCGGTGGCCGCCTTCGATGAGCTCGACGGTCTCCAGCTTCACCTGCAAGCCGGGCAGCGGCGCGTGTGCGTGGCGGGCCTGCAGCTCGGCGGGGGAGGGGGCGTAGGGCTTGAGGCCGAAGACGGCCCACCAGAGCGCGCCGGCGACGGCTGCCACACCGAGAAGTCCTGCCATGTATTTGCCTGCTTTCTTCATCATCGTTGTCGTCGATGCTGTGACGGGCCGCCAGTCTGGAAGGCGGCGCGTGAAGAAAACGTGAGCGCTAGGCGAGCAGGCTGACGCGTGTGAGGCCGTCCTCGTGGTCCAGCGTGAGCTGCAGGCCGTGGCGCTCGGCGAGGCGGCGCACGATGGACAGGCCCAGGCCCAGCCCCGCGCTGGCCTCGCCCTTCAGCCCCGTCGCGCGGCCGGCCGCGTCGGGCCTCAGCAGCGCGGCGGGCGGCGGCACGCTGGCGTTGACGAGGCTCAGGCGGCGCGCGTCGGCCTCGATGCGGATCTGCGGTGAACCGCGATGCGCCAGCGCATTGGCCAGCAGGT
>CBFGPX010000107.1:0-13254 GCA_965650725.1 uncultured Comamonadaceae bacterium | reverse complement strand
CCAGGCTGGCCTCACGGGCGTCGGCGTCGGTCTCGGCCAGCAGCAGCCGCCGCGCGCCAGGCGCGGCCTGTGGCGCGGCGGGGTGCAGGGGCAGCGCCAGGCGGACCTCGAAGCGGCTGCCCCGCCCGGGCTGCGTCTGCACGGCCAGTTGGCCGCCCATCAGCAGCACCAGGCTGCGCGCGATGCTCAGGCCGAGGCTGCTGGCATCCAGGCGCAGCGCGGCGTCGGCGCCGCCGGGCATGGGCGTGCGGTTCAGCTCGGCGAGCTGGGTGTCGCTCAGGCCGGCGCCGCAGTCCTGCACGGTGATGCTCAGCGGCACGCGCTCGTCGTCGGTGGCCTGGGCGACCAGCCGCAGCAGCACCTGGCCGGCCGTCGTGGCCTTGACCGCGTGGGTCAGCAGGTTGACCAGCACCTGCTGCAGCCGCGCCGCGTCGCCCAGCAGCTGGCCGCGCGCGCCCAGCAGGCTGGCATCGGCCCAGTCACAAACCCACTGCACCTGGGGCCGTGTGTGCAGCGGGCGCACCAGCTCGACGGCCTGGGTCACGACGTCTTCCAGCCGCAGCGGCACCGATTCCATCTGCAGATGGCCGGCCTCGATCTTGGAGATGTCCAGCACATCGTTGACGAGGCGCAGCAGCGCGCGCGAGGCGGTGTCGGTCTTGCCCAGCAGCTCGCGCTGCTCGGGGTTGAGCGGCGTCTGCAGGGCCAGCTGCGTCATGCCCATGATGGCATTCATGGGCGTGCGGATCTCGTGGCTGATCTGCGCGAGAAAGCGCGTGCGCGCCTCGGCGGCTGCCTGAGCCGCCTGGCCGTCCTGCTGGCGGCGGCACAGCAGGTGCATGCACCACGGGGGCAGGGGCAGCAGCAGCAGGTTCAGCGCCAGCGCCGCGTCGGCCAGCGCACTGCCGGTGGCGCCGCGCCAGTGCCACAGCAGGCCCAGCATGGCTAGCAGGGCCGCCATGGCGAGCCAGAGGAGGGCGAGCGTGAGCCGGCGCTGGGGCATGGACGGAGACAGGGTGCCGGCCGATTATGTGGGCCGCCAGCGGCGGTCAAGGGGTGGCGGGGTGCGTGGCGGCCCTGGGGAAAGCCCCCGCTTCACCTCGGTGAAGCCGCCAGGAGCTGCGGTTATCCTGGATTGCCATGCCGCTCATTCTTGTTGTCGACGATCAACCCGCCAACATCCACGCGCTCTACCAGTTGCTCGCGGATGACTGCGAGGTATCCATGGCCACCAGCGGCGCCGAGGCGCTGGCCTTCTGCGCCCAGCAGCTGCCCGACCTGATCCTGCTGGATGTGCTCATGCCGGAGATGAGCGGCTACGAGGTCTGCGACCGCCTGAAGGCCGATCCGCGCACGCGCGGCGTGCCGGTCATCTTCGTCACCGTGCAGGGCAGCGCCGACGACGAGGCCGAGGGCTTCGCGCATGGCGCGGTGGACTACATTCCCAAGCCCTTCGTCGACGTGGTCGTGAAGGCGCGCGTGCGCACGCAGCTGGCGCTGAAGCTGGCGTCCGAGAGCTTTGCGCGCTCGCAGATCGAGCTGTTCCAGCGCGACAAGCTGGCCTCGGTGGGGCGCACCATCTCGGGCATTGCGCAGGAGCTGTCGTCGCCACTGGGCAATGCGCTGATCTCGGCCTGCACGCTGCAGGACGACCTGGCGCACCTGAACACGCTGGCCCAGGCCGGCAACATCAAGCGCAGCGACCTGGACAAGCACCTGCACGTCAGCGAGGAGAGCGTGGGGCTGGTGCTGTCCAACCTGCAGCGCACGCTGTCCATCGTGGACTCCTTCCTGCAGTCCACGGCCGACAACTTCGGCGACCAGCGCCGCAGCTTCTCGCTGCTGGAACTGGTGCACGAGGTGGTGGCCAGCCTGGCCGACGCGCTGGAGGCGCATCAGGTGCGCTGCGAGCTGGACGCCGGCGACGACCTGCACCTGCTGAGCTTCCGCGGCGCGCTGGCCAAGGTGCTGTCCACGCTGGTTCAGAACGCGATGAAGCACGCCTACCGCGAGGCCGGCGGCGAGGTTCACATCCGCGTGCGGCCGGTGGGCGCCGACCAGCTCAGCATCGTCGTGCAGGACCATGGCGTGGGCATCCCGCCGGGCATGCTGGGCCGGGTCTTCGACCCTTTCTTCTCGACGCGCTTCGGTTCCAATCGCAGCGAGCCGGGGCTGTACATCGTGCGCAACCTCGTGACCTTCGCGCTGGGCGGGCAGATCCAGGTCGAGTCCACGCCGGGCGTGGGTACCTCGGTGCGCCTGACGCTGCCGCTGATCTCGCCCGAGGCACGCCGAGCGGCAGGCTGAGCCCATGCGCGTCCGGCTCGCGTTGCTCGGGAGCCTGGTGCTGCTGCTGGCACTGGCACTGGGCGGCTGGCTGTGGCGCCAGAGCCGCGAGCAGGCGGCCCAGCCCATCGTCATCGGCCTGCTGCAGGCGCTGACCGGCCCCATGGCGACCAGCGAGGGGGCGCTGGTCGCCACGGTCAAGCTCGCGGTGGAGGAAATCAACCAGGGCGGCGGCCTGCTGGGCCGGCGCGTGGAGCTGCGCATCGAGGACACGCGGGCCGACCCGGCGACGGCGGCCCAGGCGGCGACGCGGCTGATCCGCGAGCAGGGCGCGGTGGCCTTGTTCGGCTGCTGGACCTCGGCCTGCCGCCAGGCCGTGCGGCCCATCGTCGAGTCGCAGCGCCACCTGCTGTTCTATCCCATGGCCTACGAGGGCATGGAACGCTCGCCCCACATCATCTACACCGGCCCGACGCCCAACCAGCAGGTGCTGCCGGCCGCCGACTGGGCCATGAGCGGCTTCGGCCGGCGCGTCTACCTGCTGGGCACCGACGGGCTGGCACCGCGCCGCGTGAACGCCATGCTGCGCGAGTTCGTGCAGATCGCCGGCGGGCAGGTGCTGGGCGAGCGCTACGTGCCGCTGGGCGGGACCGACATGGCCGCGGCGATGACCGAGCTGGTTGAACTGAAGCCCGACCTGGTGCTGAACACGCTGGCCGGCGACAGCAACCGGGCCCTCTTCGACGCGCTGGCCGCCGCCGCGCTGACGGACCTGCCGCTGCTGTCCTTCGCCGCCGCCGAGCCCGAGATGCGCGCCTACGGCGGCGGGCGGCTGGACCGTCATTTCACGGCCTGGAGCTATCTGCAGTCGCTGCCCGGCGCGGCCAACCAGAGCTTCCTGACCCGGCTGCGGCGCAGCCAGGGCGAGGCGGCGCAGGCCAGCGACCCGGCCGTGTCCGCCTACGTCGCCGTGCGGCTGTGGGCGGCGGCGGTGGCCGAGGTGAACAGCGCGCAGACCGAGGCGGTCAACGCCAACCTGATGCAGCAGGCGGTCAGCGCGCCGCACGGCTTCGCCGCGGTCGACCCGCAGACCCGCCATCTGTGGCGCCCGCTGCGCATCGCCCAGGTGCGGCCGGACGGCGGGCTGACCGAGGTCTGGCAGGTGGCACGCCACATCAAGCCGGCGCCCTGGCCCGCGTTCCGCTCGACCGAGTACTGGGCCGAGGTCGTGGCGCGGTCGGGAGGGCACCCTTGATGACGGCCCCCGCCGTCGAGTCGACGCGCCCGGCCTGGCGCGTCGGGCCGGCACTGCTGCTCGGTCTGCTGCTGCTGTCCACGCTGCCGCTGGGCCTGATGGGCCTGTGGCAACTGGGCAGTTTCGAGCGCAGCCTGCGCGACACGGTGACCGAGGGCCTGGTGGCCATCGCGCGCAAGAAGGTGGGCGAGATCGACGGCTTCCTGAACGAGGTGCAGGTGGACGGCCAACTCGTGGCCCATGCGGCCGACACGCACGAGCTGCTGCGCCAGGGTCAGGACGCCGCCGGCACGCGCGTGCCGGCGTCCAGCCGCGCCTTCTTCGCGCGCCTGTACGACACCGGCAAATACCTCAACCTGCTGCTGGTGCAGCCGGATGGCCGCATCAGCTTCGCGCTGCGGCCGCTGGCCGGCTCCAGCCCCGAGCTGGCGCGGCTGGACGGCGGCATCTTCCAGGGCAGCGCGCTGCTGGACGCGCACCGCCAGGCGCTGGGCCGGCTGGACCCGCAGCTGACGCCGCTGATGCTGCTGCCCGGCAGCGACCGGCAGACCCTGTTCCTGGTGCAGGCCGTGGTCAGCGGCGACCGCGTGCTGGGCAGCATCGTGCTGCAACTGGATCTGGAGCGGCTGCTGCGCGTGGCGGACGACCGCGCCGGCCTGGCGCTGACCGGCGAGACCGTGCTGGTGCAGCGGCGCGGCGACAAGGCCCAGTTCGTCATGCAGTCGCGCGCGATGCCGGCCGCGGTGCTGGCGCGCGAGCTGGATCCCCATGCCTCCCAGATCATTCCGGCGCTGCGCGGCCTGCGTGGCGAGAGCGGCAGCGGGCTGGCGCGCAATTACGCCGATGTGGAGGTGGTGTCGTCCTGGCGGCCGCTGCCGGCGCTGGACTGGGGTATCGCCGTCAACATCGACGCGGCCGAGGCCTTCGCGCCGGCGCAGGCCTTGCGCAACCGGCTGCTGGCGGCGCTGGGCCTGGCCCTGCTGCTGGCCCTGGGCCTGGCCCTGCTGCTGGGGCGCCGGCTCGTCGAGCCGGTGCAATTGCTGAACAGCGCGGTCGCGCGCATCGCCGGCGGCAGCCTGGACGAGCGCGCGCCCATCTGCGGCTTCACGGAGTTCCGCGAGCTGGCGCGCAACTTCAACCACATGACCGAGCAGCTGGTCGTCGAGAAACAGCTGCTGGAGGCGCGCGTCGAGCAGCGCACCCGCGCCCTGAACGACAGCGAGCAGCGCTTTCGCGGCGTGTTCGAGCGCGCCCAGGTGGGCATCGCGCTGTGCGACGCCCATGGCCTCATCCTGGACGCCAACCAGGCGCTGACCGCCATGCTGTGCCGCACGACCGAGGAGCTGCGGGGTGGCAAGCTGGCCGACCTGCCGGACTTCCGCAGCGGCCGGCTGCATGGCGGCGAGCTCACAAGGCTGGCCACCGGCCGGCTGGAGCATGTGCGCTTCGAGCGCGGCTTCGCGCTGCCGGGCGGCGGCGAGCTGTTCGTGGACGGCAGCGCCAGCGCCATCCGCGACCGCCGCGGGCGCCTGGTCAACGTCGTGCAGATGCTGGTGGACGTGACCGAGCGCCACCGCGCCGAGGTGGACCTCGTGCGTGCCCGCGTCGCCGCCGAGGCGGCCAGCCAGGCCAAGAGCGACTTCCTGGCCAACATGAGCCACGAGATCCGCACGCCCATGAGCGGCGCCCTGGGCATGCTGAACCTGCTGCTGCGCACCGAGCTGACGCCGCGCCAGCACGACTACGCATCCAAGGCGCGCACGGCCGCGCAGGCGCTGCTGGCCGTCATCAACGACGTGCTGGACTTCTCCAAGGTCGAGGCCGGCAAGATGGAGCTGGACCCGCACCGCTTCACGCTCAGCGAATTCATGCGCGAGCTGGCCGTCATCCTGTCGGCGCACGTGGGCAGCAAGGACATCGAGGTGCTGTTCCGGCTGGACCCGCGGCTGCCGCCGGCGCTGGTGGGCGACACCACGCGGCTGCGCCAGGTGCTGCTGAACCTGGCCGGCAATGCGCTCAAGTTCACCGAGCACGGCGAGGTGGTGCTGGGCCTGAAGCTGCTGGGCGAGGCGAACGGCCAGGCGCGCATCCGCTTCGAGGTCAGCGACACCGGCATCGGCATCGCGCCGGACAAGCTGGAGCACATCTTCACCGGCTTCAGCCAGGCCGAGCAGAGCACCTCGCGGCGTTACGGAGGCACCGGCCTGGGCCTGGCCATCAGCCGGCGCTTGGTGGACCTGATGGGCGGCGAGCTGCGCGTGGACAGCCAGGTGGGCGAGGGCAGCCGCTTCCACTTCGATCTGCAACTGCCCGAAGCGCCCGCCGAGGTGCACGACGCATCGCCGGCCCGCCCCGGCCTCAAGGTGCTCATCGTCGACGACAACCCGATGGCGCGCGAGGTGCTGCAGGGCCTGGGCGAGAGCCTGGGCTGGGACTGCGACCTGGCGGCCAGCGGCGAGCAGGCGCTGGAGCTGGTTCACGAGGCCGCGCTGCGCGGTGAGCCGCACTACGAGCTCATCCTGATGGACTGGCGCATGCCGGGGCTGGACGGCTGGGAGACCTCGCGGCGCATCCGCGACAGCCACGAGTCCGACGCGCCCGTCATCATCATGGTCACGGCCCATGGCCGCGACCTGCTGGCCGAGCGCAGCGAGCAGGAGATCCAGAGCCTGGGCGGCTATCTGGTCAAGCCGGTCACGGCCTCCATGCTGCAGGACGCGGTCGCCGAGGCCACCGGCGGCGGGCCGCGCGGACCGCGCGCCGAGGGCGGTGGCCGGCGTCTGGCGGGCATGCGGCTGCTGGTGGTCGAGGACAACGGCTTCAACCAGCAGGTCGCCCAGGAGCTGCTGGAGGACGAGGGCGCCGTCGTCGCGCTGGCCGGCGGCGGCGTGGAGGGGGCGCACCTGGCGCTGGTCACCCAGCCGCCGTTCGATGCCATCCTGATGGACCTGCAGATGCCCGACATCGATGGCTTCGAGGCCACCCAGCGCGTGCTGGAGAAGCGCCCCGGCAGCCTGGTCATCGCGATGACGGCCAATGCGATGGAGTCTGACCGCCAGGCCTGCCTGGCCGCGGGCATGCGCGACCACATCGCCAAGCCGGTGGAGCTGGAACAGCTGGTGGCCTGCCTGCGCCGCCATGTGGGCGGCGTCGCCGCAGAGGCTGCTCCCGTGGCCGCGCCGTCGGCCGCGACCGTGCCGCTGCTGGATCGCGACGCCGCGCTGCGCCGCCTGGGCGGCCGCGAGGCCTTGTACCAGCGCCTGGCCGAGTCCTTCGCCCAGGATGCGCCGGTCGAGCTGGACGGCGTGCGCCAGTCGCTGCAGCAGGGCGGTGGCGACGACACCGTGCGCGGCCTGCACACTTTGCGCGGCCTGGCCGGCGCGGTGGGCGCCGAGCAACTGGCCCGCCTGTGCGGCGAGCATGAGCAGTCGCTGCGCCGCGGCGGTGCCCTGTCCGTGGCGGACCTGGCCGGCGTGCAGGCGCTGCTGGACGACAGCCTGGACGCGCTGCGTGAACGGGCGCCGGCCACCGCCCCGGCGGCCGCGGCCGTCAGCACGAACCCGCTGGAAACGCTGCAGCAACTGCGCCAGCTGCTGGCCGAGCGCAACATGCGCTCGCTGCCGCTCAGCGAGCAACTGGCCGGCCACGCCGAGGTGCTGGGCCCTGGGCACGCGGCGCTGGCGACGGCCATCGCGCGGCTGGACTTCACCGCCGCGCTGGCGGCCTGTGACGCGCTGATCGCCACGCTGACCTCCCGCTGAGCCGGGCGGTGGCCGCGTACAATGAGAATCATTCTCAACATTCGATTGACGTCGAGCCGTCCACCATGTCCGTGCCGCTGCCTTCCAGCCTCGCCGCCGCGCCCGCCGGGCTGGCGCTGACCGTCCAGCAGGTCAGCGCGCCCGCCCATGCCCCGGAGTGGGCGTCCTGGCTGTCCGACCTGGGCTTCCTGCCCGGCGAGGCGGTGCGTGTGCTGCGCCGCGGCAGCCTCAGCGACGGCAACCTGGTGGTTCGTATCGGCCAGTCCACGTTTGCGCTGCGCCACGCCGAGGCCCGATGCATTGCCGTGAAGCCCGGCAATGTCTGAGGCCGTCGTCCACGTCCACCGCGGTGGCAAGCTGGTCGCGCTGGTCGGCAACCCCAACTGCGGCAAGACCGCGCTGTTCAACGGCCTGACCGGCAGCCACCAGAAGGTGGCCAACTATGCCGGCGTCACGGTCGAACGCAAGGAAGGCCGGCTGCTGAGCGCCGCCGGCAAGACGCTGCGGCTGCTGGACCTGCCCGGCACTTACAGCCTGCACCCGCGCTCGCCGGACGAGCGCGTCACCTGCGACGTGCTGGCCGGCCGTGCCAAGGGCGAAAAGCGGCCCGATCTGGTGATCTGCGTGCTCGACGCCACCAACCTGCGCCGCAACCTGCGCCTGCTGCTGGCCGTGCGCCGGCTGGGGCTGCCGGTGGTGGTGGCCTTGAACATGGCCGACCTGGCCGCGCGCCGCGGGCTCAAGATCGACCCGGCGGCGCTGAGCGCACAACTGGGTCTGCCGGTGGTACGCACGGTGGCCATCCACAAGCAAGGGCTGGACGAGTTGCGTGCGCTGCTGGACCAGCCCGAGGTCTGGCTGGGCGACGAGGTCAATCCGCTGGCGCAGGCGGACGACCACGAGACCGTCAAGTCCATGCTGACCGGCATGGGCCTGGCCAACGAGCTGCCCGAGCTGCCCAGCGACCGCGCCGACCGCGTGCTGCTGCACCCCGTGGCCGGCTCGCTGATCCTGGCCGTGCTGCTGTTCCTGCTGTTCCAGGCGGTGTTCGCCTGGGCCGAGACGCCGATGGGGCTGATCGAGTCCGCCACCGCATGGGTGGGCGAGCAGGTCGGCGGCCTGCTGCCGGAAGGCGTGCTGCGCAGCTTCATCGTCGATGGTCTCGTCGCGGGCCTGGGCGGCGTGGTGGTGTTCCTGCCGCAGATCCTGATCCTGTTCTTCTTCATCCTCGTGCTGGAGGAGTCGGGCTACCTGCCGCGCGCCGCGCTGCTGCTGGACCGTCTGATGGGCAGCGTGGGCCTGTCGGGGCGCAGCTTCATCCCGCTGCTGTCCAGCTTCGCCTGCGCCATCCCTGGCATCATGGCCGCGCGTTCCATCGCCAACCCGCGCGACCGGCTGGTCACCATCATGATCGCGCCGCTGATGACCTGCTCGGCGCGGCTGCCGGTCTACGCGTTGCTGATCGCCGCCTTCGTGCCCAAGCGCGAGGTGGCCGGGCTGGAGCTGCAGGGCCTGGTGCTCTTCGGCCTGTACCTGGCCGGCATCGTCGGGGCGCTGGCCGTGGCCTGGGTCATCAAGCGCCTGAGCAGCGCGGGTCGCCAGGTGCGCCCGCTGATGATGGAGCTGCCGGCCTACCACTGGCCGCACCCGCGCAGCGTGGCCATCGGCCTGTGGCAGCGTGCCGTGATCTTCCTGAAGCGGGTCGGCGGCATCATCCTCGTGATGACCATCGCGCTGTGGCTGCTGTCCAGCTTCCCCGGCCCGCCGGAAGGCGCGACCGGTGCACCCATCGAGTACAGCATCGCCGGCTACCTCGGCCGCGGGCTGGCCGTGATCTTCGAGCCCATAGGCTTCAACTGGCAGATCAGCCTGTCGCTGGTGCCGGGCCTGGCGGCCCGCGAGGTGATGGTCAGCGCGCTGGGCACGGTGTATGCGCTGTCGGCCACCGGCGACGACACGGCCGGCGCGCTGGCGCCGCTGATCGCGCAGACCTGGAGCCTGGCGACCGCGCTGGCGCTGCTGGCCTGGTTCGTGTTCGCGCCGCAATGCCTGGCCACGCTGGCCACCATCCGGCGCGAGACCGGCAGCGTCAAGATGGCTTTTGCCGCCGCCGGCTACCTGTTCGCGCTGGCCTACCTGGCCTCGTTCATCACCTACCGCGTGGCGCTCTACTTGGGCGCCTGAGGCGTGGGCCGCGTCGGCACGCTTGCGCTGCAGACGTCGATGTAGCCCGGGCTGTGCACGAACCAGCCGCCGCGATGGCGGCGGGCGTCCAGCAGTTGGGTCCAGGTGGCGGACTCGGTCTTCAGCACCTGCAGTGCCGGCCGTTCCTCCGGCGCCATCTGCGCCAGCAGGCGCACGCGCTGGATGCCCGTGCGCTGCTCGGGCTTCTCGTAGAAGCCCATGGCCGCGCCGCCGCGGGGCAGGGCGGCCAGGTGCTCCATGCCCTTGAGCACGCGGCCCACGACGGTGATGTTCAGGTCCAGCCCGCGCGGCGCCTGGCCGATGACGGCGTACAGCTCCGTGCCGTTGCTGGAGTCCACCGCATCGCCGCGGCCCGCGCCGACCATGCCGTAGCAGTGGGCCAGCCAGGCCTTGCCGGTCTTGGGGTCGGCAGCGACGGGGAAGCCCTGCGCAAAGCCGGTGCGCGGCGCCCAGCCCTCCTTGTCGGGCAGGCGCGCGAAGCCGGTCGCCTTGCCGATGCGGTCCAGCGGCACCGAGAACTCGGCCGGCAGCCTGGGCGACGCGCCGGCCGGCAGCGGCCGGGCCTTGGCGGCGTCCTCGCCGTCGGGGTCGCCCCACTGGGTGACGAAGTTGTCCTGCACACGCACGATGGCCAGACCGTCCCAGTAGCCGCCCCGCGCCAGCGCGCGGATGTTGGCCGCGTGGGCGGGCGCGAA
The DNA here is from genome assembly GCA_965650725.1 of uncultured Comamonadaceae bacterium. Taxonomy (GTDB): domain Bacteria; phylum Pseudomonadota; class Gammaproteobacteria; order Burkholderiales; family Burkholderiaceae_C; genus Pelomonas. The sequence goes on along the minus strand of CBFGPX010000107.1, from coordinate 3,052 downwards.
GCGCGGCGCCAGTTCGATGAGGACCTGGCCAGTCCCTTGTGAGGTCATCAGCTCCATCAGCAACGTGTTCTCGGGGTCCAGCCCGCGCCAGTGTGAGGCGGGCGAGGCGGCCAGGATTTGCTGGGCGGTCTTCTTGGGCTGAGGCGCCTTCTTGGAGGCGGCGAATGCCGAAGTCAGCAGGCCGGCGGTGGCCAGCGCGAGTGCGAGGTGTTTCATGGCCGCGCAGCTTAACGGCGCCTCGGGCTGCGCGCCGTTGGCCCGGCGGCGTCAGGCCGCGATCAGTTCCGCCATGCGCTCGTCGGACAGCCGCATGGGCAGCGACTGTGGCGACAGCAGGCCCACCACGGCCAGACCGTCGCGCGAGGTGTCGCGGCGCAGCGGGGTCAGGCGGGGCTCGCCGCGGGCGTCGGTCAGCGTGGCCACGAGCGGGTGGTAGGCCTTCTCGCCATTGCCCACCACCAGGCCGATCTCGCCCGACGCCAGCCGCACCAGCGAGCCGGGCGGGAAGATGCCGAAGGCCTTGATCAGCGCGGCGGCCAGCGGGCTGGCGGCGGCCATCAGATGCAGCTCGCGGCCGGCTTGCTGGGCCGACATGGCCGGCCGGTTGGCGCGGGCGCTGAGGCGGGCGGTGTAGACGTCGGCGAAGCGCAGCAGGCTGGCCAGCTCGCCCACGTCGGTCAGGCCGCGCGGGTAGCCGCTGCCGTCGGGCTGCTCGTGGTGCTGGGCCACGGCCTCCAGCCACAGCGTGTCGGTGACGCCGGCCTGCTCCAGCAGCTCGGCGCTCAGTGTGGGGTGTTGCTGGATGGCCTCGCGCTGCAGCGTGGTGGGCGGTGAAACCTGCGTGGCCAGCCGGGCCTGCAGGTCCACCATGGACAGATTCATCGTCAGCGCGGCCTGGAAGGCGCGGCGCTGTTCCTCGGCGGTCCAGCCCAGGAAGCGCGCCGCGGCATGGCAGGCGGTGGCGGCGTGGATGGAATGGTTGACGCCGTAGTGGCCCTCGCCCTGGCGCACGACCTGGGCCAGGGCGACGCCGGGCGCCTGGTCGATGAGGCGCAGCAGCTCATCGGTCGTGCTGGTGATGCCCACCGCCAGCCGGTCCGCCGGCGCGGCCAGCGTGCGCCGCACCGCGTCGCCCAGGCGCATCCATTCGCCGGGCAACTGGTCCGTGCTCAGTGACCGTGCCGGAGCGCGCCGCTGGGGTTGCACGGCATGGGTCAGTTCGCTGATCTCGACCAGCGCGCCGCGCTGGAACAACTCGTCGAGCTGGTCAAGGTCATGGATGACCTGGCCGCGTGCCAGCAGCAACTGGTGTTGGGCGTCGCGCACGCTGAACGCCAGCGGTTCACCGAGCACGATATGGGTTCTGACGGATTGCAGGGAGCACAGTCGCATGGGCGGCGCAAGGGTAGCCCAAGTTTTAGGGGGCGCCGGGCTTCCTAGAATGCCCGCATGCCCGATGTGAATACCGAACAACAAGAGCTTCCCTTCGTCCACCTGCGCATGCACACCGAGTTCTCGGTCGTGGATGGCACGCTGAGGACCGACGACGCCGCCAATGCCGCTGCGAAAGACGGGCAGGTCGCGGCGGCCATCACCGACCTGGCCAATCTGTTCGGCGGCATCAAGTTCTATTCGGCGGCGCGCAAGAAGGGCGTGCAGCCCATCCTGGGGGCGGACTGCTGGCTGGAGCCCGACGCGACCGACAAGCCGCCCACGCGGCTGCTGCTGCTGGTGCAGGACAAGCAGGGCTATCTGAACATCTCCGAGCTGCTGTCGCGTGCGTGGATACAGAACGTGCAGCGCAACCAGGCCTGCCTGAAGTGGGAATGGCTGCAGGAGCTGAACGAGGGGCTGATCTGCCTGAGCGGCGCGCAGCTGGGCGGGCTGGGGCAGGCGCTGCTGCAGGGCGACAAGGTGCGCGCGCGGGAGTGGGCGCACAAGCTCGGCGGCATCTTTGCGAACCGCTTCTACATCGAGCTGCAGCGCGCCGGCCTGCCCGGCCAGGAGGCGCTGGTGCAGGCCAGCGTGCCTTTTGCCGCCGAGCTGGACCTGCCCGTGGTGGCGACCCACCCCATCCAGTTCCTGACCGAAGACGACTTCGAGGCGCACGAGGCGCGCGTCTGCGTGGCCGAGGGCGAGACGCTGGCCAACCCCAAGCGCATCAAGCGCTTCCTGCCCAGCCAGTACTTCAAGACCCAGGCCCAGATGCGCGAGCTGTTCAAGGACGTGCCCAGCGCCATCCAGAACACGACCGAGATCGCGCGCCGCTGCTCGCTGACGCTGGTGCTGGGCAAGCCGCAGCTGCCCAACTTCCCGACGCCGCTGATGGCGGACGGCCAGCCCATGCCGATGGAGCAGTACTTCCGCGAGCTCAGCCACGACGGCTTGAAGGACAGGCTGGTCCACCTGTTCCCGAACGAGGCCGAGCGCGAGAAGGAGCGCCCGCGCTACGTCGAGCGACTGGACTTCGAGCTGAACACCATCATCAAGATGGGCTTCCCGGGCTACTTCCTCATCGTGTCGGACTTCATCCGCTGGGCCAAGGAGAACGGTTGCCCGGTCGGCCCCGGCCGGGGCTCGGGTGCCGGCTCGCTGGTGGCCTACGCGCTGCTCATCACGGACCTGGACCCGCTGAAGTACAACCTGCTGTTCGAGCGCTTCCTGAACCCCGAGCGGGTCTCGATGCCCGACTTCGACATCGACTTCTGCCAGGGCAACCGCGACCGCGTCATCGACTATGTGAAGGACAAGTACGGCCGGCCCGCGGTCAGCCAGATCGCGACCTTCGGCACCATGGCCGCCAAGGGCGCGCTGCGCGACATCGGCCGCGTGCTGGGCATGGGCTTCGGCCATGTGGACAGCGTCGCCAAGCTCATCCCGGCGCCGCCCGGCAAGACGGTCACGCTGGCCAAGCTGCCGCCCGACTTCGACCCCGACAAGGCCAAGATGGTCTACGCGCGCCACGAGTCGCCGGAGATCGAGGAGCGCGAGAAGGCCGACGAGGAAGTGGCCGGCCTGCTGGAGATGGCGGCGCGCGTGGAGGGCACGGTGC